>JAIPKB010000199.1 GCA_021733795.1 Akkermansiaceae bacterium | reverse complement strand
CCTCTGTCCTCTGTCCTCTGTCCTCTGTCCTCTGTCCTCTGTCCTCTGTCCTCTGTCCTCTGTCCTCTGTCCTCTGTCCTCTGTCCTCTGTCCTCTGTCCTCTGTCCTCTGTCCTCTGTCCTCTGTCCTCTGTCTCCGGAACACCGGCCGGCGATCCCGGCATTTGGGACCGTTCGATGGCTGGCCCTTGCGGTGCGGCCCAATCAGGCCCGGGTCATGAATGACGGAGTCACACGCCGGTTACATCCAGGGTCGTGCTGAGCAGGAAGTCTGAGATGAAATGGAGCAGGGTAAGCTTGCCCTCCTCGCTGGCGAATTCACCGAAATAGGGGAACAGGATGCCTTGGTGTTGGTCGCGGACCCGGACCTCCACGGAAGCATACGCCAACCCGTTGATTTCCGCGATCTTGAGATGCAGCGTGATGGCGGTATCCTTGAGCAGGGACTTGATCTGGAAATACCCATACACGCCGTGGCCCACGCCGCCGTCGGAGTAGTGGTACGAAACCTCCGCATTGTGAAATTGGGTGCCCATCCACGACACGGCGGCGGCAACCACCTCGTTGGCCAGGGCACAATCGTCTTGTTTGCTTTGCAGCAGGAGTTTGAGCGTTTCCATAATATTTTGGGGGGTTCGACTTACGCGTACAATATGGCACCTTCTGCAATCAATGCAAACCTGCAATCTGTCAAAACGGAACTCATCAGGCGGATCGCGGCCCTGACCGACCGGACGCCCGGGGTGACGGGCACAATGGCCCCCTTTCACACGCGCTGATCCGATGCCTGAAACCGTCACTTTCCGGGAGACAGTTGCTCAGGCAGACTTCCGGTTTTCCGCCAGAGAATGACCAAAGCGCCCACGTAGTTCCGTCATGCGCATGGGTGCGCGCGCCCCCCATGAGAAGGGATTGCCAGTAAATTGCTTTTCCAGGTTGGTGCGCATGAGGGGCAGAGGGGGTAAGAGCTGAAAAGCTGAAAATCTGAAAGCTGAAACGCTGAAAGGAAGAGAAGACCGGGCGTTTGCGGCTGGATTGATGGGGGGATCTCTTCGACCCGGAAAGTAGCCCTTCCTCCCCCGTTGCCAAGGAAAATCGGGGGGAGTTTGTGGTTTCAAGCGAAGCCGCGCCACCCCTGACCTCAGACCCGCCCCTCTGCCCTCCGACCTCCCGCCCACCGGCCCACCGGCCCACCGGCCCACCGGCCCACCGACCCACCGACCCACCGACCCACCGACCCACCGAAACACCGGCCAGGTTGTTGCGCATGAGGGGCGAAAGAGCGGTTCGGAGACCGGTATCAGGGGTTGCCGGCCGGCTTTCGCAGGATCCTTGTTTTCCGCTGTTCTCGTCCACTCATGGTGCTTTCCCGGGTGATGTCATTTCGGCCGGCTTTGACGCCGATCCGGGTGGGGTAGGCATGTTTTCGGTTCAGCTGCCCTTCGCCCGCATTTCGACAATGGCCTTGGCCAGGGCTTCTCCGATGCGGCTGTAAGTCTTGGCGGATCCCAGGTAGTGATAGCCCTGGTTGGACCGGTTCCTGGCGATATACTCCTGTTCCTCGGGGGTAAACAGGACGTCCTGTATCCTTTGGGAGATCTCCTCGATCTTCGCCTTGCTCCGGCCACCTCCCTTCTGTTCCTTGACGTCCGCCAATTCCTGCTGGAGCGGTGCCAGTTTCCGCCGCAGTTCCGCGTAGGGATCCTGCGGATCGCGCTGGCCTCGGCCCTGCTTCCTGGGATCCGCATTGGCCAAAGCCTTCCGCGCCTCGAGTTCCCCGAGCTTCTCGTCCCAGAAGTCCGCCGTGTTCACGGCCTTGACGGTGCCCTTGAACTCCTCCATCGCGGCTGGCGCCGCCATCGCCTTGCGGAAGAGGATGGTATTCTCATTTGCGGTCTTGCCACCCACACCAAGGACGCCGATGGCAAAGGGCAGGTTCGGTGCGGAAAGATCCTTGCGGACATCCCGGATCAAACAGGCCAGGAGACGGCTGTACTCCGAATAATCCTTGGCACCCCCCTTCTTCTTGTCGCCCGAATCGGCCGTCGGATAGGGGCCGACCAGGTCGTTGAACCCCTGGAACCAGGCGAATCCGGCGAGTTCGCAGCCCTCCTTCGGATCATAGGCCGGGCAATACTTGCCCGGGTCGGCCAGCACGCTGCGGACGTGTTCCAACATCAATCGGTAGTATTTGCCGGTGGCCTCCACCTTCTGCGCGATCTCCTCGGCCGCGGTGATCTTCTGTCCCTTGCCGGTGACGCGATCCTTCACCTCTTCGGGATGGTCGTAGAACGGCCCGCCGCTGGGCGGGCGGAAGTCCAGCTTCAGGCTCTTGCCACCCCATGAGGTCTTGATGATGAGGATCGGCTCCTTGAGGTTTTCCACCATCGTGACGCCGAACCCAAGTTCCGGGCCGAGTTTCTCCGCATCCGTCGTGTTGCCGCCATAACCTACGGTCAACTTGCCGTGCTTCTCCACGGCATCACCGGTCTTGCCCCACGCGTCGGTCCGGCTGAAGGCGGCGATCCAAACATGGTCATGCACCCGCGTCTTTCCGCTTCCATCGACAAGTTTGTCGCAGAGCGGCTTGGTCTCAGGATCCATGGCCAGGCCGGCCAAGGTCGATTCCTTGGCCTGGCCCTGCATGTTGGATTGGCCGGCCAGGATGAAGACCTTCAGGGGCTTCGCCCCGGCTACGAAAGGATGTGAGACCGCGAGCGTGACGGCCATGCAAGTGGCTTTGATTTTACAGGAATTCATTGTGTTTCTAATTGGTTGATTGCCCCTCCGGAAGGATCTGCCAGTTGTTTCGGCCGTGGTATTTCCAGGCGTCCCACGGGGCTTCGCCCGTTGTCTCGCGCGGGTCGCCGGTTGCCTTCAGGTGAGTGGTGAGCCGGGAGGACAGTTCCCGCAGCGTCTTCCGGTGGGCCGGGTCGGCGGCCAGGTTGCGGAGTTGGCCGGGGTCGTTGCGGCAGTCGTATAGCTCTTCCCGGGGCCGCTTGCCGAAGGCCAGATCGAACAGGCGCGGGTCGCTGTCCTTCCGCGCGAGGATGACATCCTTGGTGGGCGAGGCGTCGATATCGCCGTAAAGCCCTTCGTTGGTGACCATTCGGGGGTCGCCTGCCGGCCAGCGGTCCGGCTCGTAGTTGCGGATGTAGAGGAAATCGCGGGTCCGGATCATCCGCGCCGGATAGCCCTTGCCGTCGATGCGGCACCACGCGTGCCGCTCGCGCCCGGTGTAGACGGCGTCCCGGTCCGGTTCCACGACGCCTGACGCCGTGGTTTCCAACAACGCCAGGAGACTGCGACCGGTCGTTTCGTGCGGCGGCTTCAGGCCCGCCACCTCGAGGAACGTGGGCGCCAGGTCCGTCAGGTTCACGAAGTCATCGACCTTGCGCCCGCCCGGGACGCGCGCCGGCCAGCGGATGGCCAGTGGCATGCGGGTGCCGAGGTCGTAGAGGTTCGCCTTGGCCCTGGGGAACGGCATGCCGTTGTCGCTGGTGATCACCACCAGCGTGTTGTCGAGTTGCCCGGCCTGGTGGATCAGATCCAGCATCTCGCCGACTTGCCGGTCGAACCGCTGGATCTCGAAGAAGTAATCGCAAATATCGCTGCGCACCTCGGGTGTGTCGGGAAAGATGTCGGGAACCCTCACCATCGCCGGATCCATGCCGGACTTCACGCCGCTGCCCTTCTGATAGCCACGGTGCGGGTCACTGCTGCCGAACCAGAAGCACCATGGCTTGCCCGCGGGCGCTTTGCCGATGAACTCCTGGAAACTCTTGAAGCGCTGTCCTGTCGGCTCGGAGGCACGGCCTCCGGCTGTGACGTTTCCGGGTGCCCAGCCCTTGCCCATGAAGCCGACGTGATAACCAGCCCTGCCCAGCAGTTCCGGGTAGACCGGGTGCTCGGCCGGCAGGGTTCCGAACAACTGCCCGCCCTCTCCCAGTCGCCAGATGTCCCGGCCGGTCAGAATGGCGCTGCGCGAAGGCGTGCACGACGGGGCGGCGCAGTAGGCTTGGGTGAACAGGACCCCCTCACGGGCGATGCGGTCAAAGACCGGCGTCTTGATCACCGGCTCGCCATAGGCGCCGGCGTGCGGGTAGGACTGGTCGTCCGCAAGGCAGAACAGGATGTTCGGCCGGCCGGAGGAATCGGCCACGGCGGCGTCAGCAACCAACACGCTGGACAGCCCGATGATCAGGGCCGCCCATCGCGCCTTCCGGATTTCTCGTCTTCTACCGTGCATCATCTGTATTTCTTTTCGTTGCCTTCATGGCGACTTGCCCGGCCCCAGATCCACCTTCTTGAGCCCCTCGATCGAGAGGTCGATCTGCCCGACATGATGGTAATCCTGGGTGGTCGGGTCCTGCTCGAAGCGGACGTTGGCAAAGACCGCCAGGGTGTTGCTGCCCTTTTTCAGGTGCTTTTTCAGAGCCCCGGTCAGCAGAACGTTCTCATATCTGGGAAAATGCTGGAACCATCCGTAGCTGCGGATCTTTTGGCCGTTCAGGTAGATGTGATACCCTTGGTCCGAGAGGATCCGGATGCGCAGGTAGTCGAAATCGAGGTCGTCCGCTTCGAAGGTGGTGCGCATCAGGAGAAACTCGCCGTCGCCCCAGGCGGAGTGGTTCTCATAAAAAAAGTCGGGCCGGTAGGTCCAGCCGCGCCCGTGGCCGTGGGCCTTGAACTCACCCACACCGATCGGGGATCTGCCGCTCTGCCAGGCGCTGTCATCGAACCCGGGCTGGAACCAGCCGTCGGTTCCCTGCGGCATCGTGACTTCGCGCAGGCGCTTTGGCGGACCGATCCGGGGGTGCAGCCGGTCCTTTTCGGTCAGTGGGTCGAAGGAAAGGTAGCGCCAGGCGCGATCCGGCGGCGGCGGCGAACCGACGGGGCGCCAGCCCTTGATCGGTTTCTTCAGCGCGGTCAGCTCCACCAGCATGTCCAGCAGCTGGCCGTCCGCCCCGGCGCCCTCCGCCTCCAGTCGCCTGAGCAACTCCGGCCGGAAGCCGTCGTAGAGCAGGTCGGTGAGGCGGGATTTCTGCTGCGCAGCCAGGCCTTCCAGCGCCGGGAACAACCCGACGAAGCGGTCGCTGACGTGGCCGTCCTGGCCCTTGATGATTTTCATCAGGCTTTCCGTTTCCATGCCGGCCAGTCGGCCGCTCTCGACCAGCGCTTCGGCGAGATCCGCCGACACCTCGGGCGCCTGCTGGATGACGACCTGGGCGATCTCGATGATGTTGGTCGTCCCCTCCCTGGATCGCGGATAGCGGCCGACATCCGGCTGCACCTCGCTTTCGGTCGGTCCCCGGCTGAAGCCGTCGATGATCATCTTGCCAGCGGCGCTGTCCTTGCCCACCCTGGCCAACGCTTCTTCCAAGCGCCCCACCATCTGGTGACGCGGGTTGTAGCGGTATTCCCGGAGCATCACGCCGATCAACGCCGGCAGGTGTTTCTCTAACAACACCGGGTCACGCTGGAGTCCCATCAGGGCATGGAAGGCGGACTCCCGCAGCCACCAGTCCTCGTGGGTCGTCCATGGCAGGATGAAGGGGATGTTCCGCTTGATGGCCTCCACCGGTGCCCCGCTCAGCGCGAGCATTGCGCCATCGATCACGAACCACGCCTCAGCGGGATCACGCAGAATGCTGCTGATGGCATCGATCATACCCGGCGTGAACGCTTCCGCCCCGAGCGCGTTTCTGCCCGTCGGAGGCGAGGTGAACCACGGGTTGCAGTCGGAGATGCCGTCCAGGGCGGCGCGGCGGAGGCGCGGATCCGGGTCGCGCAGCAGGCGCTCGATCTCGTCGAACTTTTTATTGAAGACCAACGCCTTGGCGGCGGCCGCCCGCACCTCGCAGCGCGCGTGCCGGACGTTCTTCAGCATGGTCGGCAGCTCAATGCCCCGGGCGGCGGCCGGGCCATACTGGCCCTGCAGCCCGTGGGGCAACCGGTGCCAGGGAATGTGGATGGATTCATTCTGCCCGTACCGGTGGTAACCCTCGTTGGGCGTGGGATCAAGGAAGGCCAGGTCCGCCGGATTGCCCCACAGGTGCTCGGGGAGCGTGAACTCCTTGGCATGCTTCGAGCGCGGTGCACCGGTGATCTGCAAGGTCTTGAGCGGCGCGGTGTAGGCCAGCGCCAGCGAGATGCCTTGGTCCGTGGGATCCAGGGAGTCGTGGTCCCTGGGGAAAAAGAAGGCTCCCGAAGCCTGCCGGCCGAGGTCGTAGGTCCAGCGGAACATCCGCATGGTTTCGAAATACAATCCGGGGTTGAACTCCCGCACGAAGGGCCCGGCCAGGCTCTGCCAGTAAACCTCCCAGTTATAGTTCCGCTCCGGCCAACTGGTCAGCGCCGACATGGCCAGATAGTCGCGGGCCTTCTGGTAGATCGTCACGTCGCCCTTGGCGTGGCTGGCGATGTGCATCACCGCCGCGGCTCCCCCGTCCCGCCCGGCCGAGCGCAGGTGGGCCATCCAGTAGCGCTGGTCGGCCAGCGGGAGCGTGCCATGCCCGGCAAAGCGGTACCAATGCCGCAGCGCGCCCAGCAGCGTCTTGTCATCCACCTTGACGCCGCACTCCTTGCCCAAGACCAGCGTCAGCAACACCTGGGTGCCCGCACAGTGCATCAATCCGCCCCCGGCTTCGTAGGCGGGATTGGAGCCGTATCCCCAATGATTCCAGCCGATGCCGTACATCTGCCGGTCGCGCGCGTCGTCGCAGTAATGCTGGAGGATCGGCAGGACCGACCGATCCCCGGTGCGCAGGTAGTATTCCGCGCAGGCAACCCCGTTGTAGCCGTTGTGCCAGGTGTGGTCGCCGAGCGGCTTGGCGCTGCCGTCGGGATTGAGGAACTGCGCGAAGTATGCCTTCACCCGCGGGACGTATTGGTCATCGCCGGTCGAGAGCAGGAACAGGCACGCCAGCGCGTTGAGGAAATCATGCTTATCGAGACGATCCTTGCCCGCATAGAACTCGGCGGCCTTGCGGATGATCTGTTGCGATTTCCCGCAGTTGAGCGGGAAGGTTCCGCTGTAAGCGCCCAGCACCGGAATCTTCACCGTCACCTTGCGGGTCTCCGCCTCGGCTCCGCGCTTGATATCGAACACCAGGACCCCGTCGGTCGCCTCGGCATCGGTCAGCGCGCTGCCCAACACCACCAGCGGATGCCTGCCCTGCAGCATCGTTCCATTCACGCCGAGAATGACATCCCCCTTGCTGAACCTGCCGTGCGCCGGGGTGCCGGGCTGGGTGTCTTCGACCCTGACCTTCACGCCCGGATAGATACGCGCCTCGATCCCGGTCACACCGATCGGCCCCAGTTCCTTTTCCCCAGCGGGATTCGGCCGCATGCCGAACACCTGCGGCTCCGTGTAGTAATCCGGGGACCTCTGGGCCATCGCCGGAAGAGCAGCCACGACCAGCAGCAGCAGGAACATCCACCACGACGACCCCGCTTGCCGTGGGTTACGGCGGCCCTCTTGAACACGCACCTTCATCGTCATCATGAACCCGCATACGTGCTGCCGGGCTCGATTTCATCACTAGTGCAGGTTTTCCTGTCGTTTGCGCGCACAACTCCAATAACAGGCAAGGAATGGCAAAATCGCTGGTTTCATGTGCCATGGCGTACCTTGCGGAGAGCATCCGGGTGTCGGGACCGGGCAGGAGAACTTCAAGGCGCTGATGGGTAGTACCTGAAGGAGGACCCCTACACCGGAGAGGAATCAAATCCCACCTATCAACTCGACCCCTCCCGCACCCTCTACCTCGATGACCTCCCGGCCAACATCGCCACCGGCCTCGCTTTCGGCTTCCGCTCCTTCCAATACGATCTGGCCGACCACGCCGCCTTCGAAACCTGGCTGGCGGCGGAAATGACGCGCCTGGGCACAGATGCCGGAAACCGGCCCCGTTGAGATGAAATCGGAGATCTTCCCTTGAAAACTCCTATGCGCGAACGCTTCCGTTGGCTCAGAGCTGCCAAAGTTTCGCAATGGGTACCGCTAGAAACGGCGTGCCAACGATCGGGATGGTGTCACTGCCGTCATGAAACACGATGCCGCTCAGGAAGTCCCAGCCGACAAGGATTTCCCCAAGATTCTCCTTGCCGGGGCGTGGGAACCCCCTATCTTCGCTCTCGACGTTCGCAGCGAGCGTGCTCGAGCGGGCCGGAGACGCTGGCGGTGATCCGCGACTGTGTGCCGCTGGCACCGCTGCACAATCCCCTCCCCACTTCGGTCGCTCTCCGAACCGATCTTCTGGCCCTCATGCACAACAGCCCGGCAATTTCCCAACAACACCGTGGAAAACAAACTACTCCCCGAGATGTTCGGCACGTTCCGGCTCGCCTTCGGCGGCTGGGCCATCCAGCAACTCTGGTTGTTCCGGGGCGCTCCAATCGTCGGCGGTGCCCTCGCAGGCATCGTTCACCCACTCATTTCCGCAGAGCAGAAAGACTGACATCCCTCACCACGGCCCTGCCCCCGATCCAAGCGGGACCGTGATCCCACCAATGAAACAACCTTTACAAGCCATCAAATCAGCGTTGGTCAACGGCCTCGTCATCGTCCTGCCCGCCTGGCTCGCACTGCTTCTCCTGCTCATTTGCCTGTTGTTTCCCAGCACCCTTTCCGCCCAGGAAAAGCCAGGGATCGAAACGACGGAGCAACCGGCGACCCTGACAGTCTGGCAGCGTGACATCGCCGTCTTCCGTGTCTCGATCGCCTCACTCACCCCCGAAGCCCGCCGGGACTCGGCGCTCCAACGCATCAGTGACCTGCCGAAAAGCGCGCTCTATGACACGTTGCGGATGGAGAAAATCAGCCTCGGTGGCATCCACGGGGTCTCATTCCTCTCAGGCAAACGTTTCCTCTTCACCCTGATTGAAGAGGATGCCGACCAAGATAACGGCGTCACCTTCGACGAAACCGCCGATGAGGTGCTCAAGAACCTTGAAGTCCTTCGCCGCGCCAGACTCGATCAGCGGAGCCTGCCCCTGATTCTACGGGGTGCCGGCATCAGCCTGATCGCCACCCTCTTGCTCGCCGCCTTCCTGTGGGGGCTCATGCGCCTCAGCAGGATCATCCGGCGTTACTTCATCCGGCGGGCCACCAAAATCCGCCAACTCAAACGCAACGAACTCGATCTCCGCCCGGCGTTCCTTCAGATCTCGCGCCGCATCACCGGCTTTATCCTCTCCGCCATCGGCCTCACCGCGGCCTACATCTGGATCACCGCCGTCCTCGCCCAGTTCCCCTACACCGCCGCGTGGGCGGATGTCCTCGGCCACAATGTCGCCATCGTCGGCGGCACGCTGCTCTCAGGCGCGCTTTCCTCGTTGCCCGATCTCATCACCGTCATCGTCCTCTTCTTCCTCACCCGCGGCACCGTCCGCCTGGCAGACCAGATCCTGCGCAGTCTCGAGAGTTCCACCGACGAGAACGAGATCCTCGCGCGCGACACCGCCCGCGCCACCCGCCGGATCGCCAGCGTGCTCATCTGGATCTTCGGCCTGGTCATCGCCTACCCCTATATTCCCGGCTCAGACAGCGAGGCGTTCAAGGGCATCAGCGTGCTCGCCGGCCTCATGATTTCGCTCGGTTCCACCGGTCTCGTCAACCAGATCATGAGCGGCTTCGTCGTGCTCTATTCCGGTGCGGTCCGCACCGGCGAGTTCGCGCGCGTCGGCGATGTCGAGGGCACTATCACCGAGATCGGCCTGCTTTCCACCAAGGTGCTCACGTCGAAAAACGAATTCGTCACCGTGCCGAACGCCGTCCTGATCAGCAAGGACACCATCAACTACTCGCGGATGGCCGGGGCCTGCCGCACCGAGCTGGCCACCAACGTCACCATCGGATACGACACGCCGTGGCGGCAGGTTCACGAACTCCTCCTGCTCGCTGCGGAACGCACCTCGGGCATCCGCGAGACACCGGAGCCCAACGTCATCCAGACGGCCCTCTCGGACTTCTATGTCGAGTATTCCCTGCGTTTCGTCCCTGCGAACATCACGCGCAAGGGCGCCATCCTCTCCGCTCTCCATCAGCAAATCCAGGATGCCTTTGCCCAGGCCGGCGTCCAGATCATGTCCCCCAATTTCGTCGCCCAACCGGAACACCCGGTCCTTCCTGTGACCCCCAAAGCGACCGGAGGGTGAATTCACCTGCACCCACATCCCGCTGCGACACCGCTCGTTAGCCGCTCACGTGCGCCAACCCGGTATCAGCCATTCCCTGGCAACCAAACCCCTATTTTGAATGGCTTTCCACAAGATTGCTAGGAAATTGCTTTTCACGGTTGGTGCGCATGAGGGGCTAAAGAGCGGTTCGGAGAGCGGGAGAATGGGGGTTGAGAATGGGGGTTGAGAATGGGGGTTGACCGTGGGCGATCAGGCATTGCTCGAGGCCTGGCAGCGGCTCGACATGATGCTGCATGATCTGCCGGGGGTGCTCGCCAAACTGGTGTCGGCCGGTGCCACTCTGCATATCACTGGCAAGGACCAGGTGACCTCGGATCTGCCGGAACACCGCCACCTGAAAGGCAAGCCGTTCGGCGGGCCTAACATGACAGTAGACACCCGCACCCGCGGGCTTGGCGGCCTGCTGACATCCTGCGGGGAGGAGAACCTGCTGCGGCTCGAAGGCGATCACTACCGCGGCCGCGACATCTGCGTGCACGAGTTCGCCCACAATATCCGCAATGCCGGCATGGCACCGGAGCAGCGCCGGAAGTTCGATGAACAACGGGAACGCTCGCTGGCCAAGGGGCTCTGGGTGGGTTCGTATGCCGGATCCAATCCGGACGAGTTCTTCGCGGAACTCAGCATGTGGTATTTCGGCACCTTCGGTGACATGACCATGCAGGGGCCGAAACCGGAAAAGGGCAGGGAGGGGTTGCGCCAATACGATCCCGAGGCATTCGCCCTGTTCGACGAATTCTACACCGGGCGGATGACGGGTGGGGAGACGTCTGCCACCGGAGAGTGATGGACGAGGGGGGAACAACAGGCATCTTGTGAAAGGACTAACAAAAACAGAGGGAACCAACCATTACCAATCCATGAAAAGAACCATGTCCGCATTATTGACCGCCGTCCTGCAGTTGGCGTTCTGCCTCGGCTTTGGAATGCCGTTCGCATCCCCCGCGCTGGCCGTCGGGGATGAGGGTGCCGCCGCCTGGGACGCGATCGTCAACTTCAACCCCGTGGTGCCCGGCTACTTCGCCGACCCGACCCTGAAGAAGTTCGGGGACACCTATTATCTCTACACCTCCACCGACGGGATCGGCGCGTGCGAGGGCTGGACGCAGGTCTGGATCTCCAAGGACATG
>JAIPKB010000198.1 GCA_021733795.1 Akkermansiaceae bacterium | reverse complement strand
TGCGTTGCGCGGTTCGAGGCGGCGCCGCCCGCATCCGTTGCGGCGACCCAACCCGCCACCCCGGCCGGTTACGCCCCGCCCGCCTCCGCGGCCAAGTTCATCTCCGCCATCAACCTCGTCTCCGCCAAACCCTTCACCCCCGGCGAGCAGATCAAAGGCCTCAAGCAACTCCGCATCCTCGCCAACAACGTCGTCTTCCTCGACACCGACCTCGCCACCGATGCCGACGGCTCGCCGCGCGCCAAAAAGATCGACCCCTGTGGCCACCTCGCAACCGCCTACAACATCCCCGGCCAGACCGGCCAGGCCCGTTTCCCGAACGCGGAAACCATCCCCTACATCGTCCTCCCCGGCTGCAACAAACCCACCAAGCGTCCGAAGGAAAACTACCTCTACCGGCGGCTCGGCCTGCAGCTCGGCGACATCGCCGCCGTCATTTGGGGCGACCGCATCGAGTTCGCCCTCTTCGCCGATGTCAGCGCCAACGACCAGATCGGTGAAGGCTCCATCGCGCTGGTCGAGTCGTTAGGCTTCAACCCGTGGAACGCCGCCAAGACCCAAATTGTCTCCGGCATCCCCGGTCCCGGCGTGCTCACCTTCGTCTTCCCCGGCAGCCGGATCCGCGGCATCACCCCGCAAAACGCCGCCGGCGAAATCCGCCGCCGCGGCGCGGAACTCTTCAGATCCATCGGTGGCAGCCTGCCGTGAATAGATCCAGTCATTTTTCGGCGAGCGTGGGGGTGAAGGACAAAAAGTCAGTACCCGTTTCACCCTTGGCCCTGGCAGGGACCGACCTCCGGGCGGTCCGGTTGGGGACGGCCCCGAGCGTGGGAAAGAACGCCCTTCGGTTGTTGGATTCCCGCTGTGGGGAACCGCTGGCGAATACGGGTGTTGAGGGTGTTGCGGGGATTCAAGGAAAGCCGCCTCGCCCCAGCCGGACCGCTCGGAGAGACGGTCCCTGCCTGCTTTGACGTTTCTCTCCCGCACCCCGGACGTGCTCTAACCCCGGTTTTCGCTTGTCGGGGGCGGCGGAATGTGGAGGATAGGGGTCGGAATGTCTGACTTTTCCCCAGCATGGCGGCGCGCGGCGCGCGGGTTGCGCCGGAAGATCAACTGCGCTTGGTGGCTGCAATGCTGCGGCACGCCGCTGGTGATGGCGTCGCTCGGGTTGATGGGGGGTATCCTGTGGGCACGGCGGTATTGGCCGGCCGAGGCGGAAACCTGGCGCGGCTGGGTGGTCGCCGCGGTGGTGGCGGCGGTGCTGGTGTGGGCGTGGCGCGCGGCCCGGCGGCGGTTTGTCAGCTTGGCGGGGGCGATGACGCGGTTGGAAAGCCGGATGGGATTGCACAACCGCCTGAGTGCCGCTGCGGCTGGCGCGTGCGAGTGGCCGGAGCCACCCGCGAAGCCGGATCATGGCATCCGCTGGGCACCGGGCCAAACGTTGCTGCCGGTGCTGGCGGCGGCGGCATTTCTGGCAGCCGCATGGTGGGTGCCGGTCACCGCGGCCGGCAGAAAACCGGCACCGGACGAACCCGCAGCCTGGCGCACCACCGAGGCCGAACTGCAGAAGTTGGGCCGCGAGGACATCATTGACCCGAAGTCGCTCGATCAAACCCGCGAGAAAATCAACGAACTCCGCGCCCAGGAACCCGAGAAATGGTTTTCCCACGGCTCGCTGGAGGCCACCGACAAAATGCGGGAGTCCCACTTGCAGGCAGCCGCCGAACTCCGCGGCAACCTCCGCCAGGCCGCTCAAGGCGCATCCCGCCTCACCGAGGGCGAGGGAGCCCTCACCGCCAAGGCGCGCGCCAACCTCCAGGACCAGTTCAATCAGGCAGTCGAGGCGATGAAGGCCGGAGCAATGAAACCAACCCCGGCAATGTTGGACCAACTCCGCGAGATCGACCCGAACCAACTCGGCCGGATGGATCCGGAGAAACTTCAGGAAATGATCGACGAACTGCGCGAGGCGGCCGCAGAACTCGGCGAATGGCGCCCGGGTGGCGAGGATGGGGAAGACGGGCAAGGCGAGGGTGAGGGCGAGGACGGCGACGATGGTGATGGCCCGGGGCGCGGCGGGGTGGCGCGCGGACCGGGAACCTCGGATGATTTGTTTGGCAAGGAGCGGCATGCGGCCGACGCGCAAAAGCCGCAGGTTTTGGAATCCGCCGATCTCTCGCGGACGATGCCGGGCGAGGTGCTGGACACCACCGAGGTGGAGCGCGAAATCGACCGCGCCAGTCCGGCACTGCGTGCCGGCGGCAAGGCGGACAGCAGCGGCGGCGGCAACACCACCTGGCAGGAGTCACTTCACCCCAAAGAACAGGAGGCGCTCAAACGATTCTTCAACGAGCAGCCGGAGCCGAAAACGCCCTGAACCGCCCCACCCCCACCCGCATGCACACACCCCCATCCGAATCCCAGATCGCCGCCGCCGCCACCAAAATCCAACATTTGCTAGATGCGCTCAACGAAGTCCTTTACGGCCAGCGGGAGTTGATCGAACTGGTGGTGATCGGCCTGCTCGCCCGCGGCCATCTGCTGCTGGAAGGCCTGCCGGGACTGGGCAAAACCGAGCTGGTCAAGGGCCTGTCCGGCGCGCTGGGTCTGCCGACCAAGCGCGTGCAGTTCACCCCCGACCTGCTGCCCGGCGACATCACCGGCAACCCGGTGCTCCAGGAAATCGATGGCAAACGGGTGTTTGTGTTCCAGCCGGGGCCGCTGTTCGCGCCGCTGGTGCTGGCCGATGAAATCAACCGGGCCTCGCCGAAAACGCAGTCGGCATTGTTAGAAGCGATGCAGGAGGGCCAGGTGACCGTGCTCGGGGAAACCCATCCGCTGCCTCAGCCATTCTTCGTGCTGGCCACGCAGAATCCGATCGAGTTGGAAGGGACCTATCCGTTGCCGGAGGCGCAGCTCGACCGCTTTCTGTTCAAACTCGACGTGCGGCGCGGCGATGCGGCCACCCTGCAAAAAATCGTGCTCAACCGCGAGATCGGCCGGGCACCGGAAGTCCATCAGGTGCTGCGCAAGGAGGACCTGGTGGACCTGATCGAACTGGCGCGGCGCTTGTTCCTGCCGGACGTGGTGGCGGATTACATCGCGCGGCTGGTCGATGGCAGCCACCCGGGCCAGAGCAAGGCCTCGGCGCAGGTGCGCTTCGGTGCCAGCCCGCGCGCGGCCCTCGCCCTGGCGGCCGCCGCCAAGGCGCGCGCGCTGATCCACGACCGGCCCAACGCCAGCTTCGAGGACGTGCGCGCGGTCGCCGCGCCGGTGTTGCGCCACCGCTTGTTGTTGGACTATCAGGCCCGGATGGAAGGCCGCA
The DNA here is from genome assembly GCA_021733795.1 of Akkermansiaceae bacterium. Classification (GTDB taxonomy): domain Bacteria; phylum Verrucomicrobiota; class Verrucomicrobiia; order Verrucomicrobiales; family Akkermansiaceae; genus Luteolibacter. Next base: position 8,104 of record JAIPKB010000198.1, on the reverse strand, counting down.
CCAGCGATGCGGTGATCACCGATTTGTTAGCCGAAGTTCCGGAGTCCGCCGACGGCCTGCCGCGCACGCTCGCCGAAAACGCCAAACCAGAAACCCACGGGAAATGATCAAACGCATGAAACCCGGCGGGTATCCGGGCAAGGTGGCCCTGCTGGGGTTGATATTTCTGTTAGTAAAGATCCCGTCGCTGCGGGCGGGGGAGAATATCCTATCGCACACCGATCCGGATGGTGCCGGGATTGCAGTGGAGGCGGCGTTCGAACCGCACGGGCGGTGGTCGTTCGTGCCGCTGGAGGTGACGCTGAAGCAGGCCGGGGGAAAAGCGGCGGAATGGCAACTGATGATGGAAGCGCCCGGCTATGGAAGAGGCAGCTTCCGCAGCGGCGTGGGACTGCTAGCCAAGACCCGGCAGACGCGCGCCTCGATTCTATTGGTGGGTGGCACCACCACCTACTACGGATCATCTAGCAACCCGTTTTATCTATCGGCAAAGCGCGCGGGCGGTGGATCGGTCCGCAATTCGTTTGGCGGGAGCGGCGGCCGCAATGGCGGCACCGACCCGCTGGTCTCGACCGGGCTGAGCCTGAGCAGCGGCGGCACTGCTTTTGATTGCACGTTGGCACCGTCCGACTGGCGGGCGTATGCGGGATATTCCGGGTTGGTCGTGAAGGAATCCGAGTGGAACGGCATGGCACCTGCGGCACGCTCGGCGATCCGGCAGTGGGTGCGCCTTGGCGGCAGGCTGGTGGTGGCGGATGCAACGCCCGGCTCGTTCTCCGGCCTGCCGGTGCCGGATAGTGCGTCCACGGGCGGGATGGTCTCCCGCGGGGGAGTGAAGATGCTGACCCAAGAAGGTGGCGACACATTTTCGTCCGCCCTTGATCAATTGGAGCAACAGCGTGACTCCAATTGGTTTCACAGCGCGATTGAGGGGAACACGTTGAACGAATGGGAAGTGCGTGCGCCGGGCTTGTTCGCGGCGGGAATGGGACAGGGAGTGATCGTGCTGATGATCTTGGTGGTGCTGGCGTTCGCGGTGTTGGTGGGGCCGGTGAATTTGTTTTTGCTGGCTCCGGCGCGGCGGCGGCACCGCTTGTTTTTCACCACCCCGTTGATTTCGCTGGGCGCGGGTGTGCTGTTGGTGGTGGCGGTGTTGCTCAGCGATGGGTTGGGCGGCAAGGGACGCCGCCATGTGTGGTTGGAGAGCGTGCCCGCGGAAAACACCGCCTATCTGGTGCAGCACCAGCACAGCCGCTGCGGCGCGATGTTCAGCACGGGTTTCGAGATTCCCGAGGCCGCGTATTTCGCGCCGCTGTCGATGGACCATCTCTCAGGATCGTTTGAGGTGAGCCTGGAGGCGGACAAGGTGCGCGCCGAGGGACCGTGGTTTTCCAGCCGGCAGGAGCAGGGGTTTTTGCTGGCGGTGGCGCGGCCCGGCAGGGGACGGCTGGAACTGGGTGGCACCACAGAGCGGCCCACTTTAACCTCCGCGTTTGATTTTCCTCTGGCCAGTTGCTACTGGCTGGCACCGGATGGTGAAAGCTGGTGGAAATGCGGCGAGCTGGGACAAGGCACGGCGGTGGCGCTCGCCCCGGCCACACAACAGGAGATGGCCGCGGCCGTGGCGGAATTCACCGGCGCCGCTCCCGCCGAATACGAACCCGCCTTGGAGACGGCAACCAGGCGGCCCGGGTATTTCGTGGCGCTTGCACCGCGCGTCGCGGCGATCGAAACCCACCGCAGCATCAAGTGGGACACCCGCGGCATCGTCACCGGACCCGTGGCCACACCCTAACCGAAATTATGATCCCCGCCATCCAAGTCGAAAACCTCCACCGCCATTTTGGCCAACTGCGTGCGGTCGATGGAGTGTCGTTTGAAATTCCGGCCGGCTGCGTGTGTGGCTTCATCGGCTCCAATGGCGCGGGCAAGACCACCGCCATGCGCATCCTCGCCACGCTGGACTACCCGACCCACGGCAACGTGCGCATTGGCGGGGTGGACGTGGTGGAGGAACCATGGAAAGTGCGCCACCGCCTCGGCTGGATGCCGGACCATTTCCATGTCTACGCCCACATGAGCGTGACGGAGTTCATCGACTTCCATGCCCGCGCGCTGGGATTCCGCGGCGCCGAGCGGCGGCAGCGGGTGACGGAAGTGATGGAGTTCACCGATCTGGCGGTGATCGGCGACCGCCCGGCCGACAAACTTTCCAAAGGCATGACCCAGCGGCTTTGCCTCGGGCGCGCGCTCATCCATGACCCGGAGGTGCTCATCCTGGACGAACCGGCGGCCGGGCTGGACCCGAAGGCACGGGTGGAACTCAAACACCTCATCCGCCTGCTGGCCGACGAGGGCAAGACGATCTTCATTTCCTCACATATTCTATCCGAACTGGGTGAAATGTGTGACTCGCTGGTATTCATCAACCACGGGAAAATCGTCCACCATGGCGACGCCCAGTCGCTGCTGCGCCACACCGAGTCCAACGGCGGGATCTTGCTGGATGTGCAACTGGCGGCGGATCCGGCCGCGCTGGCGCATTGGTGCCGGATGCAGCCGAATCTGGAGTTTGTCGAAACCACGAAAAGCGGCGGTCGCCTGCGCATGGCCAACGAAGATCCCGTGCAGATCGCCGCACTGCTGGCACGGATGATCAAGGACGGCCTGCCGGTGATCGAGTTCCACCGGGAACAGCGCAACTTGGAGGCCGCGTTTATGGAAATGGTCTCCCGGACCGCCCACGCCCCGCCGCCGCTCATCCGCCCCGCCAGCATGGAGCAAACAAAACCATGAACCCGCCGCCCGTTCTCATCCCCGCCACCGCGCCCGCGGCCGCCGCGCCGGCAGCGGTTCCGCACGATTTCCCGGACAGGATGAGCCCGATCCTGGTGAAGGAACTCCGGCAGGGCCTGCGCCAACCGACGTTTGTGATCGCCTTCCTCTGCCTACAGGGCTTGCTCTGCATCGTGGTGATGGGGGCGGTGCTGAGCGGGTCGAGCGGATCCCAAGCCGCCTTGCGGGCCGGCCAGACGATGAGTTCGTTTTTGTTTGTGTTGTTAGGAATCGTGATCCTGGTGGCCCAGCCGTTGCGCGGGCTCAACGCGCTGGCCTCGGAGATCAAAAACGACACCCTGGACCTGCTGCTGATCACGCGGCTGAGCGCCTGGCGGATCACCTTCGGCAAATGGCTCGGGCTGGTGAGCCAGTCCGCGCTGCTGGTGGTGGCGGTGCTGCCGTATCTGATCATGCGTTACTATCTGGGAGGGATGCGGCTGTTCCCGGAGCTGATGGGGCTGTCGTTCATGTTCGTGGTTTCGATCAGCATCACGGCGGTGATGGTGGGCTTCTCCTCGACGCCCTCGGTGCTGCTGCGCGGCCTGGTGGCTGCGGGGTGGGTGGTGCTGTTGTTCACGTTCATGGTGGAATCCCGACTGCTGCGCATGCTGGTCGGCAGTTCCTCCTCGTGGGATTTCCCTCCGCCGGCCACCATCGATGAATACCGGATCCTGGCCTCGACGGTGCTGATGTGTCTGTTCTTCGGCTACTATTTGTTGGAAATGGGTGCCACCAATATTTCACCGGCGGCGGAGAACCGCAGCACCCTCAAACGGCTGCTCGGGGTGGCCATGCTTGCGGTCCTGCTCCTCCTCGTTCCTGAAGGGGGAGCCTTCCTCGGTGTCAGCTGGCTGCTGGTGGTGGCGCTGCTGGTGATCGACGCGGTGAGCGAGCGGCCGGATTTCACCGCTTCCGTGCTGCGCCCGTTCCGGCGGCTGGGGCCGCTGGCAAAGCCGGTGCGGCTGTTGTTGTTGCCGGGTTGGCCGAGCGGGCTGCGGTTCGCCGGAGTGTTAGGGGTGGTTGCATTCCTGCTCGGGCAGGCTGGATATTTGGTAGAGGAATCGGGGATCGACGAGTTCATCGCGTTCGTCACCCTATGGTTCGCCTGCCTGCTGATGCCTGCGGCGGTGCGGGTATGGTTCCTCGGAAAAATCCGCAATCCTTTCACCGGCTACATGGTGGCGCTGATCGGGATGCTGGTGGTCGGCTTGGTGTTCGCGCTCATTGCCGATACCACCACGACCACCGAAATCTTGTTCTGGGTGACTCCGATCTGTCCGGTATGCGGTTTCCTGACGTTGGACAACTTTCCCTATCGTGATGAGGAGGAAGTGTTCCTGTTGGGGATGATCATCTGCCTGGCTTACTGGGTGGCGGCATTCGTCCGCAGCTTTCCGCATTCCCGCCGCTTGGCCGAACTCGACCGCACCGCAAGCATGGATCAAACGAACCAATGACCCCGCCTCCCATCCCCACCCCCAGCGCCCCACCCGAAAAGGTGATCCTGCAGGATTTCCCGGACAGGCTGAGCCCGATCCTGGTAAAGGAACTCCGCCAGGGCCTGCGGCAACCCGCTTTCCTGATCGCATTCCTTTGCCTGCAAGTGCTCATGTGCATCGTGGTGCTGACGGCGGCGGCGGCGCACAGGGGACCGACCGAGGATTCCGCTGCGGGCGTGATGGTGAGCGGCTTTTTCTTTGGTCTGCTGGGGATCGTGCTTTTGGTGGTCCAGCCGCTGCGCGGGCTCAACGCGCTGGCCTCGGAGATCAAGAACGACACCCTGGACCTGCTGCTGCTCACCCGGCTCAACGCCTGGCGCATCACCTCCGGAAAATGGTTTGCGCTGGTGAGCCAGTCCGCACTGCTGGTGGTGGCGGTGCTGCCCTATCTGATCATGCGTTACTATCTGGGAGGGATGCAGCTGTTTTCGGAGTTGTTGGGACTCGGTTTCCTGTTTTTGGTTTCCGCCAGCGTCACGGCGATGATGGTGGGCTTCTCCGCAACGCCGTCGGTGCTGCTACGCGGCCTGGTGGCTGCGGGATTGGTGGTGTTTTTGCTCGTGTCAATGCAGGGATTCAGCGTGTTCTATATGTTCCGCCGCATGGGCGGTCTTTTTTCGGTGCTTTCGCCTTCCACCGCCGATCAATACCGGTCACTTGCCGCCGTGATCCTGATGTTTGTGTTTTGCGGATACTATTTATTGGAAATGGGGGCTACAAATATCTCCCCGGCAGCGGAAAACCGCAGCACGATGAAGCGGACCGTCGGCCTGGTGATGCTGGGGACTTTGTATTTCCTGGTGCCCGACTTGACCGGGATGCTTATCTCATTCTGGATGATCGTAGTCATTCTGCTGGTGATCGATGCAGTGAGCGAGCGGTCGGAATTCACGGCGTCGGTGCTGCGGCCGTTCCACAGGCTCGGTACGGCTGGCAGGATCGGCGGGTGGTTCCTGCTGCCCGGATGGCCCAATGGGCTGCTGTACGTACTTCTGCTAGGTGTGGCAACCATGCTGATGACTGCGACAGAGCTTCTTGTATCGGTCGATGTCGACGAGTCGGCCGCGGTGGTGGCGGCGTGCTTTGCCATCCTTCTGTTGCCGGCGGCGATCCGGGTGGTGTTCATGCAGCGGATGCGCAATCCTTTCGCGGCATATATCATTGCGTTGATGGGTTCCTTGGTGGTGGGGATCGTTTTGCTGAGCCTTGTCGCGGCCACCGGAGGCCGGGAGGGAGTGCTGCCGCTGATCCTCCTGAGTCCAATCTGCGGTTTTCTGATGTTGGGGGGTAACGAATATACCGGAGGGGTGCTGGCGCTGGAATCGATGGGCGCGATGATCTATTGGGGGGTGGCCATGCTGTGCGCCGCGCCGCACCGCGAGCGGGTGGCCGCGCTGTACCGCCATCTGGACAACAAATCCGAGAACCCCACACCACCCGCACCACCCGCCGATGATCCCTGATCGCAACATGCTGCAGGACGCGTCCCGCCAGGCGGCCGCCTGTGCGGCGCGGCTGCGGTTGCCACTGCGCACCCGCGTGTGGCAGGGCGCGGCCGGCGAGTTGGCCGGCGCGGGTACCGGCGTGTCGATGGATTTCCAGGACCACCGGCCGTATTTCCCCGGCGACGACCCGCGCCACATCAACTGGCAGGCCTACGCCCGCACTGGCCAATACACGATGAAACTCTACCGCGAGGAGGTGCGCCCGGCGGTGGATCTGATCCTCGACGTTTCGCCATCGATGTTTCTAACCGAGGACAAGGCGCGGCGGACGGCGGCCTTGTTCCACCTGGGTTTCGAGTGTGCCCGGCGGGCGGGCGCGGTGCCGGCGGTGCATCTGGTGTGCGGCGAGGCGGTTAGGGAAATCGAAGCGGGTGCCGTGGCGGCCCTGCGCTGGGTCGAGGAACTGCCGGCGGGAACCGGTCCGCCACAGGCGATGCCGCCGCTGCATCTGCTGCGGTTGCGGCCCAACGGCCTGCGCGTGTGGATTTCCGATCTGTTGTTCGCCGGTGATCCGGCCCAGGCCTTGCGGTCGCTGACCCACGGTCACGGGACGGGGATCGTGTTCTGCCCGTTCGCGCCGGAGGAGGCCGCGCCCGGGTGGCGCGGGCCGTGCGACTTCGAGGACGCCGAGTCCGGCGCGCGCGAATCCCGGCAAATGGATTCGGGCGCGATGCGCCGGTATCACGCCGCCTATCAGACGCACTTCCGGCTTTGGAAGGAACAATCGGTCCGGTTCCGCGCGCCGTTGGCGCGGATTCCCGCCACCGGCCCGCTCGAGACCGCACTCACCACCAGCGCGCTGACCGCCGGGGCGCTGGAAAGTTGCTAGACCATGCCCATCATCTTCGCCAACCCCTGGGGATTGCTCGGTCTGCTGGCCGTGACGGCGCTGTTGGCGATCCATTTCCTGCAGCGCCGCACCAAGACCATTCCGGTCACGACCTTGTTTCTGATCGAGCAACGCCGCGACCAGGCGCGGATGGGACGGCGCTTCGACCGGCTGATTTCCTCGGTGCCGCTGTGGCTGCAACTGCTGATGGCGTTGCTGCTCGCCGCGCACCTCGCGCAGCCGCGCCTGCCGGCGGCAGGCTCGGTGCTGCGGCTGGCAGTGGTGGTGGATGATTCCGCCTCGATGCGGGTGTTCAAGACGGACCTCATCCGCGAACTCGCCGCGCTGGCCGAAAGACACCGCGGCCAGGCCCGCCACATCGAGTGGCTGGTGATGCCGGCCAACCCATCCCGGCCGCGGCTCTACGCGGGAAGCGAAACCTCCGCCATGCTCGCCACGCTCGATAGCTGGCAACCGGTCGAGGGCGTGGCGGACCCGCGGCCGGCACTGCATCTGGCCCGCGAGCGCGTGGGACTGCAAGGGATGGTGGTCTATGCCACCGATACCCCGTGCGAGGCGCTGCCGGCCGACGCCGTGCTGATGGCCGTGGGCCGGCCGATCGACAACACCGGTTGCACCGGGGCCACGGTGGGGATGAAAGGGGGCGTTGTATCGTGGCAGGCACTGGTTTCTAACAATGGCTCCAGCTCGGTCAACCGCCAATGGCACCTGGAGTGGGATGGCAAGGACCGCACGGAGACCGCCACGGTGGCGGTTCCCGCCGGTGGCACGGCGAGCGTCGGTGGTCCGCTGCCCGCCGGGGCAACGCGGCTGTGTCTGGTGTTGGAGCCGGATACGTTCGCGCTGGATGATCGTTTCCCGTTTCTGGCACCGGCACCCAAGCCGCTGTATTTCCGCAGCCAGCTCGCCAAGCCCTATCAATGGTTGCCGGAGCGGGTGGAACGCAGCGTGCCGGGCATGGGCGAGGCGGCCTCGGGCGAGGTTCCGGACCTGGTGTTCGCGGCGAGCGCCGACGGCTTGTTTCCCACCGTGACCGGACCGGCGATCCTGATGTCCAGGGCCGCCGATCCGGCAGCCATGACGCTGGCCGACCCGGTGGCCGCCATCCGCCACCCGCTGGTGGACGGTCTGGTGTGGGAATCCCTCAGCGTGATGGCGGTGCCGATGATCCCCGCCGACCCGAACGACACCGTGCTGGTCTGGGCCGGTTCCAAACCGCTGATCAGCCTGCGTCCGCTGCCGCCGCCCGCCGACGGGGCCAACAGCGGGCCGGCCACCGGACAACTGATCCTGCATTTCAACCCCAACCAATCGAACTTCGACCGCCTCCCCGCCGCAGCGGTGCTGATGCTCCGGTATTGCGAGGAACTGCGCCTCGCCAAGCGCGGCACCGCCCGCGAACAACTCGAACC
>JAIPKB010000197.1 GCA_021733795.1 Akkermansiaceae bacterium | reverse complement strand
CTGCCTCCTGCCTCCTGCCTCCTGCCCTCTGTCCTCCGGCTGACTTGGTGCGCATGAGGGGCGAAAGAGCGGTTCGGAGAGCGGTAGCAGGGGTTGGCGGGTTTATTGACGATCCGGCCGTACTGGCAATCATGATGGCCATTGACCCAGGTGAGATCGCCCACGGTCGGCGGCTTGATGAGGATCTTCTTGAAGCCCGGCGCGGCCGGATCAGGGTGGATCCCGGCCAGCACCCGGTAGAGATAGGCGCCGACCGGCTCAGGATCGTCGCGTAATAATAGTAGCCGCAGGTCGAGGTGATCGCGACCGATGTCCGTTTGGGACTGCTGGTGGAACCGACTTCGATCCAATCGCCCAGACCCCAGGAGACGATCTTGTCCTTGTCCACCTGGGTCGCCAACCAATTCATGGACGAGACCATCGCCGGATAGCTTTCCGCCAGGAAGCGCGGATCGCCATAATACTCGTAGAGATTCCACGGCGTATAGACGATCATGCCGTTCCACCATACGCAATTGCAGTCATCGAGCACCCGGTCGACCAGCGGGATGACTGAACCGAGATAGCCATCTTTACGCTGGTTGTCGCGCATGTCCTGCCACCAGTTCCATTGCCATACCAATGCAGATAGCCCAAGCCCGGCGTCGCCGAAAAGCCGTTGCCGAGGATCACGCCGATCGCATTGGCCCCTGGCTTAAACCCGGTCGTGGCATCAAGGACGATGAAAGAGCCGGTGGCCGGACCGGGAGGGCGGGGGAAAAGAAGTTCACGGCGACGTCACCTTGAGGCGGGCGAAGATCGTCCCTTCGCCGGTGGGCAGGGTGAAGGAAATGGTGGTGCCGTCGTTCACCTCCGGGGAGACGATGGTCCACGGATCCTGGAGGTCGGGCGACGATTCAATCGCATAAGTGACATCCCCGTTGGCGACCGCCTCCGCGCGCTTGGTGAAGCTGAGCACGTTGCCTGTTAGAGTGCCGGGCGAGCCATTGGTGCCGTCGAGTTTGAGGTTGAGGGCATAGAGGAGCAGGTTCGAGATGCCGTCGGGGCCCACGGCGTTCTTGCCGCCGGCCACGCCGTGGGCGCTGGCCCAGGTGGAGTAGTCCGGATGGAGCGCCGTATCCCAGACCTGCGCCATGTGCTGGTAACCGAGCGCGTTCGGATGCAAGCCGTCGGACAAGTCCGTGTTGATGTTCATCCCTTCGTACATGGGGACGTAGACCACATCCCGCCCGAGGGCTTGGTGACTGGCCACGATGTCCGGGAGGGTGGCGTTGAAGGCCTGCACGTCGGGTTCGTGTCCAACCATGGGAATGATCGACGCGACGTAGAGTTTCACCTCGGGCCGGTAACCATAGATGTGGGTGATGAGGGTACTCAGGCGGGTGGGTGCGTTGGCCATGTCATAGCCGAGGTTGATGTCGTTGCTGCCGATCATCAGCAGGATCTTGTCCGGGTTGGCCGCGCCGGGTCCGATCCACCCCGCCAGATTCTCGTCCAAGCCGCTGCGCCCGCCGCCGTTTGCGATGACGTAGCCGCTGTGGCCCTCGTGATGCGCCTGTCCGGCGGCGTTCAGCGTTGAGGTCGCGTAGTCGGTCAACGAACCCACGAACGTGCAGGTGTCTCCCCGGTTGTTCAGAAGGGTGTACAAGGGGTCGCGATAACCGCCGGCGACCGGGACCCCCAGCGTGATCGAGTCGCCCATGGGCATGATTGCGCCCAAGGTGGATAGTGGCGGCTGAGCGGCGACGGTGAACGCCGCGCTGTCCCCTGCCGTTAGGCTGTCACCGTTGGTTCTTGTGGCGGTGAGCACCACCCCGCTTTCCGCCTTGCTGTAGGTGATTCCGCTGATCGCCACCGAACTCGTTCCCGCAGTGAGGGTCCCGCTGAGGGTGCCGCCCAAGGATCCGGTGCCGGTCTTGAGGCTGAGGCTCACGACCGTGGCGGCAGTCACATTTTGCGGCGTGCCACCGGCGTCCCGCGCCTGCACCACCACGCTGAAAGCCGTGCCGACGGTCGGATTGGCCCCGCCATTCACCGTGGGGATTGCCAGTTGCGTCGGCGGAACCGGAGGGACGGTGGTGTATTTGAAGGTCGGGCCGAAGTAGCGGAATGTGGTGTCATTTTCGATCGGCCAGTTTGCCGGAGCGGTGGCCGGCAATGGCCCAGCGGCGGATCCAGCGCCGAGTGCCACGCCTTTGTTCCATGTGATCCCTGTCCCGAAAGTCGCGGTGGGGGATCCCCCTGGAGCGATGAAATTATCGCCGTTTTGCGTGCTCATGACCACATAGTTGCCGGCGGGCAACACCAAGGTGGTAATCGCGGCGTAGCGCGCGGAGTAGGTGCCGCTTAACTCCGCCGGACTGGTGGCGAGGACGGACGTTGAGGCGAGTTTCGCCCCGCCCCTTTGATAGATGGCCACGGTGTTGGTTTGCGGGTTTTTATCCGGATCGAATTGCCCCAGGGAGGTGACCGTGATCGTCTGGTTGACCGTAAAATCCCAGCCGACGCTGAAAAGAGTGCCGAACTGGGGGCCATCACCAGGGCCCGTCAAATCCACCGCATGGATCCCCGATGCCACGGTAACCGTGACGGTATAGTCCTTGTAGGTGGCATCCTGCGCGGTGATTCGGTAGATTTGCGGGGTGGTGAAGTCCCGGGTGGTGCCGGACACGGGGCTGCCCGTGGCCTGGGCGGAAGAAAGCGTGTAGGTGGGCGCGAGGGCGGTCACGGAGGAGCCATAGGGCACGGTCCAGGCTATGGTCGCGGCACCGGCATTGATGGACAGCACGATGTTTTGAGAATTGTAAGTGCCCACCGGGGCCGCAGCGGCGAGGCGGACATAGACGGTGGTGGTCGCAATCGTGCCGGACGAGCCGACGGTGGTGGTTGAGCCATAACCGCTGCCGCTGGATTGGGAAACTTCAAAACCCGCCGACGCCGTCACCAGAATCCCCGCAGTCATATTGACGCCTGAAACCGTGAAGGAGGTATAACTTGAAGCCGTGCCATAGATGGTGCTTAAGGCGGAGAGCGGCGATCCTGGTGCAGTGATGGTGGGTCCGGTAACGACGGCCGTGCCGCTTAACGCGAAGAACATGAGAATTCCACCACCGGTTCTCGTGAGTTTGATCGAGTTCAGGACTTTTGCTTGATCGCCTGGGGACAACGTGAAGTCATGCTCGAAGAGGTTGAGGGTGCCGGTGTAGAAACCCGACCACGACGCATTCCGTGCGACCAAACCGACACTCGTCCTGGCGTTGTTGCCATTTTTTGTCCAGTCCGGATCCGTGACGTTGCTCAATGTGGTGGATGTCGAATCGCTGAAGTTCAACTGCGCGTTCCAAGTGGGGCCGGGGACACCCTGTCCCGAATTCAGGAATTGCAGGCTCGTAAACTTCTTCGGCGACGACAATGTGACGGTTGCCGTGGTGGTTCCGCTGTCCAGTACCACCGCATTGTTACCGTTGTACGGCTGAAGTTGGAACCGGACGCCAGCCCCGTACACACTGGTGATCAAGCCGCCGCCTGGCAAACCCTGCGACGAATTGGGTGCGCCCTGTTCGTACCACACCCAGGACGCCACATTGGTCGTTGTCCCTGCTTGCGGGTTGGCCGCCGTCTTCTCGGCGATGATGTCTTGGTTCCAGCCTGTCAGCGAAATCGTTTCGGCCCGGACCGGGACGACGGACTGCGTCACCGCTGCTGCCACGACACAAAGCAATCCGAGATTCCTCAGCCTCATTGTAGCAACCCTTTCTCTTTTAGCCGCGCGGGCGAGGATGCGTGCGAACGGGGCGAGGATGCGTCTGCCCAACGAAACGGGGTCGTCGATCGCGAATCGTGGATGCTGTTCGATTTTCATGCTGTTTTGGTGTTTCATGGAATTGCTAGGAATTTGCCTTTCGGGTGAAAGCCTTGGGAAAAGCCGGTGGCCGGAAGGCGGGGGAAAAATTGGGGGTGGCTGGGTAAAAGCTGAAACGAAGATGTGGAACCGGGATACGTGGGGTTGAAGCGGCACTCATCGGGCAATATCCCTTACTTCGAAAGAATACCCATTCCGCTACTTCGGCCCGACCTTCAAGTACGAGTTGGGCGCGGTCCCCGGCTCTTGGTGTTCACCGCATTGGTTTCGCCCTGGTTGGCGTAGGGCGCGTAGGCCAGCCTTCCGCCACCGCCTTCGTAGACCAGCGAACTTGGTGCCGCCATCGATCCATGCGGCCATAGCAAGGCACAAAACACCACCCAGGCGGCGGCAGACAATCTTCTTGCTGTGTTCATGTTCATTTACAATTCCCCAAGACCTTTGAGCTTGCAAGGAAAGATCTCGAACACATGCCACCCCCCATTGGCGGCTGCTTCCGGGATAGGGCTGCCCGGCCCGAAGGCCAGATGACGCCCCCGCTGATCCGGACGAGCGCAATGAACGCATCCGGTATCAGGGGGTGTCAGCTAGAAATTTGCTTTTGAGGTGAAGGCCGTTGGAAGACCCGGTGGCCGGACCCTGGTCTTTATACGCAACTCCTGGCAGCAATTTAGGGAGTTCCAGACGGGTGCAAAAGTTTCCGAAAACAGTTCTGTACATGCTAGAAGCGGTCGCTTGAACCGGGTGTGCGTGACCGAACGCACCCATGCCCGAAGATTTCACAGACGAATTTGCCAACCCCGGCCTCAAGGATGTGAGGCGTGGCCGACGTCTGCTCAAGGTGGCTGCCGCCTTGGCCTCATCCCCGGGTGCGAGCATCTGCGCCGCCAACGGCGGATAGAATGAGATCGTTGCGGCCTATCGACTGCACCCATATCAGTGCCCTGAGATACCATGTGGTTGTGTGTTTGAAGAGTCGGAATAAAAATCTGCGTGTTAGGTGGTGAAACGCAGCAGGGAGGCAGGCTCACTTCAGCAATCATAAATCAGCAATCAGCAATCATAAATCATAAATCATAAATCAAAAATAGTCACTACCATTGTCGTCCCTTCCGAGCTTCTGCCACGATATGAAGCGCTCATCTCCTCAATTTATCTGGAGGCGTGTACGGCTATTTCGCCTAGACCAACAAGTTGGTCCAGGGTGTCAATATTTTCAACCGTCCACCCAAGCGTGACTTGCACCCCTTGCGGACAGAAGGTGACCGTGGGGAGTCGTGACGGCCGCTTATGCCGCAAAGCCCAATCCAATAGCGCGGACTGAAGATTACTCTTCAGCAGACTCTTGGCTGCACCCTCATCGGTCGAAAAAAGAATATACTGCTTTTGCCACTCCTCAGGGCCGATATCAAATTGGTGCACGGTTTCCGGGATGTTCGCCGGTGGAGCAATTCCCAAGCGGCGAAGCTCCAGCCCCAGTGAAAACAGCCCCCTTTCCAAAGATATTTTTTTGAGCTCGGCCTTTTTCTCGCCGCCGATGATCGTCACCCCGATACTGGTCTTTGGTGTGATGTGGATATACAGGTTCGGGTTGCCGGCAGATCGGGTCTGCCAAGATGCCGATTCATCCACGGCGGTGGTGCCATTCCTGGTATGCCTGAATCTGGTTTCGATTTGCCATGGGCTTGCGTCGTTAAGTGTTCCCCGCAGGCGGTATAAGACCGCGTGGTCGGGGGAATCTGAGGTTTCCCCGGCCACAATCACATTCTTAGAAAAAGCCTGATATTCCCATCCGCGACGATCAGCTGCTTGTTGTCTGGTTTTATGGCCCCTTGATTTCCTGATCGTAAGGTACACCGCCATAATGGCCAACCCGCCGAATATTATTACCGATAAAACTTGGCCAACTATATCTTCCATGAATGCTCCTCTCTATTGTGACTACTACTGCCCTTGGTGACTGCGTGATTTCCTTGATAAGATGAAAGCCACCTTTCACGTGGGCCGCCCGAGGTCACGCAAAATGAGGCTCGAATGAGCGACGTGCGAAGTTTATGCCGCACAAGATGGGATTGCAAGTTTCATCTGGTGTGGATGCCAAAATGCAGGTGATGAGAGGGCGGAGAGAGCCCTCCGCGTTGTGATCAACGCCCCTACAGGGGGAATTCGTCGACTGTTAGGCTCAGGGTTTGGCGAGGGCGTAGAGGGTTTCGGCGGTGGTGATATAGACCACGCCATTGGCGGCCGCCGGGGCGGCGGAAATGGGGGAATCGAGGGTGGTTTCGCAGAGGAGTTTCTTGTCGCGGCTGGCCGCGAAGATGAACAACTTGCCGCGGCGGGTGCCGAGATAGACTTTGCCATCGGCGACCAAGGGGCTGGCCCAAACCTCGCTGCCGAGCGGGTATTGCCAGAATTCCCGGCCGGTGGCGGTTTCGATGCAGTGGAGGGACTTGTTGGCGGTGTCGGCCGCGAAGGTCAGGGGGCCGGCCACGGCGGGGGTCGTGCAACTGTGCTTGAGCGGATAGGACCAGAGCCCGGCGGTGGCGGTGACGTCGCCCGTCTGGTCGGCGGCGACGCACATGAGCCAGGCTTGGTATTTGCCCCACCACAGGTCGCCGCCAACGGTGAGGTAAACGCGGTCGCCGACGAATACGGGCGGGGTCATGATGGTGGAGGGCGAGACCTTGCGGTTGCCGCTGAAGGTGTGGACATCCGTTTTTGGGGCCCCCGGATCGGGGTCGAATTTCCAAACCCGCTTGAGGTTGGCCACGCTGCCGTCCGGTGGCATTGCGGTGAGGGCCTCGAAGGCATACAGCACGCCATCGCCGCCGCCGAAGCACACCAGCGAGCGGCCGTTGACGGTGCCGAGGGCGGGCGAGGAATAGGTGTTGTGGAAAATCCGCGGGCCGATGTGTTCGTCGTCTTTGGCGACGAGACGGCCGGTTTGCTTGGCGAGCACGACCAGGCTGGGTGCATCCGGTTTGCGGATGACCCGGTGGGTGTTGTCCACGCCGTTGTTGGAATTGAGATAGAGGAAATCGCCGTGCAACAGCGGGTTGCCGTAGGAGGTGTCGTGGGGCCAGATGTCGGCGACGCTTCGCAAGTCGGTCACCCAGAGAATATCGGCGTCGGCCGGACCGGCGGGGATGAGGTCCTTCCCGACGGGCGTTTGGTGGCGGGCCTCGTCGGTGAACGGCCCGTCGTTGCCGTTGGCCATGCCGTTCACGTCGAGGCAGACGACTTCGGCACGGTTGGTGAGCAGATAGACGCGGTCGCCCTCGACGGTGGCGGGCGAGGCGATGCCGACCTTGGGCCAGTCGAGGTATTGATCGCCGCCGATCTTGGGTACGACCAGTTGCCAGAGGAATTTGCCGGAGCTTTCTTCGAGGCAGCGGAAAACCCCGCGGTCGCCCCGCTGGCGGGGGTCGTGGGGATTGTCGTTGTTGGTGCCCACATAGACCCGGCCCTGCGCGATGACGGGCGGGGCGTAACTGGATGAGCCGAGCTTGGCGGTCCACTTGATGCCTTGGCCGGTGGCGGCATCCACCGTGTCCGGCAGATTCGTCTCGAGGCTGGCTTGGTTGCGGGTGAAGCGCTCGCCAAGTTGTAGCAGATCCGCCGCCTGGGCGGACGCGGCGGCGACCAGCCACGCGGCTGTTAGGGTTGTCCGGGACAGGGCGCGGGTGAGTGGCCTCGCGGCGGTTGATAGCGGCTGGGTTGCTGGGTCTTGGTTCATTGGAGGCGGTGGGGTGGCGTGGCCGGCAGTGCGGCAGGAGCGACTGCTAAGAAATTGCTTTCGAGGACATTGACCGGCAAACACCTGACATGGTTATCCGGCACTGTGGAAAACGCCCGAAATTCCGGATAAGGCAGTTTATTGTCAACTCCCTTGATCGAACCATTGGCGACCAATTGTTGAACGCCGCCACAAGCTCCTCGGCTGTCTTGTTCCTGCAATCCACATCAAAGCGCCCGGCCTCGATGGCTTGTTTAACATCCTGCTTGCGGTCAACCGTGTTGCCTTGCGTGAGATTCGGTGGCTTCGCAGGTGGCTCCGCAATAAGCTCACCGCCAATCATCATGGCCATGACGACAGCAGCCGATACGCGGCAAGGGTGTGGGGTATGCATGTGCTTGGTTGTTAGAAAGAAAAAAGAGGCCGAAGGGCTTTCCACACCGCAGAGACGCAGGACGACCCGGCGAATTCCGGGGACAGCAAATCACATTTGAGGGGCGACGCAAGGATTTTCGTTCTTTCTCGACGACTGGCCGAATCTTGCTACCCGTTGTGGCGATGAGCGCGCTGCATCGATTGTCGGTGGCGCAGTTGAGTGCCGGGCACCTGCGCAAGGACCTGTGGGCGGGGCGGTGGAGCGGGCTGCTGCCCGGCGTCGCGCGGTTGGCGGCGGAGTTGGATGTCTCGCGGGACACGATCCGGGACGCTCTGCGGCTGCTCGAAAGGATGTTTGAGCACTCGCCGCGCACCGCAATGATCGCCGATGAGGGCCGCTGCTAAGAAATTGCTTCTGAGGTTGGCGCGCATGTGGAAGCAAAAGCCGGGCCGCAGAGCGGGAAAAAGATGTTTTGAGCCGCGGTGAAGAAGTGAATGGACTATGGGGTGCCGGCGGGGATGGTGAGGGTCATGGGATGAGCCTGAATGTCAGAAGGTCGGAAAGTCGAAATACCAACGGAATCCTTGCCCCAGCGGCGCAAACGGGTAGTTTCAACGCCAAGGCACGCTGCCATCCGCCAGTCGACATGTCTGCACCAGAACCAAGCTACTCCCCGCCCATGCCCCGCCGGAAGAACTTCCGGATCGGCGTGTTGGGCAGCGGCTTCATCGTCAACGACTGCCATCTCCCGGCCTACCGGAAGGCCGGATTCCAACCGGTGGCGATCGCGTCGCGCGATGCCGCCAAAGCGGCGGAAGTGGCGGCCCGCCATGGCATCGCCCGGGCCTATGGGACCTATGACGAATTGTTGGATGATCCTGCGTTGGAAGTGCTCGATATCGCGGTGCCACCCCAAGCGCAGCCCGCACTCATCCGTGCCGCGTGCGAGCGTGGCACCGCCAAGGGTATCCTGGCCCAAAAGCCGCTGGCGCTGAGCTACGCCGACGCGGTTGAGGTGGTGGCATGCTGCGAGCGGGCGGGCATCCAACTGGCGGTGAATCAGAACATGCGCTTTGATCCATCCGTGCATTTGGCCAAAGGCTTGTTGCAGAATGGCATCCTCGGCGAGCCGGTTTTCGCCACCATCGACATGCGGGGCATTCCGCATTGGCAGCCGTGGCAGGCGGCCACGGGTTCGGCCACGTTGTGGGTCATGTCGATCCATCATTTGGACTGCATGCGCCATTGGTTCGGCGAGCCCGAGCGGGTCTATTGCAGCATCCGTCCGGATCCGCGAACCCGCTTTCCGCATGATGACGGGATTTGCACCACCATCCTGGAATACGCGTCCGGCCTGCGCGCGGTGATCATCGATGATGTCTGGACCGGCCCGGCGCGCGAGGGCTGCCCCGGCGACCTCCGCATCCAATGGCGCATCGAGGGCCTGGACGGTCTGGCGCTGGGCGACATCGGCTGGTGCCAGGAGCCATACACCACCGCATCCAGCATCCGCTTCGCACGCAAGGGCGATGGCGACTTCCGCGAAGTGACTCCGGCGGCCAGTTGGTTTCCCGACGCCTTCGCCGGGACGATGGGACAGTTGCTCATCGCGCTCGAATCCGGGCAGCTCCCAGCCATCAGCGGTCGGGACCACCTGCGCACCCTCGCGCTCATCGAAGCCGCCGTCCGCAGCGCGGCGGAACATCGCGCCGTCGCCCCCTCTGAAATCACCGACACCAATTTCTGACCAATATCTTCCACCATGAAACTCGGCATCATCAACAGCGCGTTCGGCCAGGCCGGCGTGGACACCGCCACCGGCCTCCAACACATCGCCCGCATCGGCTTCGACTGCGTGGATGTTTTCACGGAAGCGATGACCCTCTCTGCCACTGAAAAGCGGATCATTGCGGACACTTGCGAGGCGGTGGGGCTGCCGATCATCTCGCTGCCCGTGGTGGCCACCGGTCTGGTTGATTTCAATGATCCGGTGCGGGAGTTCCATGTGCGACGTTGCAAGAAATTCATCGATCTGGCGGCGGACTTCCAGGCGCGGAACATCCTGTTGGTGTTGGGCGAATACCTGTGGCAGAAGGAGGTCATCCCGCCTGCGGAGCAATGGCGCTGGGCGGTCGAATGCTGCCGGGAGTTGGGCGATTACGCCGCCCAACGGGGAATCGACATCGCGCTCGAGCTGGAGCCGTTCCGGCTGAGTCTGCTCAACAACGTGCGAACGATGACCCGCTTCATCGATGACTGCGCGCATCCCCGGGTGCGGGCCAACATCGACATCAGCCACCTGGTGTTGTCAGACACCGGCCCGGAGCAACTGGCGGCACTCAAGGGCAAGGCGATCCACGTGCATGTGAGCGACTGCGACGGCAAGGTCCACGGCGACCTTCCTCCCGGCCGGGGCATTGTGAAATTCGCACCCTATCTACAGGCGATCAAGGAATTGGAGATCGACGGAGTGGTGTCGATCGAACTCGAATACTCACCCGATCCGTCGCAGATCGTGGCATGGGTGGAGGAAGCTTATCGTGAGACCGCCCGCTTGATGGAACGGGCGGGGTTGAGGGGGTGAGGGAGAGCGGATGGCCGCGCATCCCAACGGTGCAACCGGCGACAAGATGCACGGCGAGGGCGGGAGGTACATGGAAGGCAGTAATGAACCCGCCCACGACGGCTGGCAATTCGGCGAGAACCTGAAGGATCAGGCCGTGTGTCAGTGGCAAAGGCGACCGGGACCGACTCAGGTAGAATGAATGGGGATGCCATGGGTGCGATGTAACGATAGCGCCCGATGATTCGAACGATCGTCACTATAATCGGTGGAACCACTCCCGCAGGTCGATGCCCAGGTGGCGGGGCCGTTCATCGAGGATGGTGTGGCTCAGGTGAGCAGGAGTCCGGCGATCCCGCCGAGGGCGAGCAGGCCGCCGATGAAATAGGTTGCCCGCGGGCGGGAGTTTTCCAGGTGGCGGGCGAAGGGGACGGTGAGCAGGGTGGCGCTGGCGGCGACGGATTGCACCAGGCCGGGGTTGGCCACCAGGCTGATGGCCCACAGCATGCAGGTGACGCCGAGCACCGGGCCGAACAGGGCGTTGAGCACCACCCAGACAGGGGCGGGCAGCGGCGAGGTGGCGAAAGCCGTCGGTACTCCAGCGGGGCGCGGCTGGCGGTGACGGAGTCGGTGGCGCGCAAACACCGTGATCGCGTAGATGACCAGGGCCACGAGGAAGCCGCCAAGGAGGCGCTGATAGGCGGCAGCGAGCGGTTGAATGGATTCACCACTGGTTTTCACCAGGGTGAAGGCATGACGGGAGAGATTGAAACTCACGGCTTGGAACAGCGCGGCGGCGGTGGCCAGGGATGCCCCTGTTAGCACCCCCTTGCGCTGGGGGGGGGCACCGGACGCGGCAGCGGTGATCGTGAGCCCCGGGGCCAAGCCCAGGATCACCCCGGCGAGGATGAGGACGATGAATACGATTTCC
>JAIPKB010000196.1 GCA_021733795.1 Akkermansiaceae bacterium | reverse complement strand
GACCGGCAGGGGCGGCAAGGGCAGGTTCGTGCCATGCGAGCCGAACGTGCCGCCCTCAATCACAGTCCCGGTCCCGAGATCGATGACAATGGTGCCGACCGCGGGAAGCACGGTAACCGTCACGGTGTAGTCATTCACGGTGTCCGGGTCGGTGGCGGAGTCGGTGACGATGTAGTGCACCGGGCCGCCTGCGAAGGTCGGCGACGGCGGCGAACCGCTGGTCTGGTTGCAGGTCCCGGTGAACAGCGTGAACTCCGGTGCCAGGGTCGCCAAATTCGTCCCGAACGGCACGCCCAGGGCAATGGTCTTGGCGCCCTGGTCAATGACGCCGACATGCCCCGGAATGCCGAAGGTGAGGATCGTGCCAGGCAGATGGTATTCCGTGTCCAAACCGTATTTGTTCGCAAGGTAGGCACCGACCTTGTTGGTTTCCTCGGGGGTCAGAATGCGGTTGTAGATGATCAACTCGGCGATGTCGCCGTTCAAATCCCCACCGTTGCCGGTACCGTTGGTGCCGACCGCCCAATTCTTGCCGCTGCCCGCGTTGTAATCGCCACCGGTGGTGCCGATCAGCGTGCCGTTGAGCAGGAAATTGTAGGCGGCGGGGCTGCTTTCATACGCGAAGATATGAGACCCCGTTTGCGGCACCAGGGCGAATTCACTCGAAAAGTTCGCCCTGCCGCCCCGGAACGCCCCTGGAGTCACTTCATTCCAGTTGCCACCCAACCAACGTTCGTCGTTGTCACGGTTGCCAAACATGCTGTACATGCTGTCGCTGTTGGGCGTGCCGACGGCGAAGATGGTGGCCTCTTGCACGACCACGGGTGCCGCGGGTTCGTTCAGTCGGTAGTAACCCGCTGGGTTGCTGCTGCCCACCAGGGTCGCGTAGGGTGTGGCGGGTACCGGAGCCATACCATTGTCGAAGTGGGCCACGACATCACCCGCGCTGAGCATGGACGGGTAGATGGCCACTTCGTCAATGACACCGTTGAAAAGCCAGCCACCGAACCCCCGGTCGCCGATGATCGCCGGGCAATCGGTGTTTTGGAGCACTCGGATTGTCGCTTCCTCGCCTTCATTAAATGGCAGCCCGTCTTGTCGGGTCACCACGTAAGACTGCGCCACCTTATCAACATAAATGACCGGCGTTTCGTCCCCGTCGTAAACCACGACAATATGCTGCCAGTCAGTGCCGCTGACCACTCCCGCGACCGTGTAGTAATAATAGAACGGCGCACCGGTCGGGGTTCCCACCCCAAAGACCAAGTCGGTTCCATTCTCGCGGAGGAACCATCCACTGCGGTCATTTCCGTTGTCGTTGACCGTTCCAAATTGACCGGGTTGACGCATCGACTGGACGATGACGTGGCTGCCGCCGGGAGCTCCGTTCGACTTGACCCAGGCCTCGACCGTGAAAGGATCCGCCACTCCATCAGTGACTGGATTCAGGGCTGCGCTCCAAGGAATCACCACCCGTTTGTTGGCAACCCCAGTAAAGAATGTGGCCGTATCGCTGTCCCCGGCCAAGGCCCCCGTGACACCACGGGTCGGAATGTCAATATACGCTCCGTCGAGGCTCGCTCCACCCGTGCCGCTGTTGGCCGCTGTTGGATA
Source organism: Akkermansiaceae bacterium (assembly GCA_021733795.1). Taxonomy (GTDB): domain Bacteria; phylum Verrucomicrobiota; class Verrucomicrobiia; order Verrucomicrobiales; family Akkermansiaceae; genus Luteolibacter. The sequence goes on along the minus strand of JAIPKB010000196.1, from coordinate 9,948 downwards.
GGGATCCGGACCAGGTGCCCCGAATTGAGCGCTGATATCCCCAAGAAACAGCCTCGAGCCATTGCCCTCCACGAACCGCAGCACGGGTTTCCCGTTCAAAGCGCTTGTCACGTATTGCGGTTGCTGGCTCTCGGTTGCGTTGGCGGCATTGTTGGCGGAGCCGCTCGAATCGTTCCACTGCTGCACGAAATTGTCGGCACCCGACGCCCGCACCTGGGTGGGATCGGCGGGATTCACGGCGTCGGCCGCGAGCCATACCCTCAGGGCGGTCCCCACGCCGCCCGGAGGAGCGGGAAGAATGTTGACCGTCACGGTATAGTCCCTGACGGTAGGTCCGTCGGTGACGATGTAGTGCACCGGGCCGCCCGCGAAGGTCGGCGACGGCGGGGACTCGCTGGTCTGGTTGCAGGTCCCGGAACTCACCGTGAAGGTCGGTGCGATCGCGGCCAAATCCGTTCCAAACGCCACGGGCAGGTTAACGGTCAATCCGTCGTTATCAATGCTGCCGTCCAAGCCATTGTAGGAAAAGGACTTGAACACGGCATCGGTGAGCAGGGTGAGGACGCCGGTTGTGGTGTCAAAGGTCCACTTCCTGAGCCCGTCCGCTCCGGTCCAAATGCCGGCACTCGGTTCGGACCAGGTGCCGGGGCCGGTCACACTGAAGTCGCTCGCATCGAACGCTTTGGTAGTGGTGCCGACCAAGGTCCAGGAACCCACCGCGACGGTCACCGCCGAGGCGTCGATGGTGAAGTTTCCATTCAAGGTGGCGGATCCTGCGCCGGTGATCTTGTTTGAGGATGAGTTGGTGAGCGAGAAGGTGTAATCACCAGTGGTTCCGAGGACCAGGGTGCTGCCGCCGGCGACGGTGGTATTGCCGCTGTAGGTGTTGGCCCCAGACAGGGTCACGGTGCCGCCACCGTCCACGATCACGCTCCCCGCGCCGGAAATCGCACCGGACAAGGTTTGGCTCGCCGAGCTGAGGTAGTTGAGGATGGTCGCGGTATCGAGCGAGATGTCACCCGGGTAATTGCCACCGCCCAAAGATCCCGTTCCCGGGACGTTGGTGTTTCTTGTTTTCTCGCCACCGATCGTCAGGTAGGCACTGACCACGGGACCGCCTTTCACCAAGGTGATAGGCCCGGTGAAGGTATTGGCACCTACCAGGCTTATGTAGCTCTGGGAATCCGTCTGGCAACGATAGTTCACTTGCAGCGAGGTCGGGCTGCTGTCGGTGACGGAATCGGAGATTCCCCCGGTGAAGAGGATCGCCTCCCGGTCGCCATTTCCATCGGCACCCGGGAACAAGGCCAGGGTCTTGCCGCCGGTCCCGGTGGGTGTTACCGCGCCAAAGGAGAAGAAGGTGTCGTTGTCATTGACCCGGATCGACACCGTTCCATCGCCGGTACCCGCGAGGTCGAGGGGACGGTCGGTGGTTTGGTCGTGACGCGCTGGTTCGGTGCTGGGCAAATACAGGGTGACGCCGTTGTGGAGCTCGATGGTCGCATCGGCCCCGGTCGGGGCACCCAACGGACCAGGGACGCCGGCGGCCGTGATGCCGATTCCGCCAGCGGCGGAAATGCCCAGTTGCAGCGTGCCTGCCTGGGCGCTCGTTTTACCGGTGAAGGTATTCGCTCCGGTGAGGATGAGGTTGCCACCGCTGGTCTTGGTGAGCGAACCCGTGCCGCCAATCGCCGCGCCACTGATGGTGTAGTCGCCGGATGCCGCACTGACGGTGGTGGTGAGGGGCGCCACCTCGAGGGCGACGTTGATGGTGCCGCCAGAGGAGTTGTCGAAGATCACGTTGTCGCCGTCGGCGAAGGTTGTCGGCAAACTGGTGCCTTGGTCGGTCCAGTTTTCGGTGCTGGTGTCCCAATCTCCGCTGCCGCCGTTCCAAATGACGGTGTCCTGGGCGAGGGCGCTGCCCGTCGCCAATGCCGCACCCGCCGCGAGGGCGAGTCCGAGGTGTTTGAGGATGGGTTGTCCCCTCCTGATGATTCCGGATATTTTCATGGTTTTTTCTTGTTTTGTTGTTTTGTTGTTTTGTTTGGGACGATCTCGCGTCCTCGGGTTTGCTTGCTGGCTCGCCACCGGGCCGATCATCCACAGCCCACCCCACCTATGCCGAGCGCGTTGCCGCTTGGCGGGATGGTGGTTATGAATCGCGGATTGATCGGACGCTTCGATGACTTAGGGGGATAGTTCCAGAATTCGGCGGTATTGCAAACGGTATTTTGCTTAAAACTAGGGAAAGAACTTGCCTGGTATTTCACCCGCTTCGCCTGCCAATCATCGGGCTCAGTCCGTCCCGAGGTCCCCGCGTCGTCTTGCCGTCGCCGTCACGGCTCCTTGGGCGGCGCTTCGCGGTAGTCGGGGAAGACCAGGACGCGGGGGGTGCGGGTGCCCCGTTCGGAGATGATGAAGGCGACGCTACGGCTGCGCGGGTCGTGGCGCCATTTCGTCTCGCAGAGCGGATAGAGCGGCTCCTTGCCGACGATGCGGAAGTAGAGCTTGACCGGGTAGTTCAGGTTGTCGCGGGCCGGCGGGTCGAGGGTCACCCGGGAGTTGGGTTGGATGACGAGTTTTTCGGATCCGACCGTGCCGCCGACGGTATTCTTGGTCAGGTTGAACCAGAGCATCTGGCCGCGCTTGAGATGCTCGGAGCCGGCGTTGATGACCTGCATGCGCACCGGGGCGACCGTGTTGGCGGGGTCGCTGGTGACGAGTAGATAAAAATCCGTGACGTCTTCGGAGACCGTGACGGATGGGGCCCCGGGCGGAACCTTTTCCGGATCGTTCACCGCGGCGGGCAGGAGGCGCAGGGTTCGCGCCCCGGGCCGCAACTTGTAGACCTTGGAGAAATTCATCCGCGGCAGGTCGACCTCGCGGGACGTGGCGCCGTCGAAGAGGTGGAGGGTTTCGGGGGCCGTGTCCGGGCCATCGAGAAACAGGATACGGCAGGTGTGTTCGGTGGCCTTCTGCCCGAGGGCGACGGCGGTGGAAACGGCGAGGAGGGAGAGGAGGAGTTTCAAGGGGTTAGGAGTCGGAAGTCTGAAGGTCTGAAGGTCGGAAGGTCGGAAGGTCTGAAGGTCGGAAGGTCAGAAGGTCGGAAGGTCGGGGGTCAGGGGGATTTGATTTGAAAATTGGAGAGTGGGAATGGGAGATTTCCGCAGGTGCTCACACCTCATCCGCGGTGAGCCAGCGGAACGAGACGAATTCGAAGCGGCGGCCGAAGTTTCGGTTGGCGGCGAGAGCCGGGGGGGTGGTGAGATCCGCGGCCTCGGCGGGATCGACGAACTCGCGGGTGCGGCGGACGACCGCTTCGCACACGGCCCGGGCGAGAATGCGGCCGTCGGTGCCGCGGGCATCGCCGTAGCCGCGGATCGTGAAGGTGTCGTCGCGGGCCGAGAGGATGGGCGCCAGCGGGCGCAGGATGTCCGCCTGGCGAGTCCAGCCGGGCAGACCGTAACCACTGCTGCCGGCGGCGGCTGCAGGGAACTGATATTCGGCAAGGTCGGCGCGTTCGGGCTGCGCCTCAGCCGTGGTGGAGAGTGCTTCGAGACTGGCAAACAGGTTGGTCGTGGGGGACTTGGCCAGCTCGTTGAGGGCGGCCTGGATGGTGCCGGCCAGGGCGAGGTCACCGGACGAGAGTTGGCGGTTGACGAACTCGGCGAGCGACAGGAACGGCCCGCGGGCGCGGACTTGCTTTACGACTTCCTTCGCCATCGCATCGAGGAAATACCCATCGACGGTGCGGTATCCGGCGAACTCGGTGGCCTCGGGGAAGGTTCCGGAACTCCCGGGCGTGCCGGCCTCGCTGTCCCCGGCAATGCTGAAGCGGCTCAAGACATGATCGGACTCGTCCGAGAGGCCCGCCTGCCACCCCCTGCCGGACTCGCTGATGTATGCGACGCGCTGGTTGCGGACGTGGCCGAGCAAGGCGCGCCACGCCGTGACCGAGGTGGAGTTGACGTTGAACATGCCCTCCACTTCGAGCCGCGAGGCGATGGTTTTCCATGAATCGGTCTTCGCCACCTGCTCGTTGTAGAGTGCGCGGACCTTGGCATCGTCCCCGTCAGGGGAGACCTGGTCCTGACGGATCGGACGATAGGCGCGGTTGACCAGGGGCGTCTTGCCGGTGATGAAGTCGGTATAGTTCGCCTTCTGATTTCTGCCGGATTCCCCGAAGTGGGTGGGGGCTGGGGTGATTGAGGAGACGAACCAGTCGTCGAAAAGGAGGTGGTTGGCACAGTAGGAATCGTCATGCTGGAGGTTTTCCGCGAAGCTGGCATCGGCCTTGTTGACCACCGCGTTGGGGGGCAGCAGCGGGCTGGCGTCAGAGTTCCCGATCAGGTTGAACCCGAAGGGTGGCACCGAGTTCTCATAGCGAAGGTCCCAGTTCACGAGTTCGCCGAGTGAGGCGAGCGGCTGGCAGGGGAGTTCCCCGATGACACATCGCGAGAGACCGTCGGCGGCGGTGAAACCGGTGACGACGTAGCCGCGGTTGGTGGTGTCGCTGGAATTCGGCAGCTGGCTGTCGCCTCCGGCGGCATGCTTGACGAAGCTGTAGTCGAAGGGGGAGTTGACCGGGTGGCCGGTCCCGCCATAGTGGCGCCCGATGTCCGCGAGGTCCTTGAAGCCCATGTTGGTGTAATTGACAAAGGGGCTGGATTGGACGAAGCCTTTGGCCGCAAGGTGGGTCCGACTGGCCGTCCGTGCTCCGAAAATGGTCGAGAGGAAAGGGACCGGATGGGCCTGGCATTCGCCGAGGGTCGCCGAGGCGAGATTCCTCAGCGGCTGGTAAACGACGCTGGCAACCTCCGGAGTGTAAACCATCCGATAGGCGAGGGCGTGGGCGCCGAGGGTGGACACGTCGAGGTAGATCCCGACCCCGTCCCGTCCCCGGTCGGTGTAGACCGTGTCGAATTTGGCGTCGGCCTTGATAGATGTGGAAGCGGGCATGCCAGGCACGGTGCCGCCGCGGTTGTCCTTGATCGGGAAGGAATGGCCGCCGCCATCGCGGTAGCCGGGTTTCAGGGTGATCGACGCGCCGGAATTCACCGGGGTGGCGGACTCGGGGCTGAAGACACGGGACTCACCGGGCTTGAGGGTGAAGAGCGAATTGATCGAGTAGTTCAGATCGCCGGCCCCGAGCGCTGGCGTATTGTTCGTGCTGCCCGACATCAGGGCGTTGTAGGCTGTGTTGGCGCGGTCATTGATGGAGTAGCGGAGCGCGACGGGCAGCGGCCTCGGGATGCCGAAGGACATCGAGGGCACGCTGATCTCCACATTGTAGGGGTTCCACATCGTGATCGCCGGAGTCAACAACAGCTTCGGTGCCAGCAGACTGGTATCCCCGGTGGCGGCGGGGCCGGCGCTGTGCGAAAAGATCCATTGCATGCGCGCGATGACCGGCAAAATGCGCACCTTGTGGAGGAAGTCGAAGCTGTCTCCGCCGATCGAGATCGCATAGGGCGACGCCGTGAACCGGCCGGCGCTGGTGGTGCTGACCCGTTTGTAGAAGGTGGCGTAGTTCACCAGGTTGGCCCAACTGGTCACCGGGCCGTGCTGATAGATGGGGATCGTGTCCCCCCCGCGGTATCTGGCCCACGGGTAGAGCATCGAGCCGACAGGAACCGCGCTGCGGGTGGCGGGCCGCGTGGCCTGGAATTCGGTGCTGGGGGTGAGGCGGAAGAGGGGCAGCCGCGACGTCGGTTGTTTATCCCAACTCTCGGTCAGCAACGAGAGATCCTTGCGCCACCCGCCGGTCGCCGTGTTGGTCAGGAGCCCGACCGAACCTGCGGAGAGGTCGTGAAAAAATTCCCGCGATGCCGCCTTCTTGTCCCCGGACGCAATCAGATCGGCCTGGCGCAGCGTGATCGCCTTGTCCGCCGGGGCGGGATCGTCCAGCAAGGTCTCGAGACGGAACGGCTCGGGGTCCGCGACGGCATGCGACTTGGCCAGCGCCGCCCATCCCGCCGGGGTATCGTTGTCGGGGGTGTAGGGCCGTGGCAGGCGCGCCTTCTGGTTCTCGCCGCCGATCCACCAGGCGAGACTCCCCGCTTGGCGATCCGTGCCGACCGGTGTCGGAGCCAGATGAATCTGGAGCTTCTCGCGCCCCGGGCCGTCGCCAAGCGAGCCCGCCCCGACCAGGGTCACTTTGCCGGTGCCATTGGTGGTGTCCGGCAAGGTCCCGCGATCAACGCTGTTGAAGGAAGTCAGCCAGGCAATGAAGCGCTCCTTCTTCTTCGCCTCGTAGTTGCCGGGCGAGACCGGGCGCCCGGCATGGGTTCCCCTGGTCTCGTGGTCGGTCCCTTCCCAGCTCTTCCAAATCCCGAGGACCGGCGGGTGGTCCTCGTCGAGAATGTCGGCCCGGGCGCTGACCCGCGTGTCCGCTCCGGCCTGCCGCTGCAACTCACCCATCGCCAGCAGCATGGCAAGCCGGGCGTTCGCCCGCGCCTGCGCCTGCGCCCCCCCCTGCGAGGTGCTGCGCAGCGTCACCGTCGAGAGGCTCAGCAAGCCCACCGCCAGCAGCACCAGCAGCACCATCAGCGACATTGTCACGATCAAGGCAAAACCACGCCGGGAACGACGATCAATGGAAGTGGATGCTTGCGGGCGGGTATTCATGGGTCTTCGGAAAAGAAAGGATCGGGTCCGGACTCTTGCGTTCCGTTGTAACCTATCCCCGATTGTCCGAATCTGCACTGTTTTTTTTTGGCTGGTCCAGACAGATAGTTTGCCTAGTTCGCGCGCCCTCAGTTGGGTTGGCATGGTTCTGCTCCCGACGGTGACGCGCCGTCGGGGGATTAGAGCCGGGCCACATGACGGCTCAGCGCCCGGAGGCGGCGGCGGGGTGAAACCTGACCCGCCACTGGATGACGCGGTTGCCGTCGGTTGCGAGGCGCAGTTTGACGACGGGGGATCCGGGGTCGGCCACCTCGAGCGTTGCGCGGACCGGATCATCGGCCGCACAGGTCGCGGCCTGGAAGCCGTTGGTGACGATCATGATCGTGACCGGATCGCCGGCCGGGAGTCGGACGGTGCCGCTGAGGGTGCGCTCATCGGCGTCCCACCGGAGTTGGTCGAGTTCAAGCAGCCCTTGCATCACGTGTCGATCGGTTGAGACGACCTGGGGGTGGGGACGCATTTCGCGCACCGAGAGCATGCGCGCCTCGTTGGGTCGGAGCTTCTGCGTCAGGGCTGCGCCGCCGGGGATGGCACCGAGGTAGCGATCATTCCAGAAATCATAAACGTGATAGGATTGCTCCGGATCAAGTCCCAATGCTCCTTCCGCGGTATTGCCGGCGAGATCCACCGAGACCGTGGTGTCCGTTTCCCGCTCGGTGTTGTAAAGGACGACCTGGTGCCACTGCGGGCTGATACGGAAGTCGTAGACCCGCGGGTACTTGCGGGTGAGGGCATCCACCGGGCGCGCCGTGAGCGGGGTGCGGTGAAAAGGGTAGATGCGGGTCAGGTCGTGCAGGGTTTCGGGTGGGAACTGCTTGAAGCTGTTGGCGAGCAGGAGGCGGCCGGTGACGGTGTAGGACATCGTGAGAAGGGATCGCAATTCGTCGCGGCTCTTGGCGCGCAGCAGGTTCTTGGAGTCGGTGTCGTAGTTCACCACCACCCGGTTCTTATACCAACGCAAGCCGCAGCGGGTCACCACGTTGCGGTTGATGTGGTCCGAATCGTTCTCGGTGCGTTGCGAGGCGATCACACCGAGCGTGACATCGGAACCGCGCTCCATGTTGCGTTCGTGGACGTAACTCTCGGGGCCGAGGGCCTCATGTGGGAGGCGGAAAATGGTCCGGAAGGCGGCCGCGGTGGTGGACGAAGCGTCCTCCATTCCGCCGCCCGAGGCCCATCCGGATGCCGGGTAGTCGAACATCAGCCCCTTGATGCCGCCGCCGGCATAGTTGGCGTAAACGTCGTTGAGATGGGCGAGAAAACCGGGATCGGTGTAGTCGTAACTCCACAGACTGGCGGCCTTGCCCCAGGGGAACGCCCACTGCTTCTCGTCATCGGGAGGGATCGTCTTCTCCGGGTTCTGCCAGGCGTGGGTTTTATTGAAGAGCATGTGTCCGGGAAAGGTCTCGGCATAGTCCTCGGAGCGAAATCCGGTCTGGCAATACATGAGCGGGATGCACCCGAGGTCAGTGACGGCCCGGCCCCATTTTTTGGTCGTCTCATAGGGTTCCTGATACTGGCCTCCCGGAAAGTCGCCGAGATTGCTGCTCCCCAGCGCCTGGAAGTGCGCCTCATCCCACCATCCTTGTTGGCTGTTCTTCTCGTAGGTGTCCGGGACAAGCCGGACGGCGGCCCGTGCATAGTTGAGAAAACCGGAAGCCTTGATCGCTGCCGCCTCGGCGACCGCCCCAACCGAGGTGTTGACGGCAGCTCCCCCTCCGTAGCCTTTGTGATGGGCATACCAAAGACAAACGGTCGGGAAATCGTACATGCTTAGCGCGATCTGTTGGGCTTTGCGGACCGATTGGCCGTAGCCCTCAAGCGATTCGAAGGGATTGTGGGTGATGAAATCAAGGTAGAAGCGGTCGCCGGGCAGGTAGTGCGTCCCCGGTCCCACGCGTTTGCCGACCGGGTCGTCGGCATACAGTTGCAGGTCGAACTGGCGGCGCGGACGCCGGCATTCGTCGATCGCGGTGGGTTTGGAGGGCAGCAGCGGAGCGGCCTCGCCGTCACGGAGCCACAGCTCGCTGATCGCCACCCGTGGATCACCCGAAACCCGCTCCACCAGGATCCGCATGGTGCCGGTGGGATACGCTCCGCGCGGCAGGGGGATCTCGGCCTGTTCGGCCTCCCGCTTCTCCGGGTCGCTCCACAGCGGCAGCTCGCGGCTGTCTAACAAAACATGCCGCGGGGTATCCGGCCCCTGGTCGATGACGATCGACTGCACGCGGGGCGGTTTGTTGCCGGAGCGCATCTCCATGTTCCACCATGAGAACCCGAGCGTGTAGGGGTGGTCGGGTTTCAGCCCCGAGGCTTGGACAACAACGCGGTCCTTGCCAAGCGCATAGGTGCTGAGCTCCGGGCACCAGAGGCGGCCGAAGTGCGGGTGCTCCTGAAATTCTCCCTCTAGCAGCTTTAAGGTCGGCCCGGTTGCCGACTCATCGATTCGGTCGCCGGCGAGGTCGAGGTAGCCCATCAGAGACTTTCTGCCGTCCGGGCCGCTCGCGAGTTCGGTGCGCCGCGGTTGGCGGATCTGCGCGAATTTCTCGTAGTCGGTGTAGGTCAGGCCGCCGATCGTGAGCGAGCGCCGCGTTAGGTTTTCGCCAAAGGTCACCAGGAGGTTGTTGCGCGATTGGACGGCGTTGCTCCGGTGCACCGCGGTGTAAGCCGTCGCGCCCCACTCGAGCGGCTCGGCTCCGCCATAGCCGTCGATGATCCGGAAGTTGTGCTCCTTGTCGAGGTCCGGAAAGGGAGTCCCGCCGGCCAGCGGACGGATCGCCTTCACCTGCACGGGCTTCCCTGTCGTGTTGTGCAGGCCACCCGCCATGGCGACGAAGGGGGCGTCGTCATAGACCGCTACTTGCAGCAGTCGTTCCGGCTGCCCCCGCGTCTTGCTCAGGATCGTCAGGGTCTTGCCCGTTCCCAGCTCGTCATCAATCGTGGCGGTCTGCCACTGGTGGCTGACTCCGGCATCCCGGGACGACCAGTCATCGATTGACCAGAACGCCTCGCGCAGGCACACCGAGCCGTCGCTCCGGTCGAGCGCCTGGTAGGTGCCCTTGGTGAGGTCGAAGCGCAGGGTGAGGTGCTTGTTGGCGATTGCAACGCTGGTGGCGGACTCGGTCGTGACCGTGACTTCTCCGGCGGCAACCGCGCCGCACAGCAGGAGGCAACCAAGAACAACAGGGAGGGAGGGAGGGGATTTCATGATGGTTAGGAAGATTTGCGGTAATGAGAAACTCGCCTGCGGCTGCAGCGGTT
>JAIPKB010000195.1 GCA_021733795.1 Akkermansiaceae bacterium | reverse complement strand
TGCACCAACCCGGGACTGGTCTTCCTCGCCGGCGCAACGACCGGGGATTTTCTAACCACCCTCGCCGGCTTGACGGCCGCCGGCACGCCGGGCACCATGCTCAACGCGAGCATCTGCCAGGCCTACGCCGATGCCAACTCCGGGTTGGCCGCCCAACCGGGAGTGGAGACGCTCGCCCGCGCCACCGCCACCTGCGGCCACAACCAGGGCGCACCGGCGGTCTATCTGACGGACATCGCGACGTTCCGCGCCAATCCCGTGCTCCAGCGTGAGATGTTCGGGCCCGCCACCTTGATCGTGCGGGGCACCGCAGCGGAGGTCGAGGCGGTGATTCCGCTGTTAGATGGCCAGCTCACCGCCACCATTCACGCCACCGAAGCGGAACTCGCCGCCCATGCCGGGCTGGTCGGCGCGCTCGAACGCCGGGCCGGCCGCTTGATCTGCAACGGTTTCCCCACCGGCGTGGAAGTCTGCCCCAGCATGGTCCACGGCGGACCCTTCCCCGCCACCTCGGACGGGCGTAGTAGCTCGGTCGGCACCATGGCGATCCATCGGTTTGCCCGCCCGGTCGCCTACCAGGCGTTCCCACAGGCCGCACTGCCGGCGGAGCTGCAGGACGCCAACCCACTGGGCATCCGGCGGCTGGTCGATGGTTGTTACGGGTGAGCCGCCTCAGAGGCTGTCTGAAAATAAGCAAAGGCAGGGACCGACCTCCAGGCGGTCCGCGAGAATGACAGGGGAATGACAGAGCCCATGCGGTGACGTTCCGGCTTATCATGGGAGGATTCATTCTCTTCCCATTCGCCGGACCGTTGCGGAGAACGGTCCCTGCCATTTTTCAGGCGGGCCGCTGCGGAACGCGCTGGTCGCCAGGGGCGGCCCTCGTCGGATCGCGAAGCGGATTCCGGCATGGCACGAGCGCAGCGAGGGCAAAACGGTCCCTGCCATTTTTCAGGCGGGCGCTCAGGCCTTCTTGCTCCAGGAATCGCGCAGGGCGACCGTGCGGTTGAACACCGGACGGGTTCCCGGCTGGTGGTCCACGCAATCGGCCACGAAATAGCCCAACCGCTCGAACTGGCAACTGAACCCGGCTTCGGCATCGGCCAGGGACGGCTCGATCACGGCCGTGACCGTGGTCAGCGAGTCCGGATTGAGCACGCTGACAAACCCGCCCTCGGCGGCATCCGGGTCCTCCACGGTGAACAGGCGGTCGTAGAGGCGGACCTCGGCGGACCGGCCGCTGGCGGCATCCACCCAGTGGATCGCCGCCCGGCATTGCACGCCTTCCGGCGTGCTCGCACCCATCGTTCCCGGCAGCACCTCGGCATGGATCACGGTGATCCGGCCATCGGCATCCTTTTCGTATCCCGTGCAGCGGATGATGTAAGCACCGCGCAATCTAACATGCCGGTCGGGACCCAACCGGTAGAATTTCTTCGGCGGATCCTCCATGAAGTCGTCGCGTTCGATCCACACCTCGCCACCGAGCGCCACGTCTCTAACACCCATCGCCGGATCCTGCGGGTGATTGGCCACCTCCGCGTTCTCGACGCTGCCCGCCGGCCAGTTGGCAAGCACCACCTTGACCGGGTCGAGCACGGCCATCCGCCGTGGCGCGGTTTGATTGAGGAAATCCCGCACATCGAATTCAAGCAGCGCCACATGGGTGGTGCCGTTGACCTTGGTGATCCCCCCCCGTTTGCAGAAATGCCCCACCGCCGCCGCCGGGTAGCCGCGCCGGCGGATGCCGGAAATCGTCGGCAGCCGCGGATCATCCCAACCGCCCACGTGGCCGTCCTGCACCAGTAGCAGCAGCTTGCGCTTGCTCATGATGGTGTAGCTCAGGTTGAGCCGTGCGAACTCGATCTGGCGCGGTCGGGAGGGCACCGGACAGTGCTCGATGAACCAGTCATAGATCGGCCGGTGGTTCTCGAATTCCAGCGTGCACAGCGAGTGGGTGATGTGTTCGAGCGCGTCCTCCAGCGGATGGGCGAAGTCATACATCGGATAGATGCACCAAGCCGTGCCGGTGTTGTGGTGCGCCGCATGCAGAATCCGATAGATCACCGGATCGCGCAGATTCATGTTGGATGACGCCAGATCGATCTTCGCCCGCAACACGCACCCGCCTTCCTTGAACTCGCCCGCCCGCATCCGCGCGAACAAATCCAGATTCCGCGCCACCGGGGTGTCGCGGTCCGGCGACGGAGTGCCGGGCGTGGTCAGGTTGCCGCGGTTTGCCCGGATTTCCTCGGCGGACTGCCGGTCCACATAGGCCAACCCCTGCTCGATCAGATTCACCGCACAATCATGGAAGAACTGGAAATAGTCGCTGGCAAAATACAAGTGGTCACCCCAGTCGAACCCGAGCCATTTGACGTCGGTCTTGATGCTCTCGACGTATTCGACCTCCTCTTTCTCCGGGTTGGTATCGTCGAACCGCAGGTGGCAGCGCGCGCCGGTGGCGGCGTTTTCCCCGGCGATCCCGAAGTTCAGACAAATCGCCTTGGCGTGACCGATGTGCAGGTAGCCGTTGGGCTCAGGCGGAAACCGGGTGATCGTCGTCGGGTGCTTGCCGACCGCCAGATCGGCGGCGATGATCTCACGGATGAAATCGGACTTGGGGGCGGCGGATTCGGGTTCGGTTGACATGGGATGGAATGGGGAGGCGGTGGCTTAAGACACAAGTCCGGAATCCGGAGCTGATAGACAACCTGCGGCAATGGAGCGCGTGCATTCTGCGCGCTGAGTCAGGCGGACATGCTGTCCGCCCGCCGGAGACTGGCGACAACATGTCGCCACGCCGACAGCCGACAACATGTCGGCGCTCCCCACCCCGCGGACGCGAGGCGAATGAGTGGTCGAGAGTGGGGGTGGCGGAAGTGGCATGTTTATCGACTGTCAGTGGTCCGGCAGGTCACACGTTGGCGAGTTGGGCGAGCAGCGCCCGGTTGAGCCGGATGCCGGCTTCGAAATTGGCCACCGGAAAATTCTCGTTAGGCGCGTGTACCTGGGCGTCGCTGAGCGCCAGACCTAACAACAAGGTGTCCGCCTCCAGGATTTCGCGGAAGGTTTGCACGATCGGAATGCTGCCGCCCTCGCGGATGAGCACCGGGTCCATGCCGAACACTGCGTGCAGCGCCGTCTGGGCGGCCTTGCCAAACCGCGAGTGCGGGTCGGTCGCGTAGGGCTTGCCATCATGGCCGGGGATCACCTCGAGGCTGACGCCGGACGGGCAGTATTGTTTCAAATGCCGGGTCACCCGCTCCATGATCGTCGCCGGGTCCTGATCGGGCACCAGGCGGAACGAGAGTTTCACGAAGGCCTCGGCCGGCAGCACGGTCTTGGAGCCTTCTCCTTGATAGCCGCCGCCGATGCCGTTGACCTCGGCGGTGGGCCGGGCCCAGGTCCGCTCCGCCGTGGTGTATCCCGGCTCACCGAACATCGCCGGCGAACCGGTGGCGGCCAGGTACTCGAGCTCACCGACCCCGGGGACCTTGGCCCACATTTCGCGTTCCCAGGTTTCCAGCGGGCGGACTTCATCATAAAACCCCGCCACCGCCACGCGCCCCTCGGCATCGTGCAAACTCGCCACCAAGCGCGCCACCGCCGTGGCCGGGTTGGCCACCGCCCCGCCGAACAGGCCGGAGTGCAAATCGCCCTTGGGCCCGCGGATGATCACCTCGCAGCAACTGATCCCGCGCAGTCCGTAGCCCATGGTCGGCACGCCCGGCGCGACCATCCCGGTATCGGAAATGGCGATCACGTCGCAGCGCAGTTCCTCGCGGTGGGCGACGAGGAACGGCCCCAGGTGCGGGCTGCCGATTTCCTCCTCCCCTTCGAACAGGAAGATCAGGTTGACTGGCAGCTCGCCATTTCCGCGGAGCGTCTGCTCCACGCCGAGCACATGTGCCATCATCTGACCCTTGTTGTCCGCAGCCCCGCGCGCCCAGATTTTTCCGTCGCGGATTTCCGGTTCGAACGGCGGGCTTTGCCACAGCGCCAACGGATCGACCGGCTGCACGTCGTAGTGGCCGTAGATCAACACGGTGCGGCGGTCCGGCAGGTGGGCGTTGCGGGCCAGCACCAGCGGATGCCCGGCAGTCGGATGAATCTCCGCAGTCAGCCCCATGGCGGTCAGCTTGGCCACCAGCCATTCCGCGCAGGCACGCACGTCACCCACATGCCGCGAGTCCGTGGAAATGCTGGGAAACCGGAGAAATGAAAAGAGATCGTCGAGTTCTGGAGTCACGCGCCGATGCTGCCCGTCCCCACCCCCCTTCCGCAAGACGAATCAGCGGAAATCCGTGAGTTCCTGCCCGGCAAAGCGATCCGGGAGCCGTCGTCCCCCGGAGACATACACCTCGATTGCCCCAACGATGCGCTTCCCTCAAGCGGAGGACAGCCATCCTGGCTGTCTTGGAGGGCGGGCTTCCAGCCTGAATCGGAGAAGCGGCATCTTGCCTGTTCTCGCCAGCGGGAGGCGAATGAAGTGTAAAGTGTCAGAGCCCTTATCCAATTCTATCTGTCCAATGCTCTCTTGACGTGGCTCAAGCCCGGGCCGTGACTAGCGGGCGCCATTTCCAGAGCGATCCATTGGCAGGCGCGTTGTGACCAACGCGGCCACCGGGCTCCCACCGCCAGATGAATCCCATGAAAATAACCAAGCAGCAGGAAGTCCGCTATCTCCACCTCCACGAGGACGACCCGCTCGACCAGGAACTCGTGACGACTTGGATCCGGCAGGCCTCGGAGCTGTCCGGCTGGGTTCCGTAGACGGGCCGGGAGCGGCAATCAACTCAGCGGCGCCGGGTCTCACGAGGCAGAACCTTCAGCCCCTCGGCTCTGGCTGCCTTGCGTTGACGCTCATCGAAACTGAGAAATGCCTTGGCACCCAGGAGGATGGCCGCGGCCACATGCATCAGATCAAGACTGCGGGTACCGAGACGGGCGCTGTGGCGGTCGGCCAGCTCACCGGCCTTGGCGAACAGGGCGGAGCCAGGAACCGGTATGATCAGGTAGATCCCGTTCGCCACGTCTTGTGAAAACAACCGCTTTTTGAGCACCGCCTCGGCTGCCGTGAGTTCACCCCGGAACACCGCCAAATGCAGCGCATTGCGAAATTCGAGTTCCCCCAAATGGGAGAGCCACACGGAAGCCTGCTGCCTGCGCATCAGCGCGGCAGCAGGGGCACTGCTGGCTTCCGTCTTGTACAGGGTGACAATAAACCCCGTGTCGGCGTAGGCACTCATCGGTCACCCCGGTCGTAGTCCACCACCGAAGAAAGTCCCTTGCCGGGCTTTTCATTGGGAAAACATTCCCGAATACGACCCAGAAAATCCGGCATTTCAAGCGGGGCAGCCACGGGCGGAGGAATTGGCGTAAGATGCGCAAAGGGTTTGCCGGAGCGGGTGATTTCCACACACTCACCCTCCTCAATCCACCGGGCCACCCGGGGGAATTCGTTGCGCAGGTCACGGATCGTCGCTAGCTTCATGGTGAGACAATAGTGTATCACGGATGGCGATCTGTCAACTGGAAATGCGTGGCCTCGGAAGATAAACGCCTGATCCGAGGTATCGCCTTTCGGCGCTTTTCGGTTGCATCGCCGGAAAACGCCGCTAGGGTCGTGTGAACCTCAACCAATACTATCACTATGGGCATCATGGATTTCATCAAAGGCGAACTTCTCGAGATCATCGAGTTCATGGACGACTCACGCGACACTTTGTCGTGGCGGTTTCCGGACGAAGACAAGGCGATCAAGAACGGTGCCCAACTCATCGTCCGCGAAAGCCAGGCGGCGCAGTTCGTTTATCTTGGACAATACGGCGACTGCTTCGGGCCCGGCAAGCACACGCTGGTCACCGACAACATCCCCGTCCTAACCCGCCTCCAGGGGTGGAAATACGGCTTCGAATCGCCGTTCAAGGCGGATGTTTATTTCGTCACCACCCGGCTCTTCACCGGCAACAAATGGGGCACCGCCAACCCCATCATGATGCGCGACAAGGACTTCGGCGTGGTCCGCTTGCGCGCCTTCGGCACCTTTGATTTCCGCATCACCGACGCCCCGATCTTCCTCAAGGAAGTCGCCGGCACCGACCATCATTTCCGCTTGGACGAATTCGCCGACACCATGCGCTCGCGGATCATCAGCGTGTTCAGCGACGCCCTCGCCTCCTGCGGCGTGCCTGCGCTCGACGTGGCCTCCCGCTACACCGAACTCGGCGATGCCCTGCTGCCCCTCATCAACCCGCAGGTCAGCGCCAAATACGGGATCGAACTCACCTCGTTCCTCGTCGAAAACGTTTCCGTCCCGCCCGAAGTCGAGGCGGCGATCGACAAACGCTCGAGCATGTCCGTGGTCGGCAACCTCAACGACTACGTCAAATTCCAAATGGCCGAGTCGATGACCAAGGGCGGCGATGGCGGAGCCGCCGCGATGCCCGCACAAATGGCGATGGGGTTCGGCCTCGCCCAGGAAATGGTCAAGCAAATGCAACAACCCGCCGGCAGTCCGCCACCACTCCCCGGCGGTGCGCCCGCCGCCGCCGCCGCCCCGGTGGCCGCGCTCGACCTGCTCAACCCGGCCCAGGCCGCAGAATTGTTAGGAGTGACCGAAGCCGATATCCTCGCCTCGCTGGAAGCCGGCGACCTCAAGGGCAAGAAAATCGGCTCCGCCTACCGGATCACCCGCACCGCCATCGACACCTTCCTGGCCGATTGAGAGGTGAAGACGTTATGACCTAAAGAAGTGCGCAACCCGGCGCGATTTCCCTTTGCTTCATTTCCTAACTTAACCTCCAACCAACCGATGTCGGAAGTCAGCGCACTGCGAAAACATCCCTGCCCCGATTGCGGGGGGGACGCCGAGTGGAATGCCGCCAAGCAGGCGCTGGCGTGCCCTTACTGCGGCACCGTCCTGCCGTGGTCGGAGGGTCAGGACCCGCTCGGTGCCCCAATCGCCGAGCACGATTTGATCCAGGCACTGGCAAAGACCGCCGATGCGCCCGGCGGCCCGGCCAGCGAAAAGCGCGCGGTCAAGTGCGAGAGTTGCCAGGCCATCAGTCAGTTCGATGCGGACCGCACCGCCCAGCGCTGTGATTTCTGCGGCTCGCCGTCCATCGTGCCGGCCGAGGCGCTGAAAGACTCGGTCACGCCGGAGAGCCTGCTCCCGGCCGCCATCCCGGAACCGACCGTGCGCGACCAGCTCCGCACCTGGTATCGCAGCCGCTGGTTTGCGCCTAACAAGCTCAAGCGTTCCGCGCTCACCGACACCCTGCACGGGGTATACCTCCCCTATTGGACCTTCGATGCCAAGGTGGATGCCACCTGGACTGCGGAATCCGGCTACCACTACTACGTCACCGAGCAAGTCCGCGGGGCCGACGGCAAAACCCAATCCCGCCAGGTCCAAAAAACCCGCTGGGAACACAGCGCGGGGGCGTTGTCACACTTTTTCGACGACGATCTGGTACCCGGCACCGTGGGCGTCCACACCACCCTGCTGCGCAAAGTGGAGCCATTCCCCACCCTCAAGGACCTCAAGCCCTATGACCCCGCCTATATCCGCGGTTGGACGGTGGAACGCTATCAAGTCGATCTCCGCCAGGCGGCCACCCTCAGCCAGGGCCAGATGGACAACGTAATCCACCAACTCTGCGCCCGCGACGTGCCCGGCGACACCCACCGCAATCTGCAGGTTTCCAGCACCTATCAAGGCCGCACCTTCAAACACATCCTGGTGCCGATCTGGCTGGTGAGTTATACGTATGGCCCCAAGTCGTTCCAGGTGGTCGTCAACGGCTACACCGGCAAGATGGCCGGCGAACATCCGCTGAGTTGGGTCAAGATCACCTTCGCCGTACTCGCCGCGCTCGCGCTGATCATCCTGCTCTTCGTGCTGTTCAACCAGTAGGCCCGGCAAAGCGCCCTAACAACGGATGCAGTTGTTCCACCGTGCGCTCCGGCCACAGTTCGCGCGGTGTCATGATCGCGCCGTCCAGCGCCCGGTGTTCCGGCCAATCCGGCACCGCTGGAATCCGCGGAATAGCGGCGGCCAAAATGCGTTTGGCGGTGGCTACATTCGCCTGGAGATGCCCGATCACGGCCCCTGCCGACACCGCCTCTTCCTCGATTTTCCAACAATCGTAGTCGGTGACCATCGCCAGCGTCGCCAGCGCGATTTCCGCCTCGCGGGCGAGCTTGGCCTCGGGCAGGTTGGTCATGCCGATCACATCGAACCCGAGCTGGCGGTTGGCGTGGCTCTCCGCCCGCGTGGAGAACGCCGGGCCATCCATATTGACATAGGTCCCCCCATCGTGGCACGCGATGCCAGCCTCTTCGGTGCACGCGCGCAGGATCCCCCGCAAGCCCACGCTCACCGGCTCGGCAAACCCGATGTGTGCGGCGATCCCCCGCCCGAAAAACGTGTGCTGCTCGCGGCGGCTGGTACGGTCGAAATACTGGTCCGGCAGCACCACCTGGCGCGGATGATACTCCTCCCGCAGACTGCCGACTGCGGTCACACAGATCAGCCACCGCACGTTCAGACTGCGCAGTGCCCACAAGTTCGCCCGATGGTTGATCTCCGTAGGCAGAATCCGGTGCCCGCGCCCGTGCCGCGGCAGAAACCACACCTGCCGCCCGGCGAAAACCCCACCCACCAACACGTCCGACGGCTCGCCGAACGGTGTCACCACCGCGCGCTCGTCCGTCATTTCAAACCCGTCCAGCTCGTAGAGTCCGCTGCCGCCTATGATCCCGATTGCCGCTTCCATGCCCGACCTCCTACCCGATCGGCCCGCCACCCGCAAGAGCAGAGTTTCGATCCCCGAATCCCTCCTTGCCTTCCACCCGCTGCGGGTACATTCTTCCGGCCATGACCATTCTGCTCGGCATCACCGGTTCCATCGCCGCCTACAAAGCGGCCGACCTCGCCTCCCAATTGGTGAAGCAAGGGCACGAGGTCCACGCCATCCTCACCCGGGCTGGCGGCGAGTTCATCACCCCGCTCACCCTCCAGACCCTCACCCGCCAGCCGGTCCTCTGCTCGCTCGAAGATGAGAAAAACTCCTGGAAACCCGGTCACATCGAACTGGCCGACCGTGCCGACCTGTTCGTCGTGGCCCCCGCCACCGCCAACGTCATCGGCAACTTCGCCAACGGCCTGGCCCCGGATCCGCTGTCCTCCATCTACCTCGCCCTCCCCCGCTCCACCCCGGTCCTCATCGCCCCGGCCATGAACGGCAAAATGTGGCTCCACCCGGCCACCCAACGCAATGCCGCTCGCCTAGCCGACGACGGCTGCCACTTCGTGGGACCCGCCACCGGCGAACTCGCCTGCGGCTACGAGGGGACCGGCCGACTCGCTCCGGTGGAGGAGATTTTGGCCGCCATTGGCCGCATTCTTGAGAAAAAAATGACCGGTTCCGACGGGAAAATCGAAAAATCGCAACTTTAGGCTTGCAACGTCCCACGGATCGGTTATCAAACGCCCCCCGAATTATGGCAAAGAAAAGTTGGACCGCACGTAACGACCGCAAGATAAGAACTGTTGAAAAATACGCTGAGCTTCGCCAGAAGCTCAAAGCGGAGAAGGATTACATCGGCCTGACCCAGTTGCCGCGCGATGCCAGCCCCACCCGGCTGACCAATCGCTGCGTCGTGACCGGCCGCCGCCGTGCCTTCTTGCGCCGTTTCCGCCTTTCCCGTATTACCTTCCGTGAACTGGCCTCCGCCGGCATGATCCCCGGCGTCACCAAGTCCAGCTGGTAAGCACCGGAGCACCGGTTTTTGGCGCGGGGTGGCAACCACCCGTTCCCGCGTCCCCCAAATGCCCATCTACGAATACGTCTCAGAGTCTCCGGAGGATCCCGCCCATTCGTGCCGCATCTGTTCCCGCGGTTTCGAATTGAGACGCCCCATCGACAGAGCGCCACTGATGGTCTGCCCGCTCTGCAAGAACCCGGTGAAGAAGGTCATCTCCCGGATCAACACCCCCTCCATCACCAAGCCGCTCTCCGTGAGCGACGCCAAAAAGGCCGGATTCACCGTGCTCGAACGCCGTGACCAGGGCGTTTACGAAAAACTTTAACCGATGAGCGTGTTTCCCGCCATCCTCGCCACCGCCCCCACCGAATTCCTGCCCGTTTGGCAGATTTTGCTCTACCTCTGCGGCGTCGTTTTGTTCCTGTTGCTCAACGCCTTTTTCGTCGCCGCCGAATTCTCCATCGTCAAGGTCCGACCAAGCCAAGTGGAAACGGCCGCCAAGGAGAAACCCAGGCGCTCGGAAGCCACCAAACAAATCATCACCCGCCTGGACCCCTTCCTATCGGCCTGCCAACTCGGCATCACCATCGCCTCACTCGCCCTCGGCTTCCTTGGCGAACCCCTCGTCGAGGGTATCGTCGGCCCGACCCTAACCAAAGTCTTCCCCGGCCTCCTCGGCTTCACCATCCTCAAGGTCGATCTGGTCTCCGCCATCTCCTTCACCCTGGCGATCGCCTCCTTCACCATCCTCCATGTGATCGTCGGCGAGCTGATTCCCAAGTCCATCGCCATCAGCAAGCCGCTCGACACCTCACTCGGACTCGCCCGCCCGCTGCTGGCCTTCTCCAGCGGCTTCGCCATTCCCATCCGCTTGATGAACGGCACCGCCAACTGGATTCTCAAGACCATTCTCCGCATCGAACCCGTCGGCGAACACGGCCACGCCCACAGCGCCAAGGAACTCGCCTACCTCGTCGAGGAAAGTGAACGTTCCCAACATGTCACCGAGACCGAACGCGAAATCCTCGAAAAGGCCCTCGAACTCAACGAAGTCTGGGTCCGCGATATCATGACCCACCGCAGCGAGGTCATCTTCATCGACGCCGCAGCTTCCTTCGAGGACATCCTCGAACTGGTCCGCAACACCAAACACACCCGTTTCCCCCTCGTCAATGATCACCTCGATGACGCCATCGGCTTCATCCACGTCAAGGACCTGCTCAGCCTCGTCGGCCAGCAAAAACCCAACCTCGCCGTCATCAAGCGCGACCTCAAGCTGGTCCCCGAAACCATGCCGCTCGACATCCTGCTGAAGTTCTTCCTCAAGGAGAAAACCTCCCTCGCCCTCGTCGCCGACGAATTCGGCCACGCCTCGGGTGTCGTCTTCCTCGACAACGTCATCGAGGAACTCGTGGGCGATATTCAGGACGAGTTCGACAACGAGCACTCGGCCTTCAGCCGTCTCAGTGACGACGAATTCATCACCGACGGCACCACCACCCTGGTCGATCTGGCCGACTACGACAGCAACCTCTATCTGGAAAGTGGAGAAGTCACTACCGTTGGCGGCTACATCACCCAGCAGCTGGGGCGGTTCCCGGAGGTTGGTGAGGCCATCACCATCCTCGGCTGGGAAGCCAAGGTCTCCAGCACCGACGGGCGCCGGGTCGGCCAAGTCCAGTTCCGCCGCCTGGCCGATCCGGATGACGCAGCGGCTGCCAATTCCTGACTCCGGCAGCATCCCGTGGCTGGCACCTCCCTCGTGGCTGGCGCCTCCCCCGTGGCTGGGACCTCCCCCGTGGCTGGCGCGGCTCGCGCCAGCCCGTCTGCGGGGCGGCCCGCCCCGCTCCACCAATCTTGCCCCCC
>JAIPKB010000194.1 GCA_021733795.1 Akkermansiaceae bacterium | reverse complement strand
TCCTTCTTGGTACCGGTTTCATCCTTCAGTTTGAAGGTCACATAGAGTGCCGCGCTGAAGCTTTCGCTGTTGCGCAGGGATTTGAGCAGGATTTCGTCCTCGCGGCCGTCGATCACCTCGACCTTTTTCTGGCCGAGCTGGAGGAGTTGGCGGACGATGCCGATGGTAAGCGGCTCATAGGCCTTGGCGACAACGATGTCGCCGTCCAGCACATCTTCGAAGGGGACTTTGTGGCCGAGTTCGGCTTCGTCCATCTTTTCGTTCAGCGGGAGCGACTCGATGGAGTAGAAATGGGAGACGATGTCGCGGTCAGTCGGGTAGCCGAGCACCCGCAGGAAGGTGGTGGCGAGGAACTTGCGGCGGCGGCGGCGGCGGTCGAGGTAAACGTAGAGCAGGTCATTGGTGTCGAACTGGACTTCGAGCCATGAACCGCGGTCCGGGATGATCCGGAACGAGTGGAGGAGCTTGCCGTTGAGGTGCTGGGTGATCTCGAAGCACACTCCGGGCGAGCGGTGGAGTTGGGACACGACGACGCGCTCCGCACCGTTGATGATGAAGGTGCCGCGGCGGGTCATCATCGGCAGTTCGCCCATGTAAACGCGCTCCTTCTTGGTACCGGTTTCATCCTTCAGTTTGAAGGTCACATAGAGTGCCGCGCTGAAGCTTTCGCTGTTGCGCAGGGCCTCGAGCGAGGAGATCCGGGGATCTTCGATGTCGTAGCTGACGAAGTCCAACTCGATGGCCTCGTCGTAGCTTTTGATGGGGAAGACCTCGCCGAATACCGCCTGCAGGCCGGTATCCGAGCGCTCGTGGTGGGGCACCTCCTTTTGGAGGAATTCGTCATACGAATGGCTTTGAACCTCGATGAGGTTGGGCGGTTCGATGACTTCCTCAAATTTTCCGAAATAGAGACGTTCAGCCATGGCGTGTATTGTGGTATTCTAGCTTGCAGATTGAGCCCGAGCCGCAAGCGGTCTCAGGCGGGGTTGAGGATCGGAGTTGAAAGGGAGTGACGGAATCGGAGCGAAAGCACAGGGGTCAGGTTGTAATCTCGAGCCGGTTCCGGCTGGAAAGTCCCAAGGGCAAGCAGTCCGCCCTTGGGAAAATCCGTTGGAAACTTTACTTGAGTTCGACTTTGCCGCCGGCGTCTTCGAGTTTCTTCTTGCCAGCCTCGGCAGCATCCTTGGCGACAGCCTCGAGGATTTTTGCCGGAGCGGACTCGACGAGTTTCTTGGCATCGGCGAGGCCGAGACCGGGCACAATTTCGCGCACCACCTTGATGACGGCGATCTTGTTGCTGCCGCAGTCGATGAGGACCACGTCGAATTCGGTTTGTTCCTCGGCGGCTTCAGCCGGGCCGGCCGGACCCGCCATCATGGCGACCGGTGCGGCGGCGGAGACGCCCCAGGTTTCTTCCAGTTTCTTGACGAGATCGACCGCCTCGAGGACGGTGAGCTTGCCGAGTTCTTCTACTAGTGTATCAATGTTTGGCATGTTGTGTTTCTCCTTGTGCGGTATCGTCGCCCCCGGGAGCCTCCGGGGATTTCAGGGCGGCGGCTGCCGTCCCGACGAGGAACCATTGGTGTTCAAGCGGTAGAGCGGAGACGCCACCGCCATCAGTTCAGATTATTCGGTGGTTTCGACCGGAGCTTCAGCGGCGGCCGGTTCAGTGGCGGCCGGCTCGGTGACAGCCGTTTCAGCGGCTTCCGGCTCGTCCTGGGGATCAGTGGTTTCGGAGTCGTCCTCCGGACTGAATTTGGCCTTGATGACACGGGCGATGCGGGTGGCGGGCTCGTTGATGGTGCCGAGCAGTTGGGACAGCACGGCCTCGCGGGACGGGATGTCGGCAATGGCCTGGAGCTTTTCAGCGTCAAGTACGAGATCGCCGAGCAGGCCCATTTTCATTTCCGGTTTTTTGAACTCCTTGGTGAAGTTCTTGATGGTCTTGGCGGCGGCGAAGACTTCGCAGGAGCCGGTGATGAAGGCCATCTGGCCGGTGAGATTCTCGCCGATGTCCGGCAGGCCGGCGTCGGTGATGGCCCTGCGCATGTAGCTGTTTTTGGCGACGACACAGCCGGCACCGACGGCGAAGAGCCGGTTGCGCAGTTCGGCGAACTGCTTGACCTTGAGGCCGGTGTAGTCGATGACAATGAGATAGGGGGAGGCGTTGACGCGCTCCAGCAAGCCGCTGATGATGATTTTCTTATCGGGATTCATGGTCGTGTCGGCTGGGATTAGATGGCTTTGGTAAAGGCGGCGGCTTCGAGCGGCACGCCTGGCAGCATGGTGGCCGCGAGGGTGACGGTGCGGATGTAGTTGCCCTTGGCGGCGGGCGGTTTGGCTCGCATCACGGCGTCGATGAAGGCGCGGCCGTTTTCATGGAGTTGCTCGGGAGAGAAGGCAACCTTGCCGATGCCGCCGGAAATGTTGGCGTTTTTATCGACCTTGAAGTCGATCCGGCCGGCCTTGACTTCCTTGACTGCCTTGGCGGTGTCATCGGTGACGGTGCCGGTCTTGGGGTTGGGCATCAGGCCCCGGGGGCCGAGGATGCGGGCGATCTTGCGGACTTCGGTCATGGCATCGGGAGTGGCGATGGCGGAATCGAAATCCGTGAAGCCGCCCTGGATCTTCTTGATCAGGTCTTCATAGCCGACGTGTTCGGCGCCGGCGGCGATGGCGGCCTCAGCCGCAACGCCCTGGGCGAAAACGGCGACGCGGACGGTGCGTCCGGTGCCGTGGGGCAGGGAGACGGAGCCACGCACCATCTGATCGCTCTTGCGGGGGTCCACGCCGAGGTGGAACGAGAGCGTGACGGTGGGGTTGAACTTGGGTGCCGGGAACTGCTTCACGATGCCGATGGCATCATTGAGGTTATGGGTTTTGCCGGGTTCTACGAGAGCCGCGGCCTTTTGGTAGCGTTTGCTGCGATGTTTTGACATGGTTGTGGTGGTGTTGCAGTGCGTTCGGGAGCCGCGGGATGCGGACTTCCTCCTGCTCATGCCGGACCTCTCCGCTGGCGGAAAACCCCGGCTGAGATTGTGTGTGTGTTACATACCTTCGATCTCGAGGCCCATCTGGCGGGCGGTGCCGGCCAAAATGCGGGCGGCGGCCTCCGGGTCGCGGGTATTGAAGTCGGGCATTTTGATTTTGACGACGTCCATGAGTTGCTCCTTGGTGAGCTTGCCCACTTTGACTTTGTTGGGTTCCTTGGAGCCCGAGGCCAGTCCGGCGGCCTTCTTGAGCAGGTTGCCTGCGGGGGGCTTCTTGGTGATGAAGGTGAAGGACTTGTCCTTGTAAACGGAAATCACCACCGGCAGCACGTCGCCGACCTGGCTTTGTGTTTCGGCGTTGAATTGTTTGCAGAACGCCATGATGTTGACGCCGGCTTGACCCAGGGCGGGGCCGACCGGGGGTGAGGGATTGGCGGATCCAGCGTTGATCTGGAGTTTGATGACTTTAACGACTTCCTTGGCCATGTGATTGAGGGGTTGTGATTCGGTTTGGTGAGGGATGGATTCGGAGTTGACCGGCCGATTCCGGGAGTGTTTCAGGCCCGTTCGACCTGCCAGTATTCAAGTTCCACAGGTGTGCTGCGGCCGAAGATGTTGACCGCCACGCGCAGTTTGCCGCGTTCCGGATCGATTTCCTCGACCACGCCATTCTGGCTTTGGAAGGGGCCGTCGGCCACCTTGACGGTGTCGCCGACTTCGAAGCTGATGGCGGGGCGGGTGTGCTCCTCGCGCTCCTTGATCTGGGTGAGCAGGGCCTCGACCTCGCGGGGGCGGAGCGGCATGGGGCGGTCCTTGGTGCCGGCGAAGCCAATCACGCCCTCCATTTCCTTGATGAAAAACCAGGTTTTCTCGACGAGCTGGTTGTCCGCAGTGAAGAGGTTCATGTTGACGATGATGTAGCCGGGGAAGAACTTCCGCTTGGTCTCGGTCTTCTTGCCGCGGCGGATTTCGGACACGCTTTCCATGGGGACGAGCGCCTCAAAGATGAGGTCCTTCATTTCATCCGCCTCCACTCCGCGAAGGATGCGGTCACGGACCTTCTGCTCCTGGCCGGAGAGAACCTGGACGACGTACCACTGGCTGCGGGCTGGATTGATTTCGGGCATGATGAAAAGCGGAGGGTTGGTGAGGGAAGGGGCCGGGGGGTGGCGATCAATGGCCCAGACCGGTGAAAAACGAGACGATCAGCACATGGACGAAATCCCACAACTGGACGAAACCCGCCAGCAGGATCACGGCGATCAACACCACGACGGTGGAGTCGATGAGTTCCTTGTACTTGCGGAAGCCCTTGATCTTGGGGTCGGATTCCCACGGCCAGTTGGCCTTGCGCAACTCGACCTTGACCTCACCGGTGAACCGCGAGATGCGCCCGTAGTTGCGAACGATCACAACCGCGCAAACGGCGACGAGGGCATAGACGATGCCAGAGGTGATCCAACTATCGCTGATTTTGAGGTACTCCAGGAACTGCATAGGGATAAGGTGGCGTGGGAAAGTAATGTGAAACGGAGAAAATGTGCCTTGGCACGGCAGGAGGGACTCGAACCCGCAACCCTCGGTTTTGGAGACCGATGCTCTACCAATTGAGCTACTGCCGTATTGAGGCGACTCAGGGGCATTCCGGGGTGGGCCCGGAATGCCCCAAATCATGGGGATGGATGCACCCGCGTCGCGACGAGGCACCCGCTGGAGTTATGCGATGATTTCGCCAACGCGGCCGGCCCCCACGGTGCGCCCACCCTCGCGGATGGCGAAACGCATCGTCGATTCCATGGCGATCGGGGTGATCAGTTCGACTTCAAGATTCACGTTGTCTCCCGGCATCACCATTTCGACGCCTTCGGGAAGCTTGATGCTGCCGGTGACGTCGGTGGTGCGGAAGTAGAACTGAGGACGATAGTTGGAGAAGAACGGGGTGTGGCGGCCGCCTTCTTCCTTGGACAACACGTAGATCTCGGAGAAGAACTTGGTGTGGCCCTTGACAGTGCCCGGTTTGGCGATGACCTGCCCGCGCTCGACGTCGGTCTTCTTGGTGCCGCGGAGCAGCAGCCCCACGTTGTCGCCCGCCCGGCCTTCGTCGAGCAGTTTGCGGAACATTTCGATGTCGGTGACGGTGGTCTTGAAGGTGGGACGGATGCCGACGACTTCGACTTCCTCCATTTTCTTGACGATCCCGCGCTCGACCCGGCCGGTGCAGACCGTGCCGCGGCCTTCAATCGAGAACACGTCTTCGATGGGCATCAGGAAGGTCCTGTCGGTGATGCGGACGGGTTCCGGGATATAGGAGTCCACGGCGTCCATCAACTTCATGATGCTTTCCTTGTAGGTGGCATCGCCGTCGATCGCCTTGGTGGCTGAGCCCATGACGATCGGGATGTCGTCGCCGGGGAAGTCGTAGCTGGAAAGCAGGTCGCGAATTTCCATTTCCACGAGTTCGAGGAGTTCCGCGTCGTCCACCAGGTCCACCTTGTTCATGAACACCACGAGGGCGGGGACGCCGACCTGACGGGCGAGCAGGATGTGCTCACGGGTCTGGGGCATCGGGCCGTCGGCGGCGGACACAACCAAGATCGCACCGTCCATCTGGGCGGCACCGGTGATCATGTTTTTGACGTAGTCGGCGTGACCCGGGCAGTCCACGTGGGCGTAGTGGCGTTTGGCGGTTTCGTATTCGACGTGTGCGGTATTGATCGTGATGCCGCGGGCCTTTTCCTCGGGAGCGGCGTCGATTTCGGCATAGCCTTTGACTTTGGCGAAGCCCAATTCCGCGAGCGACATGGTGATCGCGGCGGTGAGGGTGGTTTTGCCGTGGTCGACGTGGCCGATGGTGCCGATGTTGACGTGGGGTTTGTTGCGCTGGAATGATTCTTTAGCCATGATGGTTGTTGTTTGCGTGAGATATCGGTGGTTGATGCCTAGCCCTGGAGCTCGCGGACGGATTTGAACCGTCGACCTCATCCTTACCAAGGATGCGCTCTACCCCTGAGCTACGCGAGCAATCTGTCTGTATTTCCGCCCGGGCCGCCCTTCGACAAAAACACCGCGTCCTGTCCATGGTTTGGAC
This sequence comes from Akkermansiaceae bacterium, assembly GCA_021733795.1. Lineage (GTDB taxonomy): Bacteria > Verrucomicrobiota > Verrucomicrobiia > Verrucomicrobiales > Akkermansiaceae > Luteolibacter. The sequence goes on along the minus strand of JAIPKB010000194.1, from coordinate 5,682 downwards.
CGGGCGCGGCACCCCTGCGGAAGGATGGGGAAAGGCGGGGGCGGAGAATAACTGAAATCCTCCATCTGTCAAAAAAAATATCGTGAAATCGAAAAAAAGTTCGAAAATTCTGATTTTGAGAGGATTAGCGCGGAGGAGTGGGTGTCTCGGCGGGTATTTCCGGCACTTGGAGGGCCACCCGATCGATGGCCAGGCACCTGCCGGTTGCCGTTTCGATCTCGGCGAGCACGCCGCAGAGTTTGACCGGGCCCTTGGCGATGGGGAAGCGGGTGGGCATGCCGGTCTTGAAACGCCAGACGACGGATTCGATGCTCCGGCCCAGAATCGACTCCTCGGGGCCGCACATTCCGGCGTCGGTCAGGTAGCCGGTGCCGCCGGGGAAAATCGTTTCGTCGGCGGTTTGGACATGGGTGTGGGTGCCGACGACCAATGAGACCCGGCCGTCCAGGAAGCGTCCGGCTGCGATTTTCTCGCTGGTGGTTTCCGCATGGATCTCCACCACGATCACCTTGACGCCATCCGCGGCGAGGCGAGCCACTTCCTGATCCACCGCGAGGAAGGGGTTTTCGAGTGGCGGTTGGATGAAGGAGCGGCCCTGGATCTGGATCACGGCCACCCGGCCCTTGGCGGTTTCCAACACCACGCTGCCGTTGCCGGGAGTGCCATCAGGATAATTCAATGGGCGGAGCAAGCGGGGCTCGGTTGGGAAATAGTCGACGATCTCCGGCTGGTCCCACACGTGGTCGCCGGTGGAAATCACCGCCGCACCGGCCCGCAGCAGGTCGATGGCGATCCGCGGGGTGATCCCGCGCCCGCCGGCCGAGTTTTCACCATTTACAATGATGAAATCCACGCCCTCGTGCTGTTTGAACTGCGGGAGTTGAGCGATGACCGCCTTGCGGCCGGGTTCTCCGACGACATCGCCTAAAAACAAAATGCGGATGGTTGACATGACTTGAAGCTTGCGACGCTTGCCCGCGTCACCTGCCCATTTGTCTCGTTTCCAGCCGCCTGCGGCAATCCAAATTCCGCAATTCCCGGTTTTTGCGTGACGCGGTACAGGCCGGGTGGTCCATCCGATCATTGGTAAAGCCGTCGTCCATTCCACGATTAGGGAGGTGATTTCGACAAAAACGCAGAATATCCCCGTTTGCGATTGGAACGAGGGGGTGGCCGCTTATCCTAGCAACAATTTGGACAAGACCGGATTCAAATGCCCGGTGCGGGCTTGAAACCTGCGGGTTTCCTGCCATTACTGCGGCGGGAGGCCGTCGATGGGTCCGCTTGCTGCCAACCGCAATCCCGAAACCATGCGCCTTTTTCGCCGAAAATCCACCCTCCTCGCCGCCATCGGGTCATTGCTGTTGGTCGCCGGCGGCCTGTGGTGGTGGCGGCGGTCGCCCCCGCCCCCACCGCCCGCCCCGCCGGATCCGCTCCCCGCGCTGGCGCGCCCGCCCGATTGGTCGCGGCTCGATGCCTATCAACACAGCATCACCCGGGCCGAGTTCGAGTTGTTGCTGATGACCGCCTTCACCACCGGCGAGGGGTGGCGCGAAAGCATCCGGATCGATGATGAAGCCGCCCGCATCCAGACCGGTGAGCCGCCGCCGGCCGATAGCTATCGACTCGCGTTCCGCACCACCGCTGCGCAACCCGTGCCATCCCGCTACTGGCGAGGTGTGGCTGAACTCCGGCCGGCCCCGCCGGGCAAACCCCTGGACCAAGTCCGGATTGCCATCGATCCCGGCCACATCGGCGGGGAATGGGCCGTCATCGAGGCGCGCAACCTCGTGGTGGGTTCCAATCCGCCGGTCCGCGAGGGCGATCTTACCCTGGCCGTCGCCAAACTCCTCAAGCCCCGGCTCGAAGCCCTGGGAGCCACCGTTTCCATGGTCCGGGGAACCACCGCACCGCTCACGCCGCTCAGACCGGCGGACCTCCTGGTCATCGCCAACCAACAGATCGCCGACGGCGCCGCCGGATCCCCGCGGAAGCTCGCCGAGCGGCTGTTTTACCGCACGGCGGAAATCCGCGCCCGCGCCGACCTCGTCAACACCGTCATCAAGCCTGACCTCGTGCTGTGCCTGCACTTCAACGCCGATGCCTGGGGTTCGCCGACCAACCCGATTCTGGTGGAACGTTCCCACCTCCATTTGTTAGTCAACGGCGGCTACAGCGACGACGAAGTCCGGTTGGCCGACCAACGGTTCGCGCTGGTCCACAAGCTGCTCCAAGGCACCCACGCCGAGGAGGTGCTCGTCGCCACGAGCGTGGCCGGGGCCATGGCCGCCGCCACCGGATTGCCGCCGTTCACCTATTCGCCGGGCTCCGGCGTCGTCCGCGCCATCCCCGGCCAGCCCTACGTCTGGGCCCGCAATCTGCTGGCCAACCGCCTTTACGAATGCCCGGTCGTGTTCCTGGAACCCTACGTCATGAACTCCCGCACCGACTACGCCCGCATCCAAGCCGGCGACTACCAGGGACTCCGCGACTTCGACGGCCAGCCCCGCCCGTCCATCTTCCGCGAATATGCCGATGCGGTCGTCACCGGCCTCACCTGGCACTTTTCAACCCGCCGTTGAAATGGCGAACCCCGCCCTAACACCCATGATGACAATTTGGTAAAACGACTCGATGACAATTCGGCCATTAGTCATAAGGGGCGACGACCTTATTGTCGTCGTGCGCAAGGAACGCCCATGAACAAGCGCGCGAACTCAGCTCTTCGACCAAAACGAGGAGAAGACGGAGGATAGGCTTCCAGCCCGGCATGGAGAACGGGCCTCCTGCCTGTTGTCCGCCAGTGGGAGCAGAGTGGCCGCGTTGGTCACAACGCGCCCGCCAATGGGGGCACAGTGGCCGCGTTGGTCACAACGCGCCCGCCAATGGATCGCTCTCGACATCGCGCCAGCGCGCCACGGTCCGGGCACGAGCACAGGCAAGGGGGAATTTATAGGCACCCCGCCACTTTCTTGACAACTTCTCATAAGGAGCGTGGACCTTATTGTTCACGTCGCCAACAAACCGCACATTTCAGCTTTCCAATTTCCAATTTGAGATTTCAAATTTCAAATTTTTTCCACCCCCACCTTCAAATCCCGTGCACTCCAGATCACTCCCGCCGCCGCCGCTCCCGCTCCCCGCATCCTGCGCGCGCCACTCGTCCGCCGCGCGCCGAACCGTTCACGGCACGCCTTGAACACGCCATCCACAAAACCACGACTCCCGATCGCCACCCCATCCGAAAAATACCGCACCCGATACCGCAGCATCTGCCGCATCCGCAAATCCCGCCGACGCTACAGCCGCGCCATCTCCTCCGCCGACACCTCCTTCTTCATGCCCTTTCTCACCACTTTCACCTGCAATTTCCCTTCCGCGCCTGTCCGCCGTAGCCTTGGCGTAGGAGGATCCACCTCCTCCCGCAGTTTCGCCATCCCCTCATCCAGCAAAATCATCCGGTATCCCTTGCTCACCACACCCGCCCAGTGCCGTGCGTCGGCCGCATAACCCTTGTGCGCCATGATCGCCCGCACCAGCCCGCCGCGCGCCTTCGCTCCATTGCCTTTCGCGCCGCCGCCCATCGCCTCGCCGTAGCTGCTCCAGCGATACAGCGCCGGATCCTCCACCATCCCGGCACGTACTGGGTTCAGGTCGATATACGCCGCCATCGTTCGCGACGCGATCCCTCCTCCACCAGCACGCTCTTGAAGCGGCTTTCCCACAGCGCGCCGGTGCGCTGGTGCCCGACATTGAACCACCGTGAATGCCCCGGGCGGCTATGCCTCCATCAGAAATGGAGCGCCGGAGGAGGCGCGCCAGCAGCGTCTTCATGAACTCGCCCAGATCGTGCATCCGGTAGGTGAAACGCTGGTGGATGGCGGCTACGTCTTCATTGAAGTGGCAGGGGAATTCCGATGTCGCGGCAGCAATCATACCCCAGAACAGGCCGCCGTCAACAACAAGGTTCGACAATTTCTCCGACCCCTTATCATCATCCGACCCCTTATCATCAACCGAAACGCGGTCGGTGCCGGCCGGGGTGCTCCGTTCCGCCACGCCGTTGGTCATGTCGGACTCGGCGGTTCGGACCAGCCCCGTCCTGCCGGGTGGATGATGGAGTTGATTCCGTGGTTTCGATGAAGCTCTGCAAACACACACACCCGACACCGGAGAGGCGGTCCGGAGGGCCATTGAATCGGCGGTCGTCAGTCAGGAGCGGCGTGGACTATTTCTTCAAGCTGATCTGAACCGTGGCGGTGGCCCCGGGAGCGGACCTCTCAAGCAGGGCGAGGCGCGCCTCGATGTCTTGGTCTTTGGCGGCTTGTTGGGCAAGCTCGGTCTTCAAAGCGGCGTTCTCCGCCTGCAAGGTCGCCACTTGAAGATCCTTCTCCTTTTTCAACTCTTGGAGCGCACCCACCGCAGTGGTGAAGATGCGGTCGTAGTCCACGGTCCGGAAATCATTCACCTGTTTGCCGTAAACGAGGACTTTCTCCGGCGCATTCTCGCAGTTGGCCACCACAAAGTTCCGCGCGGACGGCACGGCATTCACGTTGAGGTCTACGCGCTTACCGTCCATGTGCAGGCGCACGCGGTCGCCGGTTTTCAAGCCATGTTCCTTGGTCAGGGTCAGGGACAGGGTCTTGGCGGCGGGGTCGAAAACAAGCGCCGTGGCGACCGAGAAGATGTCGGGCACGTATTCGGTGCTGCGCGAAACCGCGCCGGGGATCACCTTTTCCACCTCTTGCGCGATGAAGCCTTTGCGCCACTCATTGCCGCCATCGGCGGGGTCCACCATCCGGTAGTCCGTCACCTGCAGTTGCTGGATGGCCTTCAAATCATGCGCCGTCGCACTCGCTTGGAGGTCCCGTTTGATCCGGCGGTCCGAATAGGCGACGAACCCGTAGGCGGACGCAATCCACTTATCGGCACGGATGCTGACGGCAGTGTTCCAGGAGGTGGTGCTCAATGAATAGTCGGCGTTGCTCCGCCAGCCATTCGTAGTGCCATGATCGATCCCACGTTTATCCCCCAAAAGTGGATGATTTGTCTCGGTCATGGTGACGCTGCCCGATCCCGCCACATCGAGCGCCACACCGGGCGAGGTCGTGCCGATGCCGACATAGCCGCCGTTGGGATTGAGCAGGAGGGGGTATTTCGAAGTTAGAGAGGCTTGATTCGTGACCTGAAGCCAGTAGCCGTTTGTGGAATATCCCCCGAGATCGAGAACCTGCCCGCTGGAATCATCAAATCGCGCCAGATGCCCGGCCGATTGGGTCGTTCCAGAGGTCGCTGGAAAACCAAGGCCGGCTTTATAGACATGCAACCTTGCGGCAGGAAATGTTCCAACACCCAGATTGCCCGATACCGAGGCAGTTCCAGTAGCCGTGACGTTACCCGCATTCACATTGCCGAAGCCAGCCGCGGTGACGCTGCCGGAAACCCCGAGATTGCCGGCGATGTCCACGCCGGAACCATTGGGCGTCACGTGGGGGATGACATCCGCGGAGAGGGCGCGCGGGGCGGGGAGAATGATTTGTCGCGGGGAAATCGCCGCATTGGGGCTCATCTGGATCTCCAGATACGCGGTGGGGTTGGCGCTCATGGCGGTGGTGAGCGAGGCTCCGTTGGTGGCGGTGCCTCCGATGATGACGTTGAAGCGGCCATTCACGACATCGGCCT
>JAIPKB010000193.1 GCA_021733795.1 Akkermansiaceae bacterium | reverse complement strand
AAAGCCATCCGGGCGGGATCAAGGACAAGCTGCTGCGGACGTTCCAGCGTCGTGTGCGGGGCTGGCGCCTGGCGGGAGGCCCGGAGAAGGAGGTGTTTTTCACGCAGGACCACAAGCCCCGCGAGGGGTTGGCGGTGGAGTGGACCGACATGGGCGTACTGGGGATCACGATTGAAGGCAAGGTGTTGGCGCACAAGCTGTTCCACGCGGTGCTGCCGCATTCGAACTGGGAGTGGGCGGTGCGTGCGCACAGCGAGTCGACGCTGTCGCTGCGCGGCGGCTTGAAGGCGACGCTGGGCCGGCTGGGCCGGGTGCCGCGGCGCTTGCTCACCGACCACTCCTCGACGGCCACCCACCAGTTGAAAAGGGACGGCGCGGAGCGTGGGTTCAACGATGAGTATCTGGGGATTTGCGCGCATTACGGCATGGAACCGCGCACGATCAACGTGGGCCGGCCGCAGGAGAACGGCGATTGCGAGAGCGCCAACGGTCATTTGAAGCGGCGCATCCGCCAGCATCTGCTGCTGCGCGGCAGCCGTGATTTCGGCAGCGAGCACGAGTATGACCGGTTTTTGATCGGGGTGTTGGAGGCGGCCAACCGGCTCCGGACGGAGCGCCTGGGCGAGGAACTGGCGGCCATGAGGGAGACGGCGGTTGAGGATTTGCCCGATTACCGGGAGCTGATGGTCACCGTCTGGAGCGACAGCACGATCCGGGTGCGCAAGCTGAGGTATTCGGTTCCCAGCCGGCTCATTGGCGTAAAGCTGCTGGCGCGCATTTACGAGAACCGCATCGTGTTGCTCAATGGCGCGCAGGAAGTGGGTCAACTGCCGCGCAACGGCGGCGACCGCGGCGGGGTCATCGATTTCCGGCATGTGATCGGCCATTTGCTGCGCAAACCCGGCGCGTTCGCCGGCTACCGCTGGCGTGAGGAACTGTTTCCCGCACCGGCCTTCCGTGCCTCCTACGATCATCTGACGCGCATCAGCACCGAAGCGGACCGGCGTTATCTGGAGATCCTCAAAGTGGCGGCCGACGAAGGCCAAACGGTTGTTGAAAACGCCCTGGAGCATCTGTTGGGAGCTCCAAAGCCGGTGATCTCAGCCAAGGAGGTGCTTGGCATGCTGGACACCTGGCGGGATCTCCAGCGCCAGTGGCGGGAGCGGCCGCCATTGGAGGTATGCCTGAAGGATTACGATGCACTGCTGGAAAGCCGTGGGGAAGACGCCACGCAAGAGTCATCCGGATGCGGGGAGGTGGCGCTATGAGCGCGCCAACGGATCCCACCGTGATGCTGTTGCGCTCGTTCTGCCTGGCGACCATGGCGGGCCAATACGAGGAGGTGATGCGGCGCGCCGAAAAGGACGGCTGGAGCCATCGCCAGGTGCTGCGCCACCTGTGCGAGAGCGAGGCGGTCGAGCGCGCCCAGAAGCGCACGGCGCGCCTGCTGGCCGAGTCGGGATTGCCCGAGACCAAAACGCTCAGCACGCTCGACGAGGCGTTGTTGCCGCCCAAGGTGCGCCGGCAACTGCCCGCGCTGATCGAAGGCGGCTTTGTGGACCGTGCGGTCAACGTGCTGGCCTTCGGGCTGCCGGGACGTGGCAAGACGCATTTCCTCGCGGCCCTGGGCCGGGAGCTCATCCTGCGGCATTCCAAGCGGGTGCTGTTTCGTCCGACTTTCAAACTGGTGGGTCAGTTGTTGGCTGCCAAGCGGGACTTGCGCTTGGAGAACGAACTCAAAAAGCTCGACCGCTATGATGTCCTGATCCTTGATGATCTGGGTTACGTTCAGCAGAACCGGGAAGAGATGGATGTGCTCTTCACGCTGTTGGCCGAGCGCTACGAGCGGCGCAGCATTCTGATCAGTTCGAATCTGGTCTTCAGCCAGTGGGACCAGATCTTCAAGGACCCGATGACCACAATGGCCGCCATCGACCGCCTGGTGCATCACGCCATCATCCTGGAGTTCGACGGTACGAGCCAGCGCGCCAGGAAGGCTGGCGAGAAAGCGCAAAAGCCGGACGCCGGATAGATCCCGCAGATTGGGGGCGCTGCCCCCAAACCCCCGGAGTTTATCGCATTGGGCCAAGGGGCACTTGTCTCGCCCAAAGGCATGGTGCCGCAACGAAGCGCAATCGCCTCGTTGCGGCACTGAGGCAATGCCCCTTTGGCGGGATCCGCCGCTCCGGTTGCCCTCCGGCAGAGCCGTATCCTGCAGACCACGCCCGATCATTGCCCATCTCACCCGGAAGAACACCACAATCCCGGCACCCCTACAAATACGCGCCGCCTTAATTGTCGCCGGTGGGCAGTTTTAATTGTCGTCGGTGGTCAATTCTAATTGTCGCCAAAGTTTTTTCTAATTGTCGCTGGACAGTCTCGCGGATTGGCTTTCCTGTTTTGCTAAAACGAGCCCAATTTAGGTTCCCTTTAACAGCGTTAAATGAATAAGAACCCGTGACGGTCTCGCACAATACATCGCCGAGTGAACGCTCCCGTTTTTCGTCATCCCCTCGTATCACACTCAAGCAGCCGAGATGCACAGTAACCAAGACGAGAATTCCTAAATTATTCATCACTAAAAGAGTCGGCTATTGAGTGTCACTTCACTTTGATGATTGGCATTGGCCGTGAGAGTTTGGCCACCTTCTCACACCAACATTTGTCAACAAGTCCCCCCCCGACAGGAGCCATCAACGGCCTATCCTCGTGAGGAGCCGCCGGATTCGGATCCTTCTTGTGGTACGGACCATACTGCTCCTTGGGTGCTGCCTCAGAAGGATCCTCTACTACATATCCTCCGACATGTCCCATCTCATGGCCGAGAACATCTGCGTGCTCAGGGGAATTGGGATCCATTCGGTTAATATCGATTGCCGCACCGCCATTTTTGTAGCCCATTCCGCCATACCCATCCCCCCTGCCAATTTTTTCACCATTTTTACCGTTCGTTAGAAGAACGGGAATAGTACCGTCGTCTTCAATATCGCCAATGTCGCCTCGTAGTTGGCCCGAAGTGGCGGGGTGATACGGATCCCCATACCCCATAAACGGCAATGTCCCCGTGGATTTGGTTGTCTCAAAAACACGTCCGTTGTATCCCGCCGTTGTGTCGCAATTGATTTTGTAAAGATCGCAGCAATTTTTGAGCAGAACATTAAAGCCCTTCATTGCTAGGAAATTGCTTTTCAAGGTTGGTGCGCATGAGGGGCTAAAGAGCGGTTCGGAGAGCGGGAGAAGGGGGGTTGTCTTGAAGGGTAAGCAGCATCGCCGGCTTTTGACGGACGGTATCTGGGAGTGGATTGCCAGGAAAGGGGGCCTGTTTCATACGAGCAGGTGGGAGTGTGGATGTCACGCCCCCCACTTAAACGGTCTCTGACGGCGCGATTCATCAAAGAATTTGAGTTTAGACCGGCTGTCCCGGCGCAGACTCGGACGTGACGGACGATTCGACGCTGGCGCTGACGGGCTGACAGATGTTGCTGGATCAAATGCGGAATTCGCGCTGCTGTCACTATGGCTGCACGACCAGCACACCGGATCCCTTGAGGTAGCCACTGGTATTCGTCGCGCGATACGTGCCGGCGGGCATCAGCTTGCCGTCGAGATAGAGCTTGTTGACACGCACTTCACCTTTAAAGCCCAGATCCAGCATGGCGCCTTCGGAAACATACACCTCCGTCTTGTCGCCGAGACTCTTCGCGCTCGCAATCGACAGCGTGCCTTGCTTCACCGTCGTCGCCCCGCTGTATGTGTTGGTGCCGGAGAGCGTCCAGGTGCCGGTTCCGGATTTGGTGACGGCGGTGGTCGCCTTGCCTGAACGGTCATGGGGATTGGACAGGTTTCCGGCAATCTCACCCGTGCCGGCGGTATCCCCCTTGAGCACGATCGTCTTGTCGGCACCGAAGCCGGATATAACAAACGTGCTAGTGAGCTTCAGCAGGCCCGTGCCTGATTGATCAAAGGTGACCGTGGATTTCTTGCCTGCGAGATTCATCACGCGGTCGGTGGTTTCGCCCGTTCCAGTATAGATCAGCGCGCCCTCACCTTCCTTGCCTTCCTCGCCAATGACAATCTCGCCGGCCTCGATGTCCATCGGCGAACCCAGGCTGCTGCTGGTCGTATTCTTACCTTTGGTGTGGCTGTTGAATGACGAAATGCTCAACGCGCCGCTCTCAAGAACCGTCTGACCCGTATATGTATTTCTGCCTGACATCTGCAAGGTTCCTTCCCCGCATTTCCTGATGAGGAATGCGCCGCCGCCAGGCCCCTTTGAATCCGTGATGTTGGCCGCAACCGTGACCGTTTCTTTGGCATTGGCGGTATCCAGGCACAAAATCGAACCGGCCATCAAGCCGTTACCATTGACCGCCGCGGTAAGGTTCCTGAGCAGCGTTCCAACTTGTTCCCCGGTGAACTCGCCCGGGCCGCCGGCGCTGAGCACCAGCGTGGCCCCGGGGTGGACGCTGATTTTTGCAGGGGCCCATTGCGCTGTGTCCGCATTGTAAAGTGCCGCCGCCTTCTTGAGGAACAGCTTGGCCATACGAACCGTGGTGGGACCCGTGTAGGTATTGACGCCCCAGAGGTACACCGTGCCAAAATTATTCCTCCCGAAGGCACCCTGAATGCCAATCTCCGTAAGGCCGCCCGGTCCGCTTATGCCGCCGCTTATGTTATTCAAATTCAAATTGTACCCGGCTATTTCAGCAATGCCGTTCAAGGTGATAGGTCCATTCCAGGTAAAGTTGCCTTCGATCGTGCCGCCGTTCAAAATCAGGGGATTGGTACACACACCGCCGCATGGCTGGAGGGTTGCGCCATCGTTCAGGGTCACCGGCCCGGTTCCCAGCGTTCCCGGTTTGCCGTTCGACCAGCCATCCATGGCAAGCGTGCCACCATTGATGATGGTTCCACCGCTATAGGTGTTGGCCGAATTTATGATATGCAGGGGACCGCCGTCGTTCACTATCAGCCCGCCAGTTCCTGAAATCAAACCGCCGATTATCAGACGGGCGGCAGGACGTGAGTAATTGAAGCCAAACGAATTCACTGTAACATCAGACGAAAGATTGATAGGCACGTTGATCCTGTCCTCGGTGAATATCGAATTCTGGTTGATGCTCGCCTGTGTGCCGGTGAACTTGATGCCTTTGCCGGCCAATATCATGGCATTCCCCTGGCCCACGCCCAGGTTGAGTTGGTTGAGTTCAAATCCTTCACTCAGGTCGTGGGTGACGGTATATTTTCCGGCCTGATTGAAGTTGAGGACATAGTCCGGCTGTCCCGCCGCAACCGGCGCAGATCCGTTGGACAAATTGTTCGTCCATTTGGATCCATCGCTCCAGTTGCCGGCTTCCGCCTTGCTCCAGGTGAAGACATTGGGCTTGTCGCTGCTGAGCGCCTTCACGGCAGGGGCTTTGGTGAGCGACGCCTTGGCGGGCTCAGGTTTCTTCTCCGGTTCGGGATTTGGCTTAACGGCCTTGACGACCACTCCGCATGGTTTGTCGTCCTTGTTGGTCAGGAAGGGCTCTTCGGCTTTGACATCTTGTGGTGGCGTTAGCTTCGCGGCTTTTGCCGGATCGATATATTCGGCCAGGTCGCGCATGGCGATGCACTTGTAGTTGTTGTCCTTCAAATACTGCATCATCACCTTGAAGGTCGCAGGCTCAACTCCCACGGGCCCATGCTCCATGTCGGGAACTCCGTGGAAACAATAGACGACGACCCGCCCCTGGCATGCCTGTTGTGCCTTTTTTACGAAGGCCTCGATCGGCTGGCTGTCCGTGATCGTAAACGATGGCACATCAAAGGGATGGTCCACCGTCGGCCTGTAGGGACGCTCATGGCCACCACGACCAAAGGTATAGCCGCGCTTGGCGAGATCCGGGCAAATGTTCCAGCCCACCCCGTAGAGCGGCCAACAGACGGTTGTCATTTTGGGACCGTTGTTGGCAAACACCTCATCCTCCATGGCCAGGTAATTATCCATCCCCCCGCCATGCCCCACGGTGTGGTTGCCGATTTCAAAGCCCCGGCGGTCCAGTTCGATCATCTGCCGCCAAGTCATGTACCAGTCCTTGCGCGTTTTGAACGAATCGAAATCACAGACATAGAACGAGGCATTGAATCCCAACGGCTTCAGGATCGGGGCAACCACCGTATAGCCGCTGGCACATCCATCATCGAAGGTAAGCACGATGAGTTTATCCGGGATCGGCTTGCGTAGAATCCCTGTGGAATCCTCGGCGAAGGCGGTCAAGAAAACCGCACCCGATACGATCTGTCCGATTATCAGTTGCTTGATCATGATTCTTATTCTGCTGTCGGGCTTGCGGGCACCAGGGGCACATCGCAGAACGTGAGTGCGGTGATGCCGTTGGCGCCAAAGATCAGGTCGTTCTGGTTCCAGTTAGGACCTGGATAGGTGATTTTTGTTGCCGCGGAAGGCGCTTTCAACTTGAGCGTGATCACGTTGCCGTTCACGGCACCCGAGGCGACCTTGTCCATTTCCCCGTCCAGACGGAACTGTTTTGTCAGGGCCTCCAGCCAGATCACCGGCTGGTCAAACTCGAGGGTGAGCGTGTCCTTGGCAGCGCTGGCATAGGTTGCCTGCTTGAGATTGGGCGCGGTGATGGATTCGGCGGATTTTTTGCCATACGTATCCCGCTCGATCAGCGGCTGCATCAAGGTTGCGAACTCGGCCCAGCCCGCCAACGGATAATGGCAGGTGCCGGGTGGTTTGATGCCGAGGGTTGGCATGACATCGAGATTGGAAAACAAGCGCGTCAGGGTCCGTTGCATCTCGCGGATCATGTTGCCATCGCCCATGGAGCAGGCGCCCGGCCAGATCTGGAAGACATAGTAGTGCTGGATGTTAGGGAAGTCCTGTTTCCAGGCGGCCGCCATGTCCACGAAGAATTGCTGATAGGATTTCCAATCGTGATCGCCGGTGGGCCCGGCCATCCCCTGGTTGTTTTCACCCTGGTGCCACAGCACGGCGCGGATGCCGTGGGTCAGCCGGGCCTGCTGCACGCGCCATAAGATACGACCATAGATTGTTTTCAGGTCGGTGGGATCGGCCTCATTGCGCTGGTGCTGGTCGATGCGGGAGCCGCCGACGGCACCATTGATGATGAAGATCGGCATCTTCTGGCTGGCCACCAGGCGTTTGGCGAGTTCCATGCCCCAGTAGCCGAGTTCCGCCTTGTCACCTTTCTCGGCTTTCCACACCGGGTTGCACCACAGGTTTTTGCGCGGACCTTTCGGGTCGCCCTCCGGTTTGCCGTAACTGCGGATCCATTCGCTGGTCTCCGGCGGTGACTTTTCGCCGGTATCGGTGGCCAGCGCGTTGGATTGCCCGTCTATCAGGAAAGCATCGCCGCAGACCAGGTTGGTGACCGTTTGTTGCACCGTCGCCGTTGCGCCCGATTGAGTTCCGAACTCGACCTTGTATTTGATGAGTCCCGGTTTGAGCTTGATGGCGAACGCATAGGTGTTTTCCGCAGTGGGTTTGGCGGTTTCGGTTTTCACCAGTTTGTCGTCCGCGTAGATTTTAAGAAACACCGCGTCGGCAGGCTGGTCGAGGGTGCCGTTGTAATGGAGCGTGCCTTCGTTCTTGTCATCCCTGGCATAGAACTGGCCGTCCTCCGGCTTCTCGTCCTTCGCGGGTGTCCGCTGGATCCATGGATCGCTCCTGGGTTCGGTCACTTGCAGAGAGGTGCTCGCCTCGCGGGAGGCGCCACCGTTGTGGATCGCCGCTTTCACGGTGAGAGGGCCGGTGTATTGCGAGCGTTTGAGGAGCAAGCGATCGGCGGCCACCTCCTTGATGACCGCACCACCGGAAACCGTCCAGGTATAATGCAATTCGCCCGCGCCTGCAGCCTTCATGGATTCTAGATTGGTGATCTCGGGGACCACCTCGATGGCATTACGGCCGTTCCACTTCGCGGGTGCCTTCAGGGTGAACACCGGCTCGGGAATCGTGTCTCTAACGGTCACTGCAATGTCCTTGGTCTTGACCCCGTCGGCATAGACCGCCTTGAACCGCAGGATATAGGAGGTGTCTGCCACCACGCGCCCAGCGTCGATGGTGTAGGTATTCTGATCCACCGCCACCACGGTCTCGGTGCCATCGCGCTTGACGCTCCAATAGAGTTTTTGGGCACCACCGGCCTTGGCGGTGACGCTCATGCTTTTCCCTTCATCCATCTTGAGCGCGGCAGTCGAAACCGAGAACTCATTGCCCGGTTGTGGCAGGGTGCCGACCAGGGTTTGCAACGGGTTCTGGTTTTGATAGGTCAAGCGGATCCAGTCGGCGGAGCGGGTGATTTTGGAGACGCGCACTTCATCCACATCGCAATCCGATTCCCAGTTGCGATACCAGTTGCCGACAAACATCCGGCACGGATTCTTGAAATCCATGATAGCCTTGGTCGAAGCCACGAGCTCGCCATTGACATACGCCTTCTGGGTGCCATCCGTCGCGTAGGTGTGCACCACATGATACCATTGGTTCAAGGCAACCGGGCCCGGGCACTCCACACCGCAACTGATATGGAGCGGGCTGAGCACGCCGATGAGCAATTTGCTGCCACTGCCTTCGACGCCCCAGCATACAAACCGGCTGCCCCATGGCCCTGGCAGCTTGTTGTCCTTGAACCACAGCTCGGTGGACGACGGGCTGTTGCCGCTCGGGTAGTTGGTGATGTTCTCGCCGCCAATCACCCCGGGCCGGCCATAGACAAAATTCAGGGCCTTGCCAATCATACCGTCGCACGCCGTCGCGCCGAGATTGGCGGGGGTCAGCGTGCCAACCTCATCCTTGGGATCCTTGGGGTCGCCCAGGTGCATGACGGTGACAAAGCCGTTGGACTCGTTGAACACCGCCTTGCCATTCGACTCGCTCGCTGCGTCGGCCTTGCCCCAATGCAGTTTGATTTCCTGGCGTGCATTGCCCTTGATCAGCGGAATGCGCACCCAGATGCTGGCGCGGCCTTGCGCCGCATCCCATTCATCTATCTGATAGAAAAGCGGTTTGCCCGCGGCGGAGAAGCGGATGTCATCGCCATTGGGTTTGGCTTGGCTGAAGTCAAAGGTCCTCTTATCCAGCCGCACCAGCAGCGGAAAGTTTTCCTCCACAGCCGTGGCCGGCAGGTTCGCCCCATCGGGAGTAGTCAGGACCGACAGCGGTCCCTGATGCTGCCAGCCTGGATACTGGGCAAATGTTGGAGGCGTGAAGCCGGCGAGCAAGGCGCTGGCGATGAGGAATGCTTGGTGGTTCATGAGTGGGTGGCGGGTGGATGCGTGAAACCCCCGGGCGGCTGTGATCAAGTCAGGCCAAGCTCATACGGTGGCAAGCCGGGGATTCTTGCACCACGAGTACCACACTCACGCGGGCATGCTTGGCGGCGGAGACGCGGCGGAGCATGCTGTGCGATTGCTAGGAAATTGCTTTTCAAGGTTGGTGCGCATGAGGGGCTAAAGAGCGGTTCGGAGAGCGGGAGAAGGGGGGTTGACGACATTTGGTTCGTCGAGCGGAAGGGTGGGTTGATCGGGTCGGGTTTTGGTTTTGCTTTTGGCGGGCATGGGAGATGATGTTTGCGAGTGTTCAGTTTGAAGTTTTCAGGGAAGAGGAGCAGAGTTTCACGACCGTATCGAAGAGGGCTTCGGAAAGGAGTTGGACGCGAAGGTCAATGGGTGCGAGCAGCCCATCCTCCATCAGAATGATGTTGCCGCGGTGGGTGTCCGAGATGGCGACGCGGCGTCCGGGATCGAAGTAGGCGACATTTCCTTCGATGATGAAACGCTGCCATCCGGAATCCGTGAAGAAGCGCTGGATTTCCTCATCGGTGGCCGGAGTCCCGGCAATGGCGGGCTGCTGGATCAGCAACCGCAGGCCGGAGTCTGTTGCGACAGCACCGAGAAACCGGACGTCGTCGCCGAAGAGTTCATTGTGGAGGGACCAGCGCTCCAAATAGGCGATGGGAGAGGCCTTGTGCTCCTCGTTCAGGCGATGGATGACGAGCAAACCGAAGAAGTCGGGCCAGGTTGCCTTGAGGACGGACTTGGAGCCAGGCAGGTACCAGACTTGGTGCTCGTTCCCCTCCTCGTCCGGAATCCGGCTCAGCTCGTCCGGAGAGGATTGGAGGAAGAGGCTTTGTTCTTGGGCGACTTGTCGGAAGATTCCGAGTTCTTCGTGGAAATAGGTAGAACTGCCTTGAAGGCGCGAAACTGCTTCGCAGCGGCTTCGGAGCTCTGCAACAAGTGCTTGGAGCGGGATACCCGCAGCAGCGTGGCTTGGTTCATGGGTGGACATTAATGGGAAAAGAGTGAAGAATCAAGCGGGGATTTGCGGTTTCCGTTGGTGGGTCGGCAATAGGGCATCGAGGGACGGCTTCGCGGCACTGCCGAGGGAGCCATTTTCGTGATGCCACGAAAATGGTGTTCGTTGAAGAGAGCAGGAGTCAGGTGGCGGCATTTCATTCGGTTGGGAGAAGGTCGATGGGGAGGACGCCTCTGGCGGAGATGTCGATGGGAAGGGGTCTTGGAGGAGGGGCGGGCGGTGATTGGGATGGGCTGAGGCGCTTTGAGCTTCACTTCTTGTCTCGCTGGCGGGAAGCGGTTTCCACCTTCTTCTCGGCATCTTCCAAGGGCAGGCCAAGCGCCTGTTTGATGACGTTGGTGGTGAGGATGACGTTGGTGGTGACCTTGGAAACCTTGCCGCCGATCAGGGCGCGACCTTCCCAGACCTTGGCGTTGGCGCGGGACCAGTCGATTTTTTCCAGAGCGGCGAGTTTGGGTTTCCAGTCCTTGGGATGAGCCTTCAGCAACGAATTTCCGGCCTTGCCGATGGCTTGAAGGGCGATGCCGTGGGAGTGGATGAAGCCCTCGCGGACTTCGCTGGCGGGCATGCGGCCATCCTTGACCTGCGTCCAGGCCGGGAAGCAGGAGGCGACTTCCTCCCAGAACTCACGGGCCAGCCTGGCGTCATCGTTGAGATTGCCGGTGGCGAGGCCTTCGACGAGGTCGGCGCAGGCATTGTAGAAGGCGGAAAGGGTGAAGAGCTTGCGCGAACGGGGAGCGAGTGAGGATTTCTCCATGTCCACGATTTCCTTGTAAAAGCGGGACTTGAGGATGACCAGCTTGGCGAGCTTGGCCTTGTCGTTGCGGTGATCGTAGAGCAGGCCGATGGAGCGGCTAGGGCGGATGGCGTGGCGGTTGAGGTCGGCGAACATCTGCTGGCAGCGCTCCAGACCAATATCGAGGAAGAATACGACCGCGATGGTCTCGTGGGCGAGTTCAGGACGTTGCTCCAGTGCGGAGATGATGGCGGCGCGGCGGTGCTGGCCGTCATTGATGATGAACTTGGCGTCCATGGGTACCTTGAGGATGCCGAGTTTGTCCTGATCTCCCAGAGCTTCGAAATCGACCTTGGAGTCGATGGATACGGTGAGCGCGGAGAAGACGTATTGCTAGGAAATTGCTTTTCAAGGTTGGTGCGCATGAGGGGCGATGGGGTAAATGCTGAAAAACTGAAAACTGAAACGCTGAAAGGAAGAAAAGACCGGGCCGGTGGATCGGCTGGACCCATGGGGCATCTCCTCAACCGCGAAAATAGCCTTTCAGCCCCCGTTGCCAAGGAGAATCGTGCCGAAATCGGGGGGAAGTTCTTGCCCCTGACTCCTGACCCCTGACTCCCGACTCCTGACCTCTGGCTCCCGACCTCTGACCTCTGGCTCCCGACCTCTGTCCTCTGACCCACCGACCCACCGACCCACCGACCCACCGACCCACCGACCCACCGACCCACCGAAACACCGAAACACCGAAACACCGAAACACCGAAACACCGAAACACCGAAACACCG
>JAIPKB010000192.1 GCA_021733795.1 Akkermansiaceae bacterium | reverse complement strand
ACGGAGGCGGCCACCCTTGACAATCTCTTGAAACCGGCTGCCGGCGTCCCTGCCCCGCCACTGTGGTTCGCGCGGGTCGACGGGGCCCAAACCACGGTTTGGGCGCAGTTCAGCGGAGTCGATCCGAATCAGGAGCTTGTTGAGATCAATATGCGCCAGACGGTATTCTATCCAGACCAGCCGGGCCGGGATTTCATCACGGTCCGCGGCTTCACCCTGCGCCAGGCGGCAACGCCGTGGGCACCGCCGACCGCCGAGCAGATTGGCTTGATCGGCACCCACTGGAGCAAGGGCTGGATTATCGAGAACAACACGATCAGCCACTCGGTTTGCTCCGGCATCGCGCTCGGCAAACATGGCGACGAGTTTGACAATACCTCGGCCGACACCGCAGAGGGCTATGTCAAGACCATCGAGCGGGCGCACGCCTTCACGATTCCGTGGACCCGCGACCGCATCGGACATCACCTCGTGCGCAACAACACGATCTCCCACTGCGAGCAAACGGGCATCGTGGGTAGTCTGGGCGCGGCATTCAGCACCATCACCGGGAACACCATCCACGACATTCACGTCCGGCGCCTGTTCAGCGGTGCGGAAATGGCGGGTATCAAGTTGCACGCCGCGATCGACACCACGATCAGCGGCAACCACATTTACCGGACCTGCCGCGGACTCTGGCTCGATTGGATGGCACAGGGAACCCGGGTTTCCGGCAACCTGTTTCACGACAACGCCGATCAGGATCTGTTTATGGAAGTGAACCACGGACCCTTTGTGGTGGACAATAACCTGTTTCTTTCCGCGGTCAATCTGCTCGATGTGTCCGAGGGTGGGACCTACGCCCATAATTTATTTACCGGCAGATTCGCGGTTCATCCGGAGTTGAACCGGGAGACACCCTATCATCCCGCGCACTCGACGGAAGTCGCCGGGTTGGCGAAGACCCCGGGCGGCGACAACCGGTTTTATAACAATATCTTCGTGGGTCCGGGGGGGGGGGGGGACAGCGATCCCAAACGCGCGGTTCCCGGCCTGTCGGCCTATGATTCAAGCAAGGTCCCCCAACTGACCGGTGGCAACATTTACTGCAACGGCGCGAGGTCCCTTGCCAACGAACGGAACGCGCTCGTGCTGCCGGATTATGATCCAGCCCTCAAGTGGACCCCGCAGGGCAATCGGGTCGAGTTCAGCTTGGACATGGGTCCCCACCTCGCCGCCGCGGTCACCGCGCGGGTGACCACTCAATCGCTGGGGCAGGTGCGCGTCCCCAAGCTGCCCTATCAGAATCCGGACGGCACTTCGTTGGTGATCGATACCGATTTCCTGGGCCGGTCTCGTGATCCGGCCAGACCATCGCCGGGACCCTTCGAGCACCGTGGCAATGATCCCCTTCAACTGCAGCTACCATGACGCGATGCCTGCTCAAGCTGGTCGATGGTTGGCGCATTCTTGAATCCCCATCCCCCACCGGTCCGCTGCCGGAAGGAAAACCATACCGTAACGCCATGAAAAACCGGTTCCTGATTGTTGGATGTCTGATGGCGCTGTTCGTGCCCTGTGCCGCAGAGGCGGGTGACGGGCCGCAACAGCTCAATAACCTGCGTCTGGCGATCGTCGATCTAACCGAGACGTTTGGGGCGCGCTACCCGCAGGGTGTGGCGTTTGCCGGCCGCTTGTCGGAGTTGGAGCGCAGACTGGCGGAGAACGGTGAGAGCCCGGCCTGGGCGGAGGACCTGGCGAGCCTCCGGAGTGAGGCGCTGCTCGCCAATCCGTTGCTTGACTTCGAGCGGCTGCTGCTGGTCGAGCGGGACGCCGGTAATCTTGGGCTGCCGCAGAACTGGGAGGGGAACTCGAGCCTTCCAACCCAGGGTTTCAACAATCAACTGGTGGTGCTTTCTCCCGTCCGCCCCGACGGCGGGCTGCAGCCGTTGTTCCAGCCTGAGAACGGGCGTTTTGTGGGCGATGTGGATTTGGACTTCGATGCGAGCAGGATGCTCTTCTCGATGCCCGGCGACAATGGTCGCTGGCAGGTCTTTGAAATGGAAGCGGACGGCGGAGGACTCCGCCAACTGCCGCTGATCCATGAACCGGACGTTGACAACTACGACGCCTGTTATCTGCCGGACGGCGGCATCGTATTCGGCTCGACCGCGCCATTCACCGGAGTTCCGTGCGTGACCGGAGCGTCTCACGTTGCCAACCTCTATCGGTTCGAACGGGATACCGGGGTGATCCGCCGGCTGACCTTTGATCAGGATCACAACTGGTGCCCGACCGTGTTGAACGACGGACGGGTGCTCTATCAACGCTGGGAGTATGCGGATATCCCGCACTTCGCCGCCCGCATGTTGTTTCACATGAACTCCGATGGCACGGATCAGAAGGAGTTCTACGGCAGCGGATCCTACTGGCCCAACGCCATGTTTTATGCGCGGCCGATTCCCGGTTCGGCGACCAAGTTCGCGGCGGTGGTCGGCGGCCACCACGGGCTGCCCAGAATGGGTGAACTGGTCCTCTTCGACAACGCTCTGGGCCGTTGCGAGGCGGATGGAGTGATCCAGCGAATCCCCGGCCGCGACCGGAGGGTGGAGCCCGTCATTCTCGACCAACTAATCGACGGCAGTTGGCCGAAATTCCTCCACCCCTGGCCGCTGAGCGACAAGTATTTCCTGGTTTCCGCCAAACCCACGCCCCAATCGGGATGGGGGATTTATCTGGCGGACGTTTTCGATAATCTGCAGCTCATCCGGCAACCTGCGGATGGCAGCGCGTTGTTGGAGCCGATCCCGTTCCAGCCGGTCGCCCGGCCGCGGAGCGTGCCGTCCAGGGTTCAACCCGAGCAATCGGATGCGACGATCTCCATTCTTGATTTGTATGCAGGGCCCGGCTTGGCCGGGGTGCCGCGCGGCACGATCAAGCAGCTTCGCGTGTTCACCTATCATTTTGCCTATCACAACATGGGCGGGCAGGTCAACCGGGTCGGGCTCGATGGTCCGTGGGACATCAAGCGCATCATGGGAACTGTTCCGGTGGAAGCCGACGGTTCGGCGTATTTCCGGGTCCCGGCGAACACGCCGGTTTCCGTCCAGCCGCTCGACGCCGATGGACAGGCGGTGCAACTCATGCGCAGTTGGATGACCGCCATGCCCGGGGAAACTCTCTCGTGCGTCGGTTGCCATGATTCGCAGAACTCCAGCCCGGCTCCGGGCAAGGGTCTTGCGCTGGCGAAGCCGCCCGTCACGATCAAGCCTTGGTATGGTCCAGTCCGGGGGTTCTCTTTCGTCCGCGAGGTGCAGCCGGTGTTGGACCGTTATTGTGTCGGTTGCCATAATGGCACGACCGGGCCGGGTCCGGCCGCAAGCCTCGACTTGCGGGACGCACCACCGGTTCACCCGCAAGCCGCCGCAGCCGACTACAACAATGGAACCCGCTTCACCCCGTCCTATCTGGCGCTGCGATCCTACGTGCGGGGGCACACGATCGAAAGCGACCTGCATCTGCTGACTCCCTGCGAGTTCAGCGCCGACACCACTGAATTGGTGCAACTGCTGCGGGTCGGCCACCACGGGGTGACTCTCGACGCAGAGGCCTGGGATCGTTTGATCACCTGGATCGACTTGAACACCCCGGCGCACGGCACTTGGACCGAGATTGTCGGTGCGGCAAAGGTGACCGCCCAACGCGACCGCCGCCGCGAGATGCTCAAACGCTATGCGCAATGCGATGAGGATCCCGAGGCCGTGACGCCCCCGCCGGCGGCGACGATTCCGTTTGAAGCGCCGGTGGAGCATGCCGCACCGCCGGCGGTTGTCCGCAGCGGGGTGGCGGGTTGGCCGTTCGACTCCACCGAGGCCCGGCGTCGCCAACTCGAGTCCGGCCCTGGCCAACGGCCGCTCGAGTTGGGCAACGGGGTCGTTTTGGATTTGGTGCGGATTCCGAGTGGTTCCTTCCTGATGGGTGAAACTGGTGCTCATAGCGCACCCGTCCCCGTCTCCATTGATCGGGATTTTTGGTTGGGCCGTACTGAAATCACCAATGAACAATTCGCCTGCTTCGATCCCACCCACGATAGCCGGATCGAACGGGGGGATTTTCTCCAGTTCAGCACCACCGAGCGCGGATATCCCGCCAACGGTCCCAAGCAGCCAGTCGTCCGGGTTTCCTGGCACGAGGCGATGGCGTTCTGCGGTTGGTTGTCGGAGAAAACCGGCAACCGGTGCACGCTGCCCGGCGAGGCGGAGTGGGAATACGCGTGCCGGGCCGGGACTGCGACGCCACTTTGGTTCGGCGGGCTGGATGCGGATTTCTCGAAATTCGCGAATCTGGCCGATCATTCGTTGCGGGTTTTGCCGACCTTCGGGTGGGGATTGCCATCTGGGGCGGTCCCGCCGTGGCGGCCCGCGATCGAGTCAATCGACGACCACTTCCGGATCGCGGCACCTGTGGGTTCCTTTGCCGCCAATCCATGGGCACTGTGCGACATGGCCGGCAACGTTTGGGAATGGACGTCCGGCGATTTCAATGAGGGTCGCAAGACGGTGCGGGGTGGTTCTTGGTCGGATCGTCCGTGCCGGGCCACTTCGGCGAGTCGGCAGGGTTTCCGGCCTTGGCAGGCGGTCTATCACGTCGGGTTCCGGGTGATGGTTCATTGAAGTACCAGAAAAAAAAACCGCAATCTAGCATGAACCAGACCTTCAACCGCCGCCACATTCTCACCACCACTGCCACCCTTGCCGCCGGAGCCGCGCTTGGGTTCGGTTCCCGCACGAGAGGGGCTCCGGCCGCTTCAGCCGGCTTCAAAACCCGCCTGCGCAAGGCGGTGATCATGAACGAGCCCACTGAAGAAGGTCTGCAGCGGGTCAAGGACGCTGGATTCGACGGGGTGGAGGCCGGGGTGCTGCCCGTGGCTGATGCCGCCAAGTGCCGCCGGATCGCCGACCAACTGGGGATGAAAATCCACTCGGTGATGCGCGGGTGGGCGGAGTTCAATAGCGGGGATCCTGAAAAGGTCAAGGCCACCCGCAAGACGACCGAGGACGCCCTGCGTGCGGCTGAGGCGTTCGGCGCTGATGCGGTGCTGCTGGTGCCATGTCGGGTGGGCGGCATGAAAATCCCCAATCCGCGCGAATTGCAGATCGAGTTCGATGAAAAGACCAGTTTGGTCAGCAAGGTGGTCGCGGGTGACAACGCGCCCTACGCCGCCTATATCAAGGCGCACAACCATGCAACGGAAACCTCCCGCGAGCAAATCAAGCGGCTGATCGGGGTGGCCGAGAAAACCGGCGTGGTGATTGCCTTGGAAAACGTCTGGAACAACTTGTGGTCCAAGCCCGCCCTGTTCAGGAGTTTTGTCGCCTCGTTCGAGAGCCCCTGGGTGAAGGCCTATTTCGATATCGGCAATCACGTCAAATACGCGCCGCCGGAAGAATGGTTGCGCGCTCTGGGGCCGTTGGTGGCCAAGTGCCACGCGAAGGATTTCAAGCTGAACGAGGATCCCGGCGGCAACGGAGACTGGGCGAACATCCGCGACGGTAGCGTCAATTGGCCCGCTGTCAGGGAGGCGCTTGAGACGATCAAATATGACGGATGGCTGACAATCGAGGGTGGCAAATGCACCGAACAGGAGCACAGCCGCAGGCTGGACCTCATTATCGCGGGCAAGTGATTCACCTCCTGGATCCCGCGGACGCCCCGATTTCCCTCCGATTTCCCTTGGCAGGGAAGCCGGGACCATTAGCCTCCCGGCCGGGCGTGACCCGATGAAGACGCTTTGAGACATCCGTTTTTCCGAGCGCCCGGCATCCCCGTTCCCACCCACTCCAAACGCAATATTATAGCAACCAATCCTGAAATGGCCAAAAATGACTACGACCCGACCCTGACCATTTCTGAAGTCGGCACCACGATTTCACATCTCGGCATCAAGAAGGCCAATACCCAGGCTTGGCAACTCCTGATCCTCGGCTTTCTTGCCGGCCTTTACATCAGTTTCGGCTCGCACCTCTATCTGGTGGCCCTGGAACAGGGAATGGGTCGGGTGGTCGCGGGGGCCTGTTTCGGTGTGGGCCTCGTGCTGGTCGTGATTGCCGGGGCCGAGCTGTTCACCGGCAACATCACCATGGTCGTGGGCGCCATCACCCGCCTCTATTCGCCCTGGCAACTCCTCAAAAACTGGGCCGTGGTGTACACGGGCAATCTGGTGGGTGCGGTCCTGACCGCTTGGCTGGTCTATCAGGCAGGCATTTTCGGGCATGGAGACACCCTGACTTCAGTGGGCCGCGAGGCCGCCAAGGTCGCCGATTATAAGTGTGCCATCCCATTCGGTGAGGCCATTATCAGAGGTGTTCTATGCAATATCCTCGTGGTGCTCGCCATCATCATGTCGTATTTTTCAAAGGATGTGATTTCTAAGATCGTTTGTGTGGTGCTGCCGATCATGGCGTTTGTCGCCTCCGGGTTCGAGCACTGTGTTGCCAACATGTACCTCATTCCCGCAGGGCATTTTGCCAAAGGTCTCGGGTTCACGGGACTGGGGGTCATGTTTCACAATATTCTGCCAGTCACGCTCGGCAATATCGCGGGCGGGCTGTTCATCATGCTCATTCACCCGAACAGGCTCAGGCAGATCGCGGTTCTGCTGGCCGGCAAGAAGAAACCGACGCCGTGAACCGCAGGGCGGGCGGCAGATTTTCGGGAATCCGCCGTGTCGATGCCGGTCGGGGACGGAGCGCTGGCTTCAGCCCGCGGGTCAAGGGGGGAGGGCGTCCCGCCCTCCTCAGCAAGACACGCCGGCTGAAGCCAGCGCTCCGCAAGACAGCTCCCTTGTGCGGGCGGTCTGATCCGCACTCACCACGGGCTGAGCGTCACCGGGCTGGGGCGTTTGACGACGTGGGTCGGCGGCGTATTCAGCAGTTCGGCGAATTCCGCGGCCCAGTCGGCGATGTTGCCCTCGGCACCGTGGTACCAGGTGTAGCTGCCGAGGTTGACCGGGTCGGTCTTGTCCTTGCGACGGTCCTTGAAGTTGGCAAACATCTTGCCGGTTCCGCCGTCGCGCAGGCGGCCTTCGATGGCAATGCTGCCGGCCCCCGCTGCGGAGAGCAGACCCGCGCCGGGGATCACGAAACCGGCGGCTGTTGCACCCGCGTTCCAATAGGCATTGGGAGGTTAGTAATCAACGGGGAGGGTGGATGCGGGTGATCTTGGAGCCTTGGAGGCCAAGGCCGCCCATCAAGCCGCGCTGGTTGAAGAAGAACGCATAGGTGCCCTTGTTGACCGTCGCCGTCGAGAGCGAAGCGGCCATGCCTTGGTCAACGATGACCAAACTGGGGCTGCTGCCGACTTCCCAACCATCGCTGCTGTTAAGGTTGTTGAAGGCCGAATTGTCCATCAGGAACAGGGCGTAGCCGTATTGCTGAATGCCCGCTTGGAAACCGTAGGAGGCTCCGGCGGTCTGATAGAAGTCGCGGATGGTGCCGTCGTTGCGGATGAGCGAGCCGTTGCCACCCATGCCACCGACCATGAAGCCGGCCTTGGTGATTTCCGGAAAGACGAGGATACCCTTGGCTTTGGCACCGAGCGTGCGGGCACCTGGGTTACGGCTATAAAGATCCTTCAATGCGGCCCGCGATTCCGCCGCAAGCTCGCGGGGGTTGACGTTGGCCGCATTCATGTTGGTGAGCGGGTCATTGGCGCAGTGGCTGAGGGCGAGGGCTCCGGTCGCAAGCAGGGCGGCGGTGGCGAGTTTTGTTGCGATATTATTCATGGCTTTGTGCTGGTTGTTGGTTTGGTGGTAGGAGAGCGGGAAAGCTCGACCCGAAGAGGTTTGTCGGGATCGAAATGGAGGTCGCGTTGCGGGAAGGAGATGGTCACGCCAGCCTCGGCGAAGGCCTTGTCGATCATGTAACGGAGGTCGCTGGCGAGAGCGTTGCGAGCGACTTTCTTGACGTCCAGCCAGAACAACAGGCTGAAGGTCAGGGAGTTGTCTGCAAAATCCTCGAAGCGGACCTCGGGAGCGGGATCTTTTTTCACGAGCCCGTGCCCGGCAGCCACGGCGAGCAGCAGGCGGGACACCTCGCGGGTGGGGGAGCCGTAGGCGACACCCACGAGGATGGAATGGCGGATCACCGTACTCGAGAAGCTCCAGTTGGTGAGCTGGTTTTCGAGCAGGATGCTGTTGGGAACGAGGGTGTCAATGCCGTCGAAGTGTTGGATCACTGAGGCGCGGATGCCGATCAGTTTGATGGTCCCCACGATGTCGGCTACTTCCACCACATCGCCGACCTTGAGCGGACGTTCAAACAGCAGGATGATGCCGCTGATGAAGTTCTTGAGCAGCGTCTGGGTGCCGAAGCCGATGCCGATGGCCAGCGCGCCGCCGAGGAAGGCGAAGGCGGTCAAGGGGATGCTGACCGCATTGAGCCCGTAGAGTATGAGCAGGACGAGCCCGAATCCGAAAGCCCATTTCCCGGCCAGATCGGCGGTGGCCTGGGGGATCTTGCCCCTGCGGGCGACGGCGGCATTGACCCGCCGCGAGATATACCGCAGGGTAAACCATCCGACGAGCAGAATGAATGCGAGGCGCACCAGTTTGGCGACGGTGATGGCACGATAGATCGCGATTTTCCGGCCGTCCTGAATGTCACTCTCTTCGACGAGGTAGAGTTCGGCATTCCAGATCGCGAGCAGGGTGGCGGTGATGCGGTCGAGGATCGGAGTGCCACGCCCCATCAGGCTCCAACCTTCGAGGTCCTTGAGGGCGAAGCCGATGCGGCGCTGCATCGAGCGGATCTGCGGGACGATCTTGTGGAGCGAGACCGGATCGATGACCGTGGTGTCGATGTCATTTCCGGCGAGCCGGAGATCGGCGATCTTGACCCAGTCATCCACCCGGGTTTGAAGCTTCTTCAGCGTGGCTGTCGCGGCCCGGATCTCAGTGCGGTCACTGCTGTTGATGAGGATAAACCGGGCTTCCCAGAAGCTTTTCTGGAGAGTGAGGAATTCGACCTTCCACGTCAGCAGCGGGTTGGGAGAGGGCCGGCTTTCACTTTCTTCGACGAGGATCTGGTTGACTTTGTCGCGCTCGCTGATGATCGGCTGGAGGAGCTTGTCAAGCTCCTCGGGGGTGAAGGTGGTCTTGCCATTGATGGCTTTGAGTTTGCGGGCTGCCAGTTCCCGGTTGCTGGCGAGCATGTCCAAGCTCGCTTGCTCGGTGGAGATGGCCAATTGAAGACGGCCGATTTTCTCCGCGTCGATGCGTGCTTCGAGCTTCATCCTCTGCGCCGAGAGGTCGGCGCTTTGCCGCGAGTCCGGGTTTGCGGCCTTTTCGGCAGCCTCCCGGAATCGCCGTTGGGCCTGCTGGTGATCCGCGAGAGTGTTCTGCAAACCATCCAATTCCGTTTCGTAAATTCGCAGCCGGGCTTCAGCCGTCCGCTGTGATTGCTCGATGACGGCGATGGATTCGCGGACCCCATCCAACAGTACGATGGAATACGGCGGGGACTGTGTAAAACCGTGCCATGTGGATGACTCCAGCTTGGCTTTGTCGCGCTTGGCCTCCTCGGTAGTTAGAAAACCGATGGCGTCGAGGTGATACATCTGGGCCGCCGTCAGGCGTTGAAGAGCCTCGTTCAACGCAGGGGCGGCGCCCTCGGGCAGGGCCTTGAGTTCGGCGCGGGCGGCCACCAGACGGGTTTCGATCGAACTCCTTGCGGAAAACCCGGCTTCCGGGGTTTCTTCGGCACTGAGGCGGCCGGACAAGATGCCGACCCACGCCATCGTGATGCAGCCGAGAAACCGGAGCCGCGGGGTGATTGCCGACCGATGCTTCATGGAGGGAAATCCCGAAATTTGTTAGAGATACCAGGCGAAACCGGCTATCAGTTTGAAATTGAAACTCTCCGAGGTGAGCGGGACCTCGGCCCCGAGGGACAGGGCGTACTGGTTGTCCGTTCCCCAATGGTGGGTGGTTCCAAGGTCCAGCCGGTGGCGGTTGGTATCCGCCAACAGGTTCCACTTTGGCTTGTAGTAATCGCCGCCGCCATCGTGGTTCTCATAGCTGAACTCGCCGAAATACCGGCTGCTGACGAGGGTGGGGTCGTAGCCCTCCAGCCATGCCCGCTGGGGCAGGTGATCAAATAATTGGCCTTTGATGACCGCCGCAGGCAACGGACCGTGGATGGCCAGTTGGATCAACCCCACGGCGCAGGTCCACGCCGGGATCCGCGCCGAAGGTGCCGGAGCGATAGCGGATTGTTCAATCACCGAAGGTCCGGATTGAGGATGGTCAGAACGTGCATTCGAGGCCCAGCAACACGCCGTGGCTGATTACATCGTAACCAAAACCACCGCTCGAGTAGTCGGTGCCGATGCCTCGGTAACCGAGCGCCACCGAAGCGTTGTCGCAAAGCCGGTAGCCAAAGGCCGCCAGCGCCTGCCAGGTGAAGTCCGAGGACACGCCGAAACCGCCGATGTCGCCCACCGCGCGGAAGAAGAATTTCTCGGACAGATCCCGTTGGAAACGCACCCCGATGATCGGGTCCACCCAGGTCTTGCTTTGGGAACCGCTGAAAGTGGGAACCCCGAGCCGACTGATGTCGAGGTCGGCGTCCAGCGAGTTGACCCGCACGCCGGCATAAACGTCGAAGCGGGTGGGCCCGCTATCGACCACGTTGTAGGCGACCACGAAATTGCCGATGAATTGGCTTAGCTGACTGCTGAAGTAGTCGGGTCCTTTGACGGTGCTGGCGCTGAGTTCGGCATAGAACAGGTCCGCCAGGAAACTCCACTTGTCGCAGCCGATCTCCACCGCACCCATCACGGCCCAGTCGAGATTGTCAAGGACATCGTCAAAGCCGACATCGACGCCGGCATTGCGTCCGCGGATCGTGACGTCCCCATCTAGCGCGGTGGCCCAGCCGTAAATTGCGGCCCGCCAATGCCAGGCCGGGGCGGTGGCGACCGGTTCTGGGTTGGTGAGCGAGGGGACGGTGGTGCCTGCGGTAGCCGGAATGGCGGACAACAGGATAGCGGCGGCGGCGAGGGTCTTGGGGTTGGTCTTCATAGTTTGTTTGGGGTTGGTGTTCACGGATGATTTGGGGATGACACGGATGATTTGGGGATGACGGATTCTGGCTGATTTGAGGTGGGTGGTCAAGGGTGATTTAGCTGATTACCGATCACTGATCACTGATCACTGGTCACTGATTACTCTTCCAGCCTCCAGCGTGCTACGCGCCAGTTCCGGATTGATGCTGGCCACGGCGTCAAACTGGGTCAGATGAACCTTGCCGGTGAGTTGTTCGAGGAAGTGCGAGCGCTTCAGGCGGTCCATGACCGGGCCTTTCACCTCCGACAGGTGGAGGGTGACGCCGCCGTCCCTGAGTCGGTGGTTGATGGCTTCCAGGCTCTCCAGCGCGGAGGCGTCGATCGTGTTGACCGCCGGACATTCGAGGATGACGTGGCGCACGGCCGGACTGGCAGCAACGGCATCGTTGACCATTTCCTCGATGAAGCGGGCGTTCGGGAAATAGAGGCTGGCGTCGATCCGCAGCGAAAGGATCTCCGGATCGGTCACCACGGTGTGGCGTTTCGTGTTGCGGAAGTTCATCGTGCCGGGGAGTTGGCCGACGACCGCCACATGCGGCTTGGAGGTTTTGTAGAGGTGGAGGAAGATGGATAGTCCCACGCCTGCAATCAGGCCGATCTCCACACCTTCGTACAAGGTGAGCAGGATCGTGGCGGCCATCGCCGCGCCATCAGCTTTGGAGTAATGCCAAGTGTGCTTGAGCGCCTTGAGGTCCACCAGCGAGAGCACCGCGACGATGATGGTGGCCGCCAGGGTGGCGTTCGGCAGGAAAAACAGCAGGGGCGTCAGGAACAAGGTGGCGATGGCAATGCCGATTGCGGTGAAGGCCCCGGCGGCGGGGGTTTCGGCACCGGCATCGAAGTTCACC
>JAIPKB010000191.1 GCA_021733795.1 Akkermansiaceae bacterium | reverse complement strand
CCGGTGGGGGCTGCGGCACCGCTATTGTTTTCACCCTGGTGCCAGAACACGCCGCGGATGCCGTGGGTCAGCTTGGCCCCTGTCACGCGGTTGTAGATGTTGGCATAGATCGAATACAAGCTACCCGGCTGCGAATGGCCTGCCGGATTCGGTTGGTGCTGGTCGATCCGGGTGCCGCCCACGGCACCTTGGATGATGAACACCGGCATGTTATGGTCGGTCACCATGCGTTTGGCCAAAATCATCCCCCAAACACCGAGTTGCATTTCCGAACCTTTGCTGATCGCATAGCCCCAGGTCCCCGACAAGCCATAGGTGCGAATCCACGGGTTGGTGGTACTGTCATTGGGCGCTGCATTATCGGTGGCCAGCGCGTTCGACTGACCGTCGATGAGATAGGCGTCGCCGCAGATCAGATCGGTCACGGTATTGCTAACGGTATCGTTGCCGCCGGTGGTCGTGCCAAACTCGACCCGGTAAGTCACCTTGCCTGCGGCAATCGGCACCGCGAAGGCATAGACTCCGCCCACTGGGGTTTGCCGGTGGATTTCGCCGTACAGCGTCTCGCTGCCCGATTCGGGCTTGGCATAGACTTTCAAAAAGACCGGGGTGGTGCCGGCTCCCGTGCCGTTGTAGTGGATCGTGCCGTTGCCGGTATTCGGGTCACGCGCGTAGAATTGCTTGGTGACCGGCTTTTCGGTGGCCCCCGGTGTGCGTTGCACCCAGGCATCGCTTGCGGGTTCCTGGACGGTAATGGTCTTGGTGGCGGTGACCAGCGCCCCGCCATTGTCCATGGTGAGGCTCACGGTCATTGGACCGCTGCCTTGGGAGCGTGTCAGGGTCAGGACTCCCGGCGTGATTTGTTTGATCACCGCGACCCCGTTGACGGTCCAGGTGTAGGTGAAATCGGCAACCCCTTTGGCCTGCAGGATGCTCAGGTTGGAGATATTCGGGGTGACGGTGATCGTCTGGCGCCCATCCCAAGTGGAGGGACCCGTCAGAGTGAACACCGGATCGGGAATATCCTCGGTGACCGTGACCGGGATGTCGCGGGTTTGGTTGCCACCCGGGTAGATTCCTTTGAACTGGATCACATAGTCTTGGTCGCCGGTCACCCGACCGGCGGAGATATCGAGGGTGAACACGTCGGTGGCGAGCACGGTATCGACACCGTTTTTCTTTTCGATCCAATAGACCTTCTGGGCACCGCCGGCCTCGCCGCTGAGGGTGGCGTCGCTGCCTTCGAGCATGTTCACCGACTCGGGCGAGACGGAGAACGTCGAACCGGGTTGCACTGGGGAGCCGACCAGTGTCTGCAGGGGCTTCTGGTTTTCATATTCCAGTTTCACCCAATTGGCGGAGCGCACGACCTTGGAGATGCGCACTTCGTCCATGTCGCCGGCGTAGTTAAAACCATACCACCCGCCGATATACATTCTGGCGGGGGTGGGGATGTTCATCGAGCCGCCGGTGTTGGTGCCGTCCAGCACGCCGTTGACATAGATTTTCGCCGCGCCGCTTTGATAGGTGTGGACCACGTGCACCCACTCCGAGAGCGGGACGGTGCTGGCCCCGGTGACGTTGGCGCCGCCGAAGTAACAATCCATGTTCATGTGTGGCGGATTGGCCAATTGCATGACCACCTTGCCCTGGCCCTGCTCGATGCCCCAGCCGAGGACATTGGTGTTGGCGCCGCTGGCCCGGATCCACGCTTGCGAGGAATGCGGGTTGGAACCGGTCGGATAGCCCGTGATGCTGGTGCCACAGTTCACGCCACTGCCTGCGGTGAAGCTCCGGCCCCTGCCGATCAGGCCCGTGGTTGCGGTGGTTCCGGAGTTGGCGGGCGAGGTGGTACCCACTTCATCCACCACCCTGTCGCTCATGTGGAACACGCTCACGAAGCCGTTGGCGGCATTGAAGACTGCGCTGCCGCTGGATTCGCTGGCGACGCCGGCCTTGCCCCAGTACATCAGGATTTCCTGGGTGGAATTGCCCGTGATGGTGGGGATTTTCACCCAGATGCTGGCGGTGCCATTGGCCGCATCCCACTGTTCGATCTGATAGGGAAGGCTCGCTCCGGCTGCGGTGGTGAAGCGGATGTCGCGGCCGTCGCTCTGGGCGTCGTCGAAATTGAAGTTGCCGCTGTTGAGGCGCACCAGCAGCGGGAAATTCGTTTCCGTCGCTCCGCCGGGAATGTTGGCACCGTCCGGTGTGGTGATGATGAACAACGAGCCGTGGTGCGCCCAGGCTTCGTAGGACTGCACGGACACCGTGTAGTCCTTGAACGTCGTGCCATTCTCGGCGGTGACCCGGTAGCTCACGGGACTCGTGAAGTTGTGCGTGGTCCCCGAACCCGGGCTCATCGTCGCATTGGCCGAAAGCGTGAAGGTGGGCGCAAGGGAGGTCACCGACTGGCTTGGCGGAGCCGTTAGAACAACGTCGGTCCCGGAAATCACCGCCGGACCCAGGGCTCCGAAATTGCAGGTCAGGATGTCACAGGCCGCACTCGCCGGCGTGATGGTGACTGTGACGATGTAGTTGTTGACGGTAGCCCCGTCGGTGGCGGTGTAGGTGGCGGGGTTGGTGGCGGCGAATGTCGGTGACGGGGGATTGCCGCTGGTTGGATTGCAGGTGCCGGAAGTCAGGGTGAAGGTCGGCGCGAGGGTCGCCAATCCGCTCGTTCCCCACGGGGTCCACGGCACGGTCAAGGCGATCGTCTTCGCGGTCTGATCGATCACGCCGGCGGAGCCGGGAATCCCGAAGGACGTGATGATGGCCGCGGAGCTGAGACTGAGCACGCCGGTGCTTGTGTTGAAGGTCCAGGATTGGCCCCCGGACGTTTTCGTATAGACGGCGCCGGCGGGACCGCTGAAGCCGGTCAGGCCAAAGGTGGTGCCGAAGGACTTGGTCGTGGTATCGACCAGAGTCCAGGAACCCGATGTGACGCTGACCGCCGAGGTGTCGATCGTGAAATTGCCATTGAAAGTGGCGGAGCCCGCGCCGGTGATCTTGTTGGTGGACGAATCGGTGACGTGGAACGTATAATCGCCGGTATTGCCGAGGACCAGCGCGCTGCCAGCGCTGACGGTGGTGTTGCCGCTGAAGGTACTGGCACCGGAGAGGGTCACGGTGCCGCCACCGCCGATGCTGAAGCTCCCCACGCCGGAAATCCCGCCGGACAATGTTTGAGTCGCCGAACTGAGGTAATTGAGGGTGGTGGTGGCGGCGAGCGAGATATTCCCCGGAAAATTGCCACCGCCCAGTTTTCCGGATCCGGGAGTGCTCCCGCTTCTGGTGCGCACGCCGCCGATCGTCAGGTAGGAACTGGTGACGCTGTT
Organism: Akkermansiaceae bacterium; assembly: GCA_021733795.1. Classification (GTDB taxonomy): domain Bacteria; phylum Verrucomicrobiota; class Verrucomicrobiia; order Verrucomicrobiales; family Akkermansiaceae; genus Luteolibacter. Next base: position 8,667 of record JAIPKB010000191.1, on the reverse strand, counting down.
TCCCTTGATCAAGGTGATCGGTCCGGTGAAGGTGTTGACCCCCGCGAGGTTGACGTAACTCTGGGAACCGGTCTGGGTCTGATAGGTGACCTGCATGGACAGCGGGCTGCCATCGCTGACGTTGGGGATGCCGGAGGAGAAGGTGACTGACTCACGGTCACCATTTCCATTATTGCCGGTGTAGACAGCGAGGGTCTGTGCGCCGGTGGCAGTGGAGGTGAGCGGGCCGTTCAACGTGAAGTGGGTGTCGTTGTCATTGAACCGGAGGTTGATCGTGCCTCCGCTGCCCGCGAAAACGATGGAAGCGTTGTTGGCGACCTCTTCGTTCTGAAGCGGCCAGGTCTGAAGCGTGCCGCCGCCGTGGATCGTCAACGTGCCGGTGTCGTTCCAAGTCGTCACGGTGCCGACTTTGGTCGTGTTGCCATCATTGATCGTAAACGAGCCACCGGAGTTGATTGTCGTATCGGCACTTGCGAACTGGAACAGGCCCAACACCCCGGCCAGGCACAGGGTGTGGATGCGAGTGGCCAGGGCAATGCGGCCGGAGAGGCGGGCGGGCGGTTTCGTGGTGTGTTTTTTCATCGGGGTTGTCTTGAGGTCTGCTAGGTGAAAATTCGGGGATCGGTGGTGATTACTCGGTGACTTTGAGGCGGACGAAGCCGGTGGCTCCCATGTCGGGAATTGCGACGCTGACGTGATCCGACGGGCTGCCGGGGGTGATCGTCACGGACCCATTACTGGTAGCAGGAATCGGCACCGGTGTCCAGCCCAAAAGATCGCTGCCGTATTCGACCACCTGGGTGGTGGCAGGAGGCAACGACAGGTCGCTGCGCTCATACTCGAAGAACCAGGTGCCGCCGCCGGGCAGGCTCACGGTGGGCAGGGTGGCGGACGAGGGGGCCAGCGGGTGGCCGCCGAGGACGAATTCCAGCAGATTGACGAGGCCGTCGAGTTCGGGATCGTCCAGTGTCCCGTCATTCACCCCGGCCGTGAGTCGCTGCGCCGGATCGGCGGCCCAGACGCTGAAGGGCGACGGGGGAAGCGCCGCAATGGGGACCTCCGCGAAGGTGAGTGCCGCGATCCCGTTGGCCCCGCGGAGCAGGTTCGTCGAACTCCCGTTCCAGTCTTGGTCCACCACATAGTCGATCGTTTCGTTCGCCGACGTGCCGTTCAGTTGAAGCGTGATCACCTTGCCGCTCGCGCGGCCCGAGGTGACCTTGCCCGCGACCCGGTCCAGGTAGAAATTGGCCGTGGCGGCGTTGTTCCAGGCCATGTCCTGGCCGAACTCCAGTGCGATCGCGTTCCGGTCGGTGGTGGTGAAGTAAGCCCGCTTCAGATCCGGGGCGGTGATCGCTGAGGCCGGGACCAGTCCGTAATTGTCCCGCATCACCAGCGGCGCGGTCAGATTCGCGATCTGCTCGTAACCCAACGAATCGAAATGGCAGAGCCCGCGACCGCCGGAAACGCCCACAGTGGAAATGACGCTCATGTTGGAGAACAGACGCGGCAGGGTTCGCTGCGCCTCGCGCAACTGGTCGCCTTTGGGACCCATGCCGCACGGCAAGGGCCACACCTGAAAGACGTAGTAGTGCCGCACATTGGGATAATCCTGTTTCCAGGCCGCCGACAGATCCACGAAGTATTGCTGGTACGATTTATAATCCCAGTCGCCGGTGGGGGCTGCCGCGCCGCTGTTGTTCTCGCCCTGGTGCCACAGGATCCCCCTGATCCCGTGCGTCAACCTGGCCGCCGCGACGCGCGTCAGCAGGCGTCCGTAAATCGTGGCCGGGTCCTCGTGATTGGCTTCATTGCGCTGGTGCTGGTCGATCCGGGTGCCTCCGACGGCCCCGTTGAGGATACAGACGGGCACCTGATAGGCCGCCAACAGTTCGATGGCGAGGTCCATGCCCCAGTAACCGATGCGCCAGGCATCGCCACTGACGCTGCCACGCACGGCGTTGCCCCAACCGCTTCCGGTGCCCCCCGTCAGGTTGCCAAAGCTGCGGATCCATTCGCTGCTGAACGGGTTGTCGGGGTTGTCGGCCACCGCATTCGACTGCCCCTGGATGATATAGGCATCGCCGCAGACCAGGTTGGTCACCGTGGCAAGAACCGTGTCAATCCCGCCGGTGGTCGAACCGAACACCACCTTATAGGTCACCAAGCCCGGCGCAACCGGTGCCGCAAAGGCATAGGCGGTGCCCACGAGGGACTGCCGGTGGGTGGCGTAGAGGACATCCGTCCCGGTCTCGGTCCTGTAGACTTTCAGAAAGACCTCGTCGGGCGAGTCGCCCTGCGTGCCATTGTAGTAGATCGTACCAAATCCGGTGTCGTCGCGGGCGAAAAACTGGTTGTTCACCGGCTTTTCGGCACCCCCCGGCACGCGTTGCACCCAGGCATCGCTTGCGGGCTCCCGGACGGTGATGGTCTTGGTGGCGGTGACCAGGGCCCCGCCGTTCTCCATCGTCAGCGTTACGGTCATCGGACCGCTGCCCTGGGAGCGCAACAGGGTCAGGGTCCCCGGGGTTATCTCCTTGCTCACCGCGACCCCCGCCACCCTCCAGGTGTAAGTCAAATCGCTGCCACCTGCCGCCTGCAAGGCACTCCAATTCGATATGTCTGGAGTCACTGTGATCGTCTGCCGTCCGTCCCAAGTGGCAGGGGCGGTCAGCGTGAACTCCGGATCCGGAATGCTCTCCGTGATTGTGACTGGGACGTCGATGGTCTTGATTTCCGTCGGATAAACGGCCTTGAATTCAAGCACGAATGATTGGCTGCCCGTTACCCGGCCGGCCGGGAAACCGAGTGTGAACCGGTCCACCGCGATGACCGTTTCCAGGCCATTTTCCTTGCGGATCCAATAGATCTTTTGGGCACCGCCGGCCTGGCCGGTCAGCGTGGTGGTGGTGCCCTCGTTCATCGTCACGGCCGCGGGGTCGGCCGAAAAAGCGGCACCCGTTTGCACCAAGGGGCCCACCAGGGTTTGCAGGGTCTTCTGGTTTGCGTATTGCAACTTCATCCAGTCGGCGGAGCGGGCAACCCGCGAGACCCGCACCTCGTCGATATCGCCGGCAAAGCCGTAGTTGCCACCCCGCCATCCACCGATCGACATCTGGACGTCTTGCATGATCGACATCGCGGTGCTGCCGCCGGTGCGGGTGCCGTCGAGTTGGCCATTCACATAGATCCGGCTGACTCCGCCTGAATACGTTGCGGCCACATGATACCACTCTCCGGTTGCCGGCACCGTGGCCGCGACGGCACCGCCGGGGCCATCGGATGCCCAGCTGAGACTCGCCGGGGATCCGATATTGATATTCACCTCATTGCCATCGCCGGTATTGCCGTTATAGCGCTGGGCATACCTCCCCCAATACAGGATCGGAGCGCCGGCGGCCTCGGCCCGGAACCAGCATTCGGAGGTGAAGGGGTTGTTACTATAGGGATAGTCAGTGATGCTGTTGCCGCAATTGATCCCCGTGCCCGTGACAAAATGCCGGCCTTTGCCGATCAGTCCCTCGACCGGAGTGGTGCCGGCATTGACCGGCGCGACTGTGCCGAGTTCATCTTCGAGAAGCTCGTTCATGTGGATCACGCTGGCAAAGCCGTTGGTGGCATTGAAGACGGCGGAGGGATCCGCTTCGGCGGACGCGTCGGCCTTGCCCCAATACATCTTGATTTCCTGTTGCGCATTGCCGGTGATGACAGGGATTCGCACCCAGATGCCGGCCGTACCGTTGATCGCATCCCATTGTTCAATTTGATAGGGAAGGGTCGAGCCGGTTGCGGTGGTAAAGCGAATGTCCCGACCGCCGGGCTGTGCCTGGCCGAAGTCGAAGTTGTCACTGTTGAGCCGCACCAGCAGCGGGAAGTTCGCTTCCGCGGCGGAAGGCGGTAAATCCGCCCCCTCCGGGGTGGTCAGGATGAACAACGAACCGGAGTGCAACCAGCTCTCATAGGACCGCACCGCCACGGTGTAATCCTTGGTCGATCCGTTCTGGGCGGTGACCGTATAGGTCTGCGGATTGGTGAAGTCGAGGGTGCTCCCCGAAGTCGGGTTGAGGGTCGCCATGGGCGAAATTGTGAAGGTCGGTGCGAGGTCCGTCACCACTGTTCCAATCGGCACGGTGATGGTGATATTGCTGCCCGCGATCTCGGCAGCCCCGAGGACCCCGAACTCACAGGCAAGGATGTCTTTGGCCGCGCTTGTGGGCAGGATCGTGACCGTCACCAGATAGTTCTTGATTGAGCGGTCCGGGGCGGTCACCACGTAGGTTTGTGGGGCGGAGAAGTTCCTGACGGTTCCCGAAACCGGATCGGCCGTCGCGTCGGGTGATAGCGTGAAGGTCGGCGACAGATGGGTCACAGCCGTGCCCCACGGCACACCCAGGGCAATCTCGGTCCCGGTGATCGTGGCGTCGCCGAGACCGGGAAACGTGAAACTGGTGATGTTCTTCAGCGAACCGGGCGGCGTGGTGTCGTGCAGGGCGTATCCGTTGAAGAAGACCTCGCCCCCCTGGCCGGCACCGGTGGAACGATTATCCACTTTTCTGGACAATTGCATGTTCATGGTGGGGTCCTCGGCAGTCCAGGTTGCGGACAGGACGGAATTGCCACCCGACCAGGTATGGGGAGGGCAGCCCTCCACCGAGACGGTTCCGCCTTGGGGGTCCTCTGAGATCAATTGCAGGCGGTAGGTGTGGCCGATCGCAAGGCCGTTGATCACCATGTCCGACCTGGATCCGGAGTATGCGATCCACCACGCGTGATCCATCAGATTGTCGAAGGCGGCATCGGTGATCGAGTAGCCGCGATCATTCGAGGAATTGTGCCCCCAGCCAGTCTGGTAGGTCTGCGACCCGTTAAACTCCCATTCCGCCTGGAAGTTCGGCCCGTTGGGCCTGATCAGACTCGCGGTGGACGTGCCAAAAATCAGGCCGTTGGCCAGCGTGATCGTCGTCAAGCCACTTTGGCCGTAATGATTGGCTTCGACTAGGGTGCCGGTGTTGAGGATCTCCGCGCCGGTTCCGCTGGATGTCACATTCAGGCCCGTGCTCGCAAACGTCACCACAGGATCCGCCGCCGCCACGCCGGTCACCCACCAGCCCGTGACAAATGCACCGAAGCAGAGCAGTTGGCTCCAACGTGCAGCCCGGGCGTGCTCACCGTTCCATTCATTTCCGTTGCTGTTTCGTGCTCGGTTCTTGCTCGTGATCCCAATTGAATAATTCATTAACACTCGATTATATACTTACTTACTCTACTTAATTACTTGATTAGTGACTTTGAGGCGAGCGAATCCCATGGCTCCCAGGTCCGGGAGCGCGACGCTGACGTGGTCGGACGGGATGCCGGGCGTGATCGTTACTGGGTCGGCACTGGTTGCGGGAATCGCCACCGGTGTCCAGCCGACCAGATCGCTTCCGTATTCGACCACCTGCGCGGTGGCTGGAGGTGCCGAACGGTTGCTGCGCTCATACTCGAAAACCCAGGTGCCGTCGCTGGAGAGCGACACGGTGGGCCGGATCACGGACGAGGGCACCAGCGGGTTGCCGCCGAGGACGAATTCCAGGAGGTTGCGGAAGCCATCCCGATCGGCGTCATCCAATGGTCCATCATTCACGCCGGCGGTGAGTCCCAGGGAGGGATCGGCGGCCCAGACGCTGAAGGGCGACGGGGCTGGGGCCGGGGTCGCGGAGGTTCCCTCCGAGTCGTCACTCTCTCCCGCACTGCCCACGGCCGAGACCACATAGTGGTAAGTCGTGCCGTTGACCACTGACGCATCCTGATAGCTGGTGGTCACCGGGCTGGCGAGCGGGCTGAACGGGCCACCCGAATTGGTAGCGCGTTTCACATGGTAGCTGGTCGCCCCGGCGGCGGCGCTCCAAGTCAGCTCCACCACCGCATCGCCCGGTGTGGCCGCCAGGTCGCGCGGAGCCGCGGGGGCTGCCAGGAGGGATGTCATTTCCATCCCAAGCGCATTCCCGATCAGAAAATAGCTCTCCGCATTGCCGTACCAATGATGTCCATGCGTCGTGTTGGGGGACAGCTCCGGGGGGCGCGCGAAATCGTGGGTTTCCACGAACAGGGTGTTATCAAGCCGTGCCGCGGCATTCCGCTGGGCAAGCCTGAAGGCCATCATGTCTGCGGAACCATTCGCCCCCCCATTTCCCAATTCCCCGATGACGACCGGAAGCTTAGGCAAGTTGAATTCCAGGCGGAGATCGTCGACCAGGTTGACCAGATTCTGCTCGTACTCCGGAATGGCCGCGGCCGTCACCATGTCGTTCCAGCCTTGCTGCCACACAAAGCCGGCGATTTCATATTCCGTGGACTGGCCCGGAAAGAGATTCGGCAGATCGGCCAGCGCCTCATTGAACTCCGCCAGCATCTGAGTGTAGCACGGCCCTACCTGTCCACCAGAACTGGGTGGGCGGAAATCCACATAAAGGCTCTTGCCGCCCCATGCGGTCTTGATCAGCAAAACCGGTTCGTCAAACTGGTCACCCATGACATGGCCAAACTGGAGTTCCGGCCCGATATGACTCTGGCCACCGTATCCGGTGAAACCAACGGTCAGCCCCCCCTTGGTGATGCCCCCGGCAATCTTGAACCACACCTTGACATCGTCGCGGACCACCCATGCGCCACCGGCATCCTTCAGATGCGTCATGATGGGTGCACTTGCAGAATGAACCATGGACCAATCAAGGTTGCCCAAGCCACCGTTATAATTCTGCGGATCGTTCAGGGAAACCACTCCCTGTCCCTCCATGTTCGACTGCCCGGCGAGAAGAAAGACCTTGATCTTACCGGTCCCCGGTCCAGTGTTCCGATAATAGCCTGCTTTCACAACTCCGCCAATGGGATCCCCGAAGGTGGCATTGTTGAAGGTGATGTTGCCTGTGACACCATACAGGTAGGAAAACTGACCATTGGCACCGTAGGCCACATCAACGGTTCCGGCAAAGTTGACCGTCTGGCCTTCATTGGCAGACCAGGTGTATCCGGCGGGGCCTCCGCCCATGTTCTTGTAGGTCGCGGTGATCGTCGCCGCACCGGCCGGCATCGTCAAGGTGGTGGTGGCCGCATTCACATTGGCAATCGATGGACTGCCTGCGTTCACGACCCAAACGTCGAACTCCCGTCCCGACGGTGCGGGATTGGCGGTGATTGGCACTGTCTCACCTGCGTGGTAACTGCCGCCGCCATCGCCACTGTTGACGGTCAGTGCATACGTCTCCACGGCCTCCGCGGCCTCCATCAGCTGGAAGCCGCTCAGATACGCCCTTCTCCGGTTGCCGGTGGTGTCCTCACCGTCAATGGTGAGGTTGATGGTGGCGGATTCGTCGGGATCGACATTGAGGAAGCGCGCATAGTTCACGCCCTCGACCCAGGTGGAGGAGTTCCCGCCCGCCCCGCCATTATCGACGATCCGGGGCGACGAGGTGTCCGTCGGGTTGCTCGTTGAAAACAAGGCTCTGCTGCCGTCCTCATTCGGATGGAAGCTGACGAGGGACAAGTCGTACTTTTTGCCGATGGTGAGGCCGCCAATCGTCAGGGTATAGGAATCGCCCGGAGTCCAATTGAAGGTGCCACCCGTGAGCAGGGTGAGGGCGGGACCACCCCAGGAGTACAGATTGCCCGCACTGCAGGTGAAGCCCACGGAAGTGACGGTGCCATTGGCGTCCAGCAAGGAACTCCCCTCCAAACCCGCGATATTCCCCGGGCCGGCCAACACCTGATTCCACGTTTCGCCGAGACCGCCGGCGGGGCCGACAAGCCCGGCCCTGGCCGCGACATCCAAGTTGACATTGACGCGCAACGGAGTGAGACCCGGCATGGTGCCGGTTTCCGTCGAGTCGGAGCTCTCGCCGAACTCGTTCACCGCCGAGACCACGTAGTAGTAGATGGTGCCGTTGACGACGGTGGTGTCCTGATAGATCGTGGTCACCGGACTGGCGAGCGGGCTGTATGGACCGCCGGGGGTCGTGGCACGTTTCACATGGTAGCTCGTCGCCCGGAAGGAGGGGTTCCAACTCAGGTCCACCAAGGCATCGCCCCCCGTGGCCGCGAGGCCGCCCGGAGCCCCGGGTGGGGAGTTGATATCGTCGTAGACCTCAACCGTCACGTCGGTGGAAACCGTGCCATAGTTTTGGTCGTAGGTCTGGAAATCGTAATACCCCAGCAACCGGTGTGGTTTCCACCAGATCACTTCGTCCATAATGGAACTGTCCGTCACCGACACCCGCAACACATAGGATCCGACGGTGGTGAACGAAGCGATGGTGTCAAAACTGCCGGTGGTGCCATTCGAACTGAATGAGACGGGCCCCGGGCCGCTCAACTTGCTCCAGGCAAAGCGAGGCACACCGCCGTCCAGGTCCGTCGCCGAAGCGCTGAGCTGGACGCTGTTGGTGCTTTGCAGGGAGATCCCGAGGTTGGCGTCGGCGACATTCACGGTCTTGAAATAGTTCAGTGCAGGAGGCGGCGAATTGGCTTCGAGTGCCGCAATGGTCGACGCGATATTGGCCTCGATATTCTCATAGCGCGTGTCTGGAATCGACCCGTCGGCTTGAAACGCCGGCAAATTCTCCTGCCACGTATAGAGCGTGGGAAGCACCTCCTTGGCCGCCGTGCCGTAGGTGTTCCGCAGGATCTCGAACG
>JAIPKB010000190.1 GCA_021733795.1 Akkermansiaceae bacterium | reverse complement strand
TCGGCCCGGGCATGCGCGGTGGCTTCCAGCAAAGTAAACAGGCCTGTGCCGGTCGCAACCGAAGTCTGTGCGCGTTTCCGTCGCTGGACCCAGCCGGCGAAGGTCTGATAGTTGACGCCGTGGAGTTGGGCGAATTTCGGGCCGCTCAGGCCGCTGGTATCGTAGGCATCCAGGAGCGCGGAGCGTTGTTCGGGAGAAAACCGGAGCCGGCCGCGCCGGTCGGACTTGAGGATAATGTCGTGCGTTTCAGTCATAGCGCCCGAAAGTATGACCGCTACGACCCGGCCGCCACAAAGATCATACGGTGCCTCGGACCACGCTTACAGAACTGACGCAGGAGGATTTTCTGTCGATTTCAGGACTGACGTGGGAAATCAGCAGCGCGAGATTCTGCCAACCGGAACGCGACAATGGGAACGACGATCGTCGCCCGGATTGTCGCGGGGAAAGCACGGATTCTCGGGTCCGCCTGACTGGAAGTGGCTTGGCTTGAAGCGAACCGCAGAGGCGCGGAGGTCGCAGAGGAAGACCCGGAGGAAGATCCTGAGCCTCGGGCTACTCTCCCCAACGAGAACCCCGCTGTCTGGAAAAATTGCCAAACCTGCGCTTCTGCTCTCGACAAAGGGTTTGGCCGGCTATTGCCTTGCCGACAAATTATTGCCAATGGACTCCGCTGAATTTAGCAAGACGACTCGCTTCCTCGTGAAGCTTGGGCCAAGGTTATTTCTTTTGGAAGTCTAATCGCCAGTGGCTGCGGGAAAAAGCACTTTAGGCTAAACAAATCGGGCGATTTCCGCTCACGAGAAGATGACAGAGAATTGATCTCCGATTTCTCCTGACTGTGTCTCAACCCGGGGTAGGATTGCTGCCGGGACGCCGGGATTTCCCCGCCACATCAATGAATACGTAGCCGCCATCCACGAGCGGTTCACCTACCGGATGCCCGATCTGGGCGAGTTCATGAAGACGCTGCTGGCACGGTTTTGCGTTCGCTCCGCTCACGCCATGCGGTCAGGTCGCGCCTCCTCCGGCGCTCCATTGCTGATGGCGGCATAGCCGCCCGGGGCATTCACGGTGGTTCAATGGCGGGCACCAGCGGACGGGCGCGCTGTGGGAAAGCCGGTTCAAGAGCGTGCTGGTGGAGGAAGGGATCGCGTCGCGGACGATGGCGGCGTATATATCGATCTCACTTGCCTTCGTTCCACTCAGGCCATGCGGTGTGCCGTTTCCCCCTCCGGAAACGGATAGGTTCAAAATGCCGCTAACGCGGCTGTGGCGTTCGGTGCGGGCCGGGATGGTGGAGGACCCGGCGCTGTACCGCTGGAGCAGCTACGGCGAGGCGATGGGAAGCGGAGCGAAGGGCAATGGAGCCAAGGCGCGCGGCGGACTGGTGCGGGCGATCATGGCGCACAGGGGCTGCGCGGCGGACGAGTGGGGCGCGCAGGATGCGGGGTGCTGGAGCGGCGGCGGCGGGAGTGATCTGGAGTGCGCGGGATTTGAAGGTGGGGTTTGGGGAAAGCTGAAATTGGAAAGCTCAAAGCTGAAATGTGCGGGGGCCTGTTGGCGAGGTGGACAATAAGGTCCACGCTCCTTATGACTCCTTGGCGAGGTGGCCGATAAGGTCCACGCTCCTTATGTTTGGCTCAGTCGATCCAACAGCCGGTGCCGGGGTGCGGTCGATGCGGTTTCACGCGTGGCGGGTGGTGAAGAAGATCTCCATCCGATGGTGGAGGTCCTCATAGAAGCGGCGTTTGATGGCCTCGTGGGCGGCGCGCTTGTCGGTTTCCATGACTCCGATGAGTTCCTCTTCGACTTTCATCTTCTCGGCGAAGGATTTTTCCATTTCGACGAGGGAATCGAGGAACTCGCGGGCGGCGCGGGTGTGCTCGACGCCATCGACGAGGGCGTTTTCGAGCACTTTGTTGCGGGTGACGGCGATGAGGTTGCCGCTGGCGAGGTTGTCCATGTAGCGGTTCTGGCTGCGGAGGAACGCGCGGTGTTCGGCGGCGAAGGTGACTTCGTCGCGATCGACGAGGGTATCGTAGGGGCCGGGCTTGGTGAAGAATTTGATGATCAGCGGGATGGTGTCCACCAGCATGAAGAGCAGGGTGAGGACCAGATAGGTGTAGAAGGCGAACTGGCCACCTTGTTTGCCGGCCAGGAACAGGGCGTGGAGGGCGAGAGTCTGGGAGAGGATGTCGTGGCGGGATTCGGCGCGCATGGCGTTGATCCGGTCGTTTTCCTGGTTGGCGACGGTGGCCAGTTCGCCTTGGACGCGGTTGAGTTCGTTGAGGCGGGTTTCGATCTGGAGTTTGATGGTTTCGCGCAGCGCGTTTTGTTGGGAAACGAACTGGGACGCCTGGTCATCTTCGACCTTGCGTTTGAGCCCGGCGACGCGTTCGGCTTCATTTTGGTTGGCTTGGTCGATTTCAGCGAGCCGCTCCTCGAAAGCGGCGATGGCGGTGGCCTCGGCTTCGCGGGATTGGGTTTGGAGGTTGGTTTTCTCCAAGGTCAGGTGTTCGAGCAGGGCTCCGAGGCGTTTGGTTTCCTCGCGGCGGGGTTCGAGTTGGTCGGCGCGGATCGAGCGGGCGCGGGGTCCCTCGCCGCGGAGGCCGGACCGCTGGCCGTTGAGTTCGCGCTCGACCTCGGTCTGCCAGAACCCGAGTTCGGTTTGCAGCTTGGTGTATTGCGGAGTGAGTTCGGCCACCTGTTGGTCGATGACCTTGAGGCGGTCTTTGAACGGCGCGGTGTTGGATTCGATCGCGGCGGTGAGGTCGGCCTGCTGCCCGGGGGTGAGGCCGGGGATGGCGGAACCCGCATCGGTTTTCGCCTGGAGGATGAATTTGGCTTCGAAGGATGCGTTCCAGTGCTCGCGCTGCTCGGCGAGTTGGGCCTCGACGGCGGTGACCTGGGCGCTGACCAGCTCCTTCTGTTCCTGGAAAGTGGCGCGGGTGACCTCGATTTCCGCAGCGCGGTCCTTCTCGATCACCGAGGTGATGGTATCCCTGAAGAGCAGGAGCACCAGCGGGTGGGCGATGGTGATGCCCATCAGGATCGCAACGAGGATGCGCAGGGAAAACTGGGACAGCTTGCGAAAGACGGAGAGGTAGGGGCGGTAGCCGGATATGAGGGCGCGGTCGATGGTGAGAATAATGAACGCCCAGACGGTGGCGACCGGGTAGATCACCCGGGCCTGATCGGTGATGGTGGAGAGTGCGTAGGCGCAGGCGATGAAGGCGAAGGCGCAGGGCACCAACACGGTGGCACCGAAGGCCACGTATTTGCGCTGCTCCCATTTCGGGCAGAGTTCCAAGGTTTCGGTGCCGGCTCCGGAGAGCCAGAAGAAGAGGCGCTTAAGGGTGTGCATGATCATAGGGATAGCGGCTGGAAAACGGAAACCACGAGGCCGGGGGTGGCTGTGGTGGGCGAATACTAGCCGCAAGTTGGAAATATTTCAAGGGTTTGCGAGGAAAACCGGAGTGCGGATTTGAGGGAACGATGGGAACGGCGGGAATTGGGCTTGCCGGGGTGGCGGGAACCGCCCCAAACTCCGGACATGGTTCGCGGGCCAACGAACAATCGACAGCAGATCAGCATCGCCAGCCGCGTGTTGCGGGTGGGTTTGGGCGTGTTACGGGTGGGGTTGGGGCTGTGGTTTGTCGGCAGCGGAGGGTGGAAACTCGGCGTGAGCGGGTTGGATCAATTCACCCGCGACATCGGGAATTACCAACTGCCTTTCATCAAGCCGCCGTTCGACGCGCTGGCCGCGTTCACCGTCCCGTGGGTGGAGATCGTGGCCGGGTTGTTGCTGGTGGCCGGATTGTGGCGGCGGGCCACCTTGCTGGTGTTTGCCGGGTTGGTGGCGGTGTTCGCCATCTGCATCGGCTGGGCCTGGTCGCAAAATCTCAATATCACCTGTGGCTGCCACGGCGGCGACCAGCCAATCCAGTATTGGGCCAAAGTCGCCGAATTCGCTGGCTATTACTTGGCGTTCGGCCTGCTGTGGTGGCAAGCAGGAGATCGGTGATGGAGTGATTGTCAGGCTTCTTGAAAATTTCTGGCGAAAAATGCGCGCGGCGCTGATAAATTCTCCCTGCCGGGGGCGTATTGGCAGCCATGACCAATCAGAATTCGCTTACCACCCTGCCGCGCCACCGGTTTCTTGTGACTGGTGCTGCGGCTCTTGGACTCGCGCCGCTGGCTTTTCCGCGGGGCCAAAGCAGTGCCGCGAATCCCGAACCGGCCAAACACCCGCGCCTCGGAGGGTGCCCGGTCTAACCCCCCTGGAACACCTGCCCGTTTTCCACAACCCGAACCATCTGCCAACATGTCGTATTCATCCCGCCGCCGGTTCATCAAATCCCCCGCCGCCCCCGCCGGTGCCTCCTTCGCCCCCAACCTCCTGCTGGGCCAGGACAAGGCCATCGAGCCGCTCAATGTCGCCGCAGTCGGCTGCGGCGGCAAGGGCGCCGGCGACATCTCCGAAATCGCCAACGGCAACCGGATCGCATTCCTCTGCGACATCGACGAAAACATGGCGAAAGGCTCGATTAAACGCCACCCGGGCGCGAAGGTCTTCTCCGACTACCGCGAGATGTTCGCCTCCGTGGCCGACCAGATCGACGTGGTGACGGTCTCCACCCCCGACCACATGCACTTTGCCATCGCCATGGAGGCGATCCACCACGGCAAGCCGGTCATGGTCCAGAAACCGATGTGCAACAACCTCTGGGAAGCCCGCGTGCTGGCCAACTTCGCGAAGCAAAAGGGCGTCTTCACCGTGATGGGCAACCAGGGTGCCACCATGGAGGGCACCCGTGTCCTGCGCGAGTGGATCGAGTCCGGTCTCATCGGCCAGGTGACCGAGGTCCACTACTGGACCAACCGGCCGATCTGGCCGCAAGGCAAGGGCCTGGAGTTCCCCGCCGTCCCCGTCCCCGACACCATCAACTGGGACGTTTGGCAGGGCACCGTGGCCACCGACCGTCCCTACAGCCCCAAGATCCACCCCTTCGCCTGGCGCGGGTTCTGGGACTACGGTTGTGGCGCGCTCGGCGACATCGGTTGCCACAGCATGAACTCCGCGTTCTGGGCGCTCGATCTCAAGGGCGACTTCGTCGTGGAATCCAGCAAGGTCTCCGAGTTCGACGACGTGACCTGCCCCAAGCGCTCCACCATCGTCTATCAATTCCCGGCCAAGGGCAACCGCGGTCCGGTCAAGGTGATCTGGCAGGATGGCGTGGGCAATTGCAACAAGGACAAGGATTTCGTTCGCCCGCCGGGGATCCCCGCCGACCTCCAGCTCAATCCGGAATTCGGTCAGGTGTTCGTGGGTACCGAAGGCGTGATCTTCGTCAACGATGCCTATTGTGGCAGCGCCCCGGTGGTTTACCCCGAGTCCCTTCGCGAAAAGGCCCGCGCCATCAAGAAGGTCTATCCGCGCGTCAAGGGCGGCCCCACCCAGGAACTCTGCCGCGCCATCCGCGGCGAGGGACCCAAGCCGGTGTCCAACTTCGTCGACCACGCCGGCCCCCTTACCGAAATGGTCCTTGCCGGTAATCTCGCCGTCCGTCTCGGCAAGAAAATCGATTGGGACTTCACCAACCTGGAAGCCCGCGGGCTGCCCGAGGTGAAAGCCATGCTCAAACGTGTCTATCGCAAGGGCTGGGAACCCAAACTCTCCTGAAACCATCGTCATCTCCTAACCTCAACCACCACCAACTAACATTCCATAAATTATGTCAAACGAATGCTGCAAGACTGAAGAGTCCGCCGAATGCGGTAAGAACGAACCCGCCAATGAGTGCTGCAAGGACGGCGCCGCCGAAGGCTGCTGCAAGACTCCCTGTTGCGTTGCCAACCTCGGGTACGTATACGGAGTCATGCTGCTCCGCCTGTGGCTCGGTGTCCGCGCGGTCCAGACCGGGATCGAGAAATACGCCGGAATCAAGGGCGTTGACCAGCGGATCATCATCGACGGCAAACCGAGCACCTATGGTTTGACAAAACTCGACCTGGAGAAGGTCTACGATCTGAAACAATATCACGGCATCCCAGCCTCGATGCTGGAACCTTTCACCAAGGAGCCGCTGATGCCCGGTTTCATGCTCCCGATGTACGACAAGGTGCTCGGCCCGGCGCTGCTGGTGCTCGGCCTGGTCATCCTGTTGGGCATCGCCCCCCGGACGTCCCTGTTCCTGTTGGGCCTGCTCTACATCAGCCTCACCTGGGGACTCATTCTGCTCGGCCAGGACAACGGTATCGCCTGGTTGGGAACCCACATGATCATGATCGTCATGGCCCTGGCCCTGGCCAAGCACAACCGCCTGTGCGTGTTGAAGAAGTGGTAACCCGCGCCAACCGATTAAATATGGAAACGATACAATCAAACATCCCACGTCGGGACTTTCTCCAGCGGACCGCCGCCGGGGTGGGTGCCGGCCTGGTGCTCGGTGCTCCGGGCATCCTCCGTGCCGCCCAGGGCGATCGAGGCGGCCGGATCAACGTGGCCCTGCTCGGTCACGGCAAGCAGGGCCAGGTGCTCTTCGAATCCATGAAGAACATCCCCGGCCTGAATTTTCAGGCGGTTTGCGACATCTGGAAGTACAACCGCGGCGCGGCAGTCGGTCACGTATACGCGCTTCAAAAACAGCGGCCCAACGCCTACGAGGATGTCGAGGAGATGCTCGCCACCGAAAAGGGCTTGGACGCGGTTGTCATAGCCACCCCCGATTTCTGGCATTCTCCGCACACGGTGAAGTGCCTGGAGGCCGGGCTTAACGTGTATTGTGAGAAGATGATGGCCAACACCATCGATGGTGCCCGCGCGATGGTCCATGCCGCTGAAAAGAGTGGCAAGCTCTGCCAGATCGGTCACCAGCGGCGGAGCAATCCACGTTATCGCTTCACCTTGGAGCAGTTGATCAACGGCAACAAGATCTGCGGCCAAATCGTCAATGTCAATGGCCAGTGGAACCGTTCGCTGAGCGGCTCGCAGGATATCGCCGTCAATCCAAAGATCGCGATGCAGGCGGATATTTTGAATAAATACGGCTTCAAGGACATGCATCAGTTCATGAACTGGCGCTTCTACCGGGACTTGTCCGGCGGCGCGATCTCCGACCTCGGAGCCCACCAGATCGATATCTTCAACTGGTTCCTGGGTGCGGTGCCGACATCGGTGTTCGCCACCGGCGGCAACAGTTATTTCAAAGAGCGCGAACACTTCGACAACGTGATGGCGCTCTTTGACTACGATACCCCGCAGGGTCAGGTCCGCGCGTTCTATCAGGTGCTCACCACCACCAGCGCCGGCGGCGGGTACTACGAGAGCTTCATGGGCACCCAGGGGACGATCGATATTTCGGAAATCCCCACCTCCTCGAATATTTTCCGTGAAACCGGAGATCAGGTTCCCTCATGGAACTACCTGCTCGAGAGAGGCTTGCTCAAGCCCAAGCCTGCGGCTCCCAAGCCCAAAACGGCGGGCGTTATCGACTCCCGGGCATCCCCGCCGCCGGAAGGTTTCATGCTTCCGGGCGAGATGAACAAGCCCGCCCACCAACCGCATCTCGAGAATTTCTTCGCCGCGGTGCGCGGTGAGGCGAAGCTCAATTGTGACGCCCGCCACGCCTTTCTCAGTGAAGCTCCCATCTACTACGTCAACCCCTCCGCTCTTAGCAAACAACCAATCGTTTTTACCCCTGAACAACTAAGCGTATAACATATGAAACACACCACCACCATTACCACCCTCCTCGCAGCCTCCACCGCGCTGTTCCTTTGTAATTGCAAGGGCACTTCCAGCGGCGGCGGAGGCGGCACCGCCGGCGGAGATCCCTTGACCCTCGACTATCCCCCCGAACTCATCGAGGGCACTCCCAAACCGATCACCGCTGCAGGCGGCGCCGCCCTGCCATCCTTGGTCCAGGTGCCGGAAAAGGCCCCTGAATTCCTGGTTCCCAAAGGCACCACCCTGCTGTCCAAAGGCAAGCCGGTCACCAGCAGTGATGACAACCCGATCATCGGCACTCTCGATCTGATCACCGATGGCGATAAAGATGCTGGCGAAGGCTACTTCGTCGAACTGCTCGACGGCACCCAGTGGGTCCAGATCGATCTGGAGAAGAGCGACGCCATCCACGCGATCTGCGTATGGCACTATCACTCCCAGCGCCGCGCCTACCACGACGTGATCATTCAGATCTCCGATGATCCGGAATTCAAGACCGGTGTCACCACCGTCTATAACAACGACTACGACGACTCCTCCCAAATGGGCAAGGGCTCCGACAACCCCTACGTGGAATCCCGCTTCGGCCTGATCGCCGATGGCAAGGGCACCAAGGGTCGTTACGTCCGCCTTTACAGCATGGGCAACAGCTCCAACGAGATGAACCACTACATCGAAGTGGAAGTCTACGGCATCGCCCAGTAAATCAGTTCGATTAGATTGTTGTTCGTTCAAGATCCCCGGGGTTCCGCCCCGGGGATCTTCTTTTTCCGGGGTGCCGGCAGGATTTATCGGGTTTCCTGTCACAATGGGGTGGCCGAGATGCAATAGTTGCTGAGAGATGTAGCCGAACCCCACCGAAACCTATGAAACACACCACCATCACCACCCTCCTCGCCGCCTCCACCTCGCTGTTCCTTTGCCATTGCAAGGATTCCGACGACTCCTCCAAAATGGGCAAGGGTTCCGACCGCCCCTACGTGGAATCCCGCTTCGGCCTGATCGCCGATGGCAAGGGCACCAAGGGTCGCTACGTCCGCCTTTACAGCATGGGCAACAGTTCCAACGAGATGAACCACTACATCGAAGTGGCGGTTTACGGCATCGCCGAGTAACCCCCGCCTCTAAGGGGCGGCGACCTTATTGTCGTCGTGCGATAGGCCGCCCATGAACAACGCTCCAGCCGCCTGATGACGGAGAATGGTCGGAAAATCTGAACAGGGCCCCTTGGCGGATGCGGTGATCAGATTTGTGAGGCGGGTGTGCGTTTCAAAAAGACGCTGATGACCTTCGAGACGTTGTCCTTGTATTGCGGGTCGGCGATCAATTTCTTCCATGCCGGCGCATCAAAGAAACCCTTCCAGTGAACCTTGTGCGCGTCCTGGTCCTCGCCAGACACCATGTAGATGAGGTTCGGCATTTGCGGGCCCACAATGGTCTGACCGAAGAAGATCGGCGTCAGCCCGACTTCCTGCATCAACGGAATCTCACCAGAGTTGAACATCTTGACCTTGTTGATGCCCATGGTCTCGCTGTGGCTCTCGTAGGTGCGCAGTTCGAAAACCCAGGGCTTTTGATTTCTGGCGGACGGCGGCACCGCGAGTGATTTCATTCCGTCGAAGGCCACGAGCAGTGAGCTTTCAAAGCGCACGTAGGCCGGGTCGGATTTGGGCGTGTTCAGATAGTTCGCACCGGCGGCCTGGTAGGCGGCATCGGCGGCGAGTTGGGCCGGAACCGCGGCGTAGGCGGCGGGGGATGCAAACGGAATCAGCACGTAAACATGGTTGCTGGGGGACGGCTCCAACTCGGTGAATACTCCCACGGTGGCGACTCCGAGGCGGTTGTAGGCGGGAACGGCCGCCTTCTGCCAGTAATCGCTGATGAGCTGTTGTTGCGCCTCCGACTTCGTGGTGTAGACACGGAGTTCGAAGTATTGCGGTTGTCCGGCATCGGCCGCCATCACCCGGCCGGTCATGCCGGCGGTGACTAGCAGCGATGCTGCGGTGAACAAGGAGAGAATGAATGTGCGGGTCTTCATATTAGGTGCGCGATTTGGAATTGGATGATGGTTGGATTCCAACATCCCCGCCTCAGGGGATAATCTGTACGCGGTCGCCGAGTTTTGTCAACCGGAATAACTCGGCGGCCTTGCCGGTCGGCACCCGGATGCAGCCGTGGGATGCCGGATAGCCCGGGACATATCCCTGGTGCAGCCCGAAGTCGCTGCAGCTCAGGCGCTGGAAATACGGCATGGAGGAATGGTAGATGGTGGAGGTCCAGGTGCGGTTTTTGTCGGTGATCACGAACTCGCCGGTGCGGGTGCTGTAACCCTTGCGGCCGGTTGAGACCTTGGTGTTGAAAATTTCACTGCCGCCCGCATCATACATCCGGGCCTGCTGGGCGGATAGGCTGATGACTATCCGGCGTTCCTCATGCTCCGGGTCCTGTCCCAACATCGCCCGCATGACGTCCACTTCGCCGCGCTCCGCCGCGAAGTTGATCGGCCAGAGACGATTGACACGGGTCCAGACGTTCTTCTTGGCCCCGGCGGCTAGCAAATGTTGGACGGTTTGCGCGACCCCGGCGTCGGCGGCGAGCATCAGGGGGGTTAGATTGCGGTCGTTGCGGAGGTAGGATGTCATGGCACCCGGCCGGACGTGGCGGATGAATTGTTCGCTGACCGGGGTTGAGATTGCCAGGTTTGGATCGGCTCCGGCATCGAGCAGCAGTTTCACGGTGCGGTGGCAGCCCTTGATGATTGCCAGGTGGAGCAAGGTCTGGCCCTCGGGCAGGCGCTGGTTGGAGGGGCTGCCGAAGCCGGCGAGAGTGGTGGCGAGTTCATCGTCGCCCGCCCGCAGCGCATTGGCGAGCGGGTTTTCCATCAGCGGCGCAGGCCCGCTGTCCGGCAGTGCGCCGCAAGCCAGCAGCAATCTGGCCATGTCCCCATCCCCGCGGGAGCAGGCAATGGCCAGCGACCTGCCGGGCGGGCTGCCGTAGTCGAGTAGCAATTTGACCAGCGACCCCCGCCCGGCCGCCGCCGCGCGTTCGACCAGCAACCGCCCGTGGGCATCCCGCCGGGCCGGATCCGCCCGAACGGCCAGCAGCCAGCCTAACATCTCCCGGTCGTTCGCGGCGCAGGCGGCCGCTGCGGGCGTGGGGCCGTTTGTCTCCCGGGCGTTCGGATCGGCTCCGGCGGCAGCAAGCAGGACCATGCCGTCCCGCCACCGCAGGCGGATGGCGCGGCGCAACGGGAGGGTGAGGTCGCCGGGCCGGATTGCCCTGCCGCCGCCAGAGCGCAGGATCAGTTCCAGCAGGCGGGTGTCCTCGCGCGTCACCGCCTCGTCCAGCGGAGTCACCCCGGCCGGGTCGGCGAGGCTGGGGTCGGCCCCGCGTTCCAACAACAGCTTGCAAAGTCCGGCATTGCGGGAGCGGATTATCTGGAGCAAGGGGGTCACGCCGTTGGCATTCACTGCGTTGGGATCGGCACCGGCGGCGGTCAGCGGGCCGATGAAATCCGGCCACCCTCGGCGCAGGGCGAGGTGGATGGTTTCTTCGCCGGTGGCGTTGATAGCTCCCGGATCGGCACCGAGTGCGAGCAGGGTTTCCGCGATGTCGCGGCGGCCGCATTCGATCGCCACATGCAGCAGCGGATTGCCCCGCCGGTCCTTGATGTGGGGATCGGCACCAGCGCTCATCATCATTCGCACAAACTTCAGCCTGCCTCCGCGGATCGCCCAGGGCAGGATCTTCTCGCCATCGGGCATCCGTCCGTCCGCCCGGGCACCGGCGAGCAGCAGGGTTTCCACGAGGTCCGCCTGGCCATCGGCCACGGCGGCACCCAGCACGCTGGCCTGATCCGGAGTGGTGGCGTTGACCCGGGCCTTGGCGGCGAGGAGCAGCACCGCCATCGGGCGATTCCGCTGGTCCACGGCGATCCGAAGCGGGGTGCGTCCGGCCGGGTCGCGTTGCTCGGTGTGGACTCCGGCTTGAAGCAGGAGTTCCACGGTCCGGTTGTCCCGCTGCTCCACAGCCTCTACCAAGGCTCGTCCGGAGGGTTCGATCCCGGCGGTGACCAGCTCCCGCATGGCCCGCTTTTGCGGGGAATTACAGGATAAGCCGAGCCCCGCCGCAATGAGCGGCAGGCTCCAGCGGACGATCCTGAATGAAACCGGGAGTGGCACAGCACCGCCAAGCCTACACCGCATCCGGCCCGGTGCAAGACCGCGCTGCGGAAATGTCGGGGTGGGGAACGTCGGCATTCTGCCGGCTATGTGGGGCCGACATTCTGTCGGGGCGGGGGGTGGTT
>JAIPKB010000189.1 GCA_021733795.1 Akkermansiaceae bacterium | reverse complement strand
AGCATTGATGCGCTATCGCGATCAATGCTATCTTGAGCGTTCTGCCTTGTGTTGACGCAGCGGATCGCCAGCGGGGCAGACGAATTCAAGCTACCCAATAGCGCTGGGATGTCCAGCATGAAGTGTTGGCAACCACGGGAAATCTCCGTCACGCTCTCGCTCGGAAACCTGACCACGATCACGACCGGCCCGGAAAGCCCAATACCCAGTCCCGCAGAATCCCGGAACGGCAAATCCATCCCGCGGAACCATGCCCCAAGCCAACAGGATCAACTCGGCCGCTCTCGCGGATGGCGGCCGGTCCGGCCGGGAACAAGTCATTCGCTCTCGCGGCTGAAACTCACTGCCACCCTGAGCAAATCAAGATGGCTGACACTAATTCCACGAATCAACACGAATTGTTGGACACCAAGGACGCGTCACGGAAGCCATGTCTTCAATTCCCGGCAGAACAGTGTTTATTCGTATCGGCTCCGGGAGTGATATCCGGGAGGGGTTACGTCAGGAGTGTGTGCGCAATTCCTTGATTTGGCAGGGATTTTTTTGGGTCGGGTGCGTATATCCGGTGGTTTCGGACGGGCCGTCTGCGGGGGACATGCCCGAGGTGATATCACCCGAGGGGGAAAAGCTGAAAACTGAAAACTGAAAGGCTGAACCGAGCGGAGCGAGATGGACCGGAGCGAAGCGAAGGCCCTGAAGGGGGGCCGCCCGAGGGCGGGATCAAAAGCTGGAAAAAGAAAAATGTTCTGATGAACACTTTTTTCTTGACGGCGGGGGGTTGAGGCGTATTTTGAGTGGCGATGAATGCGACAACGACGCGTAAGACACGCTGGTGCTGGCGGAAGGATTTGGCCGGGTTTCGGGGACTTTCGGACCGGGAGCGTGCGGGATTTCTGCTGGTTTTGGAGTGGTTTGAGAATTTCCGGCTGCGCCATGAACTGGAAGCAGACCGGGATGCCGCCAAGGCGTTTTGGCGTTCGGAGGTCCTGCGGGAGGGCTGCACGAGGGAGCCGTGGCAGTTGGAGCAGTGGTCGGACGCCATCCAGTGGTACCTGAATTGGCTGGGGGCTTGTGCCGAGGCGGGGGCCGATCATCGGAGCCTGGGGGAGCGGGTGAGGGCGGCGGTGTATTCAGCGGGTTCCCGCAGGGGGCTGGCAAGACGCACCAAACAGTGTTACGGGGCGTGGGCGGCGCGCTATGCGGGGTTTGCCGACACTGAGCGCGCCGTGATGCAGGTGGAGACGGCGACGCGGTTTCTGACGTCGGTGGTGGAGGATGAGGATTGTGCTTATTCGACGCAGAAGCAGGCGCTCAATGCGCTGGCGTTCTTTTTCAAGCAGGTGTGCGGGGTGGAGGATCCGGTTTTCGGGGTGAAGCTGCGCAAAACCGGGACGCGGGTACCGGTGGTGCTCTCGAAGGGGGAGACGCAGCGGGTGTTCGAGCAACTCGAGTCGTCGGACGGACGTTACGCGTTGGCCGCGCGGCTGCAGTATGGTGCGGGTTTGCGGCTTACGGAGTTGGTGCGGCTGCGAATCAAGGATGTGGACTTGGAACGGGGGACGGTGACGGTGCGGTGTGGCAAGGGCGATAAGGACCGGGTGACGGTGCTACCGCTCAGCCTGCGGGAAGAGGTGGCGAAACAGGTGGAGCGGGCGCGGGAGCTATGGCGGGGCGACCGGGAAGCGGGGCGTGCCGGGGTGTGGCTGCCGGGGGCGCTGGCGCGGAAATTCCGGCGGGCGGCGGAGACGTTCGAATGGTTCTGGTTGTTTCCGGCGCGCCAGATTTCAGTGGACCCGGCTACGCGGGGCTATGCCGGGGCAAGTCCGGATTCCGGGATTGTCCGGCGCCACCATTTGCATGGGCAAGTCTACAACGAGGCGATCAAGCGCGCGGCCCGCAAGGCCGGGATCGAGAAACGGGTCACGAGTCACGCGCTAAGGCACTCATTTGCCACCCATCTGTTGGAGGCTGGATTGGATTTGCGGACGATCCAGGATCTGCTCGGGCACGAGGATATTTCCACCACGGAGATTTATCTGCACGTGGCGACGGGCGCGAACGGCCTCGGCGTGGTAAGCCCGCTGGATCGATTGTGAGAGGGGATATTGAAATTTGGATGGTCAGAACTCAGTAAACCACCTGGTTTTGTGCGAAGAGCCGCGCAAATTCAAGTCCCTCAACGGAATCAGCGCGTGACTTCCATCAGCGCACGGAACGGTGCTTGAATGGGCAAAGAGTGGATTTGCAGAGCCCTTCATTTGGCCATTCTTCGTTTCCTTCTGTGAAAACCATCCCTCCGCATCGGCGCAAAAAATCGAGGACGAGAAGGAGGACGAGAACGAGGATGACGCGAACACGGAGGCATCTTCGTTTCGACGCTACCAGAGATGATCTTTACAGAAGAAAACGAAGGAAACGAAGGGTTGGCCAGGACTCCTACGCCAACGGCGTTGCGTCCGCCAGCCGACAGGATGTCGGCCGGACTCAGTCGATAGGATATCGACGCTCCTGATGGGTTGCGGACGGCGACAATAAGGTCGCCGCTCCTTATGGGCGGCTGATGGGAGAAAGTGACGGACGCGGAGCTACCGGCCCTTTCGCCCTAACGAAATACTGAAACACTGAATCGAGCGGAGCGAGATGGACAGGAGCTATTCGCGACGTGCCCCGTAGGGGGACCGCCGGAGGGCGGGATCAACCACCGTGCCGCAGGCAACCGAAACACGCGGGCACGCTGCCGCCCCTGGTCGCAACAGGCGAAAGAGCCCGAAAACCATGGATTTGGCAGTCATTGATGGCGAAATATTGGAGTTTTTTCGGAGGATGTCACGAACAATGTTGGGATCAGGCGGGAGAGATTGTGCAGGGGCATTGAAGCAGTGGTCCCTGCACTGCAATGCGACGGGACGGGAACCGCTTGGCGGTCTACTTCCAACGATTGCGAACAGGACCGGGAAGAGCTGTGAACAAGCTGGGAGTTGTCGGGAATAGCGTGCGCCAGCTCGGCTTGGACGATGGTTTTAGGGAGCCGGTGACAGATGCAATCGCAGGTTGTTGGCGGCATGGAACACGCACCACGACAATGTGGAACAGCTAAATTAGCGGCTTGTTCACACTATGATGATGATGATCTTATGAAGGTCAAAAATAAAGACATCATCAGAATGCCGCGTTTTTTCGGTTAGGAACCGGTCGCAGTGGGTCAGGCGAGGTTGAGCACCTTTTTGATAATCCGGCGGGGGTTTGGCAATTGCTCGTGCTCGATGTGCGGTGAGTAGATCGCCGGGGCATCGATGGAACAAACGCGCTGGACCGGGCCGTCGAGGGAGTCGAAGGCCTCCTCCTGGATCAACATGCCAACCATGGCGGAGACGCCGCCAAAGGGCTTGGATTCGTCCACCAGCACGGCGCGGTGGGTCTTGCGGACGGAGGTGAGGATGGCATCGGCGTCGAGTGGGCGGATGGAGCGCAGATCGAGGACCTCGCAGTTGATCCCGTGTTCGGCCTGGAGGGTTTCGGCGGCGGCGAGGCAGTGGAGGACGGAACGACCGTGGGCGATGAGCGAGAGGTCGGTGCCGGGGCGTTTGATTGCGGCTTGGCCGAGCGGGACGACGTGGTCGCCGGCGGCGGGATCCGCGACTTCGCCGCTGGTGCCGTAGAGCAGGGTGTTTTCCATGACGTAAACCGGGTCGTTGTCGCGGATGGCGGACTTGATCAGGCCCTTGGCATCGGCAGGGGTGGCCGGGGTGCAGACCTTGAGGCCGGGGAAGGCGGCGAAGAGGGCTTCCGGGACGTGGGAGTGGGTGGCACCGACGCCGGTGCCGCCATTGGCCGGGCCGCGGATCACGATGGGGCAGTTGCAGAGGCCGCCGGACATGTAGCGGACACAGGCGGCGTTGCTGACGAGTTGGTCGAAGGCGACGGAGTGGAAGGACCAGAACATGAGTTCCATCACCGGGCGGACGCCGAGCATGGAGGCGCCGATGCCCATGCCGATGAAGCCGGCCTCGGAGATCGGGGTGTCGAAGATGCGTTTGGAGCCCCATTTTTTCCAGAGGCCTTCGGTGATTTTGTAGGCCCCGTTGTATTGGGCGACTTCCTCGCCGAAAAGGACGACGTTCGGATCGCGGGCGAGTTCTTCATCAAGGCCCTCGCGGAGGGCTTCACGGTAGGTTAGAATGCGGGACATGGGAGGTGTGGGTAAATGCTGAAAAGCTGAAATACTGAAAAGCTGAAAAGCTGAAATGTGGGGGAGGTGAAATGCGGGGGACCTGGAACGGAAACGAGCGGGCTTGCTACTATGTCTATAGTAATGACTCAGGAGTTGAAGAAATGGCGGCCGATCCTGGAGGCGGGGGTATTGTGATCCGTTTCCCAATAGACATCGGTGGAGATATCGGCGATGGTGGGTGGCGGAGACTGCTCGGCAAAGATGGCGGAAGCGGCGGCTTCTGCGGCTGCGGCCGTGTTGATGGCATCGGCGCTTTCGTCGGTGAGGACGCCCTCGGTGATCAGGCGCCGCCGATAGAGGATGATGGGATCGTGGTTTTGCTTGTAATTTTCGATTTCCTCCGGGGTGCGGTATTTCTTGGCGTTGGCATCGGCGACGCTGTGGCCGTAGTAACGGTAGGTGTCGATTTCGAGCAGGGTCGGTTTGGACTCGTTGCGGGCGCGCTCCATGGCGATCTGGGTTTTGGCGCGGACTTCATAGATATCCGAGCCGTCGATCACGTCCCAGGCGATGCCGTAGGCGTCGGCGCGCTGGGCGAGGCAACCGGCGTAGGCGGAGGAGCGCTGCTGGGAGGTGCCCATCGAGTATCCATTGTTTTCGATGACAAAGACGACGGGGATTTCGAAAAGGCCGGAGAGGTTGAGGGACTCGTGGAAGGCACCCTGATTGACCGCGCCATCGCCGAGGTAGCAGAGGCAGCAGCCGGGGCGGCCGAGGTATTTCAGGCCGAAGGCAAGGCCGAGACCGAGTGGAGTTTGGCCGGCGACGATGCCGTGGCCACCCCAGAAATTTTTGTCGGGAGCGAAGAAGTGCATCGATCCACCCTTGCCTTTGGAGCAGCCGGATTGCTTGCCGAACATTTCGGCCATGCATTCGTCCATGCCCATGCCGACGGCGAGCGCGTGGCCGTGGTCGCGGTAGGCGGTGATGAAGTGGTCATCCGGGCCGCGGAGGGAGATCGTGCCGGCGGCGACCGCTTCCTGGCCGATGTAGAGGTGGAGGAAGCCACCCATTTTCCCGCCGTTGTAATGTTTGAGCGCGGTTTGCTCAAAACGGCGGATGCGGACCATCAGGGAAAAAAGCCCGATTTTCTCTGCGGTGGTCAGGCTTTGGTTGATGGCGGCGGTGGCGAAGTCGAGGGTGGTGGCGCTGGGCATGGGAGTGGATGGATCGGGATGCGGAAAGGAAGGACTGGAGAGGGAACGATTCAAGCGGGGTGGAGGAAGGAATGCCGGGTGCCGGGTTGCTGGACCGAAGGCTCGGCGGACGGGCCGCAGAGCTTGGAGTGGCGTGGGGCATGGGGGGAATGTGGATGGTTTTGGCCAATGTGCGAGCGGAAAATCACCGAAGGGTGTGGTTTTTTGCTGGTCGGTCAGGGAGTGGGGTGGTAACCTTTGGCCATGGATTGGGAAGCATTGGTGAAAGCCGCCTGGCAGGTTCGGGAACAGGCGTACGCGCCGTATTCGAACTTTCAAGTGGGAGCGGCATTGATGGCGGCGGATGGCCGGATTTTCACCGGCTGCAACGTCGAAAACCTGTCGTATGGGCTGACCAACTGTGCCGAGCGGGTGGCGATTGGGGCGGCGGTGGCGGCAGGAGCGCGGGAGTTTCTTGGGGTGGCGGTGGTGGCAGAGACGACGATTCCGATTTCACCCTGTGGCGCGTGCAGGCAGGTGTTGGCGGAATTCGGGGTACCACGGGTGCTGCTGCTGAACCGAACGGAGCGCTTGGAATTCGGGTTGGAGGAGCTGTTGCCACGGGCCTCGGCTGGAATTCTGGATAGGGCGGAGTGAAATTGTTCCACATGGAACAATTCGGGCAAGCAAGATCAGGGTTGAGTGCAGGGCAGGGAGGACTTAGGTTGGCGGCCGACGATGTTCCGCTACCCGAAGACCTATGATGTGATTGTGATTGGTGCCGGCCATGCCGGGGTGGAGGCCGCATTGGCGGCGGCCAGGCTCGGCTGTGAGGTGGCCGTGCTCACCCAGAACCTCGATACGATCGGCCAAATGTCCTGCAATCCCGCGATCGGCGGGCTGGCAAAGGGGCACATGGTCCGTGAGATCGACGCCCTGGGTGGTGCGATGGGCCTCAACACGGACGCCACCGGGATTCAATGGCGGATGTTGAACGCCTCCAAGGGTCCGGCGGTGAGGGCGCCGCGGGCGCAGTGTGACAAGAAGGCCTACCAATTCCGGATGAAGCGGGTGCTGGAGGCGGCTCCCGGGGTGGAGATTCACCAGGCGAATGTGGCGGAGCTGCGGGTGGAGGACGGTCGGATCCGTGGGGTGACGACCACCTTGGGCATGGAGATCGAGGGTCGGTCGGTCGTGTTGAGTGCGGGCACCTTCATGCGGGGGTTGATGCATGTGGGCCTGCGCAACGAGGCGGGCGGGCGGATGGGAGACGCCGGATCCACCGTCTCGGACTCGCTGAAGGCGCTCGGGTTTCAGGTGGATCGGTTCAAAACCGGCACGCCGTGTCGGTTGAACGGACGCTCACTCGATTTTTCGAGGTGTGAGCGGCAGGATGGCGATGAGCCGGTGCCGCAGTTCAGTTTCATGGCCGACACCCTGGAAAAGGGTCCGGATGACCTGTTTACGCTCAATCCATGGGCGGATCCGATGTTCCACGTGGAACAAAAGCCGTGTTGGATCACCTATACCGGCGAGGCGACTCACGAAGTCATCCGGGGGAACCTCGACCAATCGCCGATGTATTGTGGGGTGATCGAGGGTGTTGGCCCGCGGTATTGTCCGTCGATCGAAGACAAGGTGGTGCGGTTTGCGGAGAAGGAGCGGCACCAGGTATTTCTGGAACCGGAGGGTAGGGACACCCTGGAGTACTATGTGAACGGGGTTTCCACTTCGCTGCCGTATGAGGTGCAGTTGGCGTTTTTGCGGACGATTCCGGGTTTGGAGCGGTGTGAAATCCTGCGTCCCGGCTACGCTGTGGAGTATGATTTTTGCCAACCGACCCAGTTGTGGCCGACCTTGGAGACCAAGCGGGTGGTGGGTTTGTATTTCGCCGGGCAGATCAATGGGACGTCCGGATACGAGGAGGCGGCGGGGCAGGGGTTGCTGGCGGGAGCCAACGCGGCGTTGAAGGTGCGGGGTCGGCCACCGCTGGTGCTGGGCCGGGAGGAGGCGTATTTGGGGGTGATGGTGGATGATTTGGTGACCCGTGGTTGCACCGAGCCCTACCGGATGTTCACCAGCCGGGCGGAGTACCGGCTGCTGCTGCGGCAGGACAATGCCGATCTGAGACTGACTCCCCGGGCGGCGGAGATCGGGCTGGTGGATGGGCAGCGGGTGACCCGGGTGCGGGAGAAGCAGGCGGCCCTGGCCCGTGGGGCAGGGTGGGTCCGCACGGTGGCGCACGAAGGGGTGAAACTGGACCAATGGTTCCGCAGGAGCGAGAACCACTGGACGGCCTTGCCGGAGGAAATTCTGCGTGAGTTTCCTGCGGAGCATTGGGCGATGATCGAGACCGATTTGAAATACGAAGGTCATTTGGTCCGCCAGCAGGCACAAATCGACCGGATGTCGCGGCAGGACAGCCGGGCCTTGTCCCAGGACATGGATTATGCGGGAGTCAGGGGATTGAAGAAGGAGGCGCAGGTGAGGTTCGCGGAGGTGCGCCCGATGACGCTGGGGCAGGCGTCGAGGATTCCAGGCATCACCCCGGCAGATATCGCGATGCTGATGGTCTGGCTGGAAAAGCGGGACCGCGAGCGCGATGGGTGAGG
This sequence comes from Akkermansiaceae bacterium, assembly GCA_021733795.1. Taxonomy (GTDB): domain Bacteria; phylum Verrucomicrobiota; class Verrucomicrobiia; order Verrucomicrobiales; family Akkermansiaceae; genus Luteolibacter. The sequence continues at coordinate 4,084 of JAIPKB010000189.1, read as the reverse complement.
GGGGTTGGGTGGGGTTGGGTCTAAATTTTCTTACCACGTTCATTATAAACGGATTACAAACTTTTCTAGGCGATAATCGCCCCACTTGGCGGGGGGCTGGACAGTCGATTCAAGGCAGGCAGGGACCGCCTCTCCGAGCGGTCCGGCCAATGCTGGCCACTTAAGAATTTTGACCACAACCGGAGGCGCAGCCGGAGATCGCCCAACACGATGCATTCAACTAATTGGGCAAATTACACGGATTGGCACGGATGGTGCTACGCGTCTTTCTCTTTTATCCGTGTACATCCGTGTAATCCGTGGTTATCTTTCTCTGTCCTTCGCGCCTAATTGAATAGTATTGAGCGGTCCGGCTAGGGCAAGGCCGCTTTCCTTGAATCCCCGAAACACCCTCAACACCTGCGTTGGCCAGCGGCGTCCCACAGCGGGACCCTAACAACCGAACGACGTCCTTTCGCGCGTTCGTGACTGTTCCCAACCGGACCGCCCGGAGGTCGGTCCCTGCCAGGGTCAAGCGTGAAACGGGCGCTGACTTGTTTGTCCTGCACCTGGCTGGAAGCCTCTCCGCCATTTCTCCTTTGCCAATCAGGTGGATCGTGGTTAAGGTCCGCCCATGCCATCGTCTCCGGAAGCCGATCCCCGATTCAGCGAGTTCATCCTGTTGCAGGCGCAAACCGCCGGGTTGTTTCTCGGCCAGATTCCAAACCCCCACACCGGCGAAAAACAACTCAACCTGCGCGCCGCCAAATCCGTGATCGACTGCCTCGAAATGCTCGTCCGAAAAACCCGGGGCAACCTCTCCCCGGAAGAATCCCGACTCCTCAAAGCCGCCGTCACCAACCTCGTCCCTCTTTACGAGCAAGCCGAGGCTTGACCGACCTTCCAACCTTCCGACCTTCCGACTTTCCAACCTTCCGACTCCCCGAAATCATCCCATGTCCTTCGATCCCTTCAACATCGGCAGCGTTCCTGTGGGCGGTCCCGTCCCGTTTTTCATCCTCGGCCCATGTGCCCTCGAATCCGAGGAATTCGCTTGGGAAATGGCCCGTTCGCTCAAGGAGATCGCCGACCGCACCGGCGTTCATTTTCTATTCAAAGCGTCCTTCGACAAGGCCAACCGCACCTCGGTGAAATCATTCCGGGGTCCGGGACCGGTGGCAGGCTGCCGGATCCTCGGTGAAATCGGCAGGGAACTCGGGGTCCCGGTCACCACCGACATTCACACCGCCGAACAGGCCGAGATCGCCGCCGCGCACATCGATCTGCTCCAGATTCCGGCGTTTCTCTGCCGCCAGACCGACTTGCTGGAGGCTGCGGCCAAGACCGGCCGCGCGGTCAACGTCAAGAAGGGCCAGTTTCTCGCGCCGTGGGATACCGTTCACATCGCCGACAAACTCCGGGCCTTCGGCTGTGAGCGGTTTCTGCTGACCGAACGGGGCACCACCTTCGGCTACAACAATCTCGTCACCGACATGCGCTCGCTCTACTGGATGCGCAAGCAGGGACTGCCGGTGGTGTTCGATGCCACCCATTCGGTGCAGCGTCCCGGCGGCCTCGGCGGCACCACCGGCGGCGATGGCGATCTCGCCCCGGTGCTCGCCCGCGCTGCGGTCGCCACCGGCGTGGACGGATTGTTCATGGAGGTCCACTCGGATCCCGCCAACGCGGTGTCCGACGGACCCAACCAAATTCCGCTTGAATTTGCCGAGGATCTGCTCGTCAAACTGATCGCCATCCACCACGCTTCCCACTAACCTGCGGTACCGCCACGACCTTGACCGGTAAACTATCATCGCTGTTGATTCTGGCCCCGGCCTTGCTGCTGGGACAGGGCGGCGGGTTGCCGGAGGATCCCCCCAGACACAAGCTGTCCGTCAGTTCGGTGCTTGAGCCTAACAGCGTGCTAACCGGAGTCATTCTCCCGCGCTACGACAAGGATCTGCGCCTCCTCAGCGTGCTTCGCGCCAAGTCCGTGACCCTCGTCGGAAAGGACGTGCTCGATGGCAAAGCCGTCAATATCCGGCTCTATCAAGCCGACCAGCGCCCGAGCGGCAGGATGGAGTTGGTGAGAGCCCGCTACGACCAGGTGCTTGGCAAGGTGCGTGCAACCGGCGAAACCAAGCTGGTTTTCGACCGCATGATCACCACCGCCAGCGGCCTGATCTTCATCATGGACAGCGCCGAGGGTTTTCTAACAGGACCCGTCACCACCCGGATTTCCCAACCCCCAGCCACCGTCATGAATCCCCGCACGTTGCCGTTCCACACCGCCGTTTTGTTAGGCACCGCCTTGTTGAGTCCGTCATTGGCTGCCGAGCCCGGGTCGGCCCCGGCTCATGGCGCTGCCGATTCCGCCACCCGCGCTGACCTGCGTAAGGTGCTGGAGGCCTCTGCCGAGGCAACCCGTGCCGCCACCGCCTTTCTGGAAAGCGAGGACCTGCTTGCCCAGGCCACACCGGAAGGGATCACCCCGCCGCCGGTACCGCAGGCGCTCGAGGTCAAACCCGGTCCCGACGATACGGTTATCAGTTGTGATGGCGGCACCTATGTGGATGGCAACAAGGGGATTCTCGTCTATCTGGGAAACGTCACTGTCAGTGATCCCCGCTTTTCAATGACCGGAGCCAACGAGCTGAAGATCTTTTTCACCAAAAAACCGGGCAAGCCCGGAGCCAAGCCTGCCGCGCCTGGCAAGGAAGATATCAAACCCGGCGTGTTGCCGAAGGAGGACTTTGAGATCGAGCGGATCGTGGCTACCGGTGCGGTGTATTTCAAGCAAAAGCCCAAGGACGGCGAGGACCCGATCGAGGCTTCCGGAGCGGTTTTCACTTATGATGTCAAAACCGAGGCCATCACCCTGAGCGGCGGCCAGCCATGGGTCCGCCGCGGTGGCCTCATCAACCGTGCCAAGCAGGCCAACCAAACGATTACCATCGTCAACAACACCGCTACCTTCTCGCCGGGTGGCACCGAAACCATCCTCCCCGGCAAGGATCTCCAGAAGACGAAACTCAGGTGACCTGCCGCATGGTCTTCGACCACATGCTGCTCTGGCTCGATCCCGTGCCGCGCGCCGGCCCGGAGGCGATGGCGGTGGATGAATGGTTGCTCGAACAAGCGACCTCGCCCGTGCTTCGTGTCTATCAATGGTCGGGAGCATGGGCGACCATCGGCTATTTCGGCGAACTCACGCCGGCCCGCGAGGCAATCCCAGGCGTCGGTTGGGTGCGCCGGTGGACCGGTGGCGGGGTGGTCGATCACCGGGCGGATTGGACCTACACGGTGGCAGCCCCTGCGGGAGAACCGCTGGCGTCCTGTCGCGGCGCGGAGAGCTACCAGCGGATCCACCGCGGGTTGGAGGAAACCCTGCGCTTGGAAGGACTGGAGGCGCGGCTGAGCACGGGCGACGAACAAACCGGATCCCCCCTCTGTTTCGCCAACCCGGTGCCTCATGATTTGGTGGACACTGGCGGCCACAAGCTCGCCGGGGCCGGCCAGCGCCGGACGAAAACCGGACTGCTCCACCAAGGATCGGTCGCCGCCCCGGCAGCTTCTTCCGAGATTTCCCGTCGCCGGGCCGGATTTCTCGCCAGCCGCCTCGCCACTACTTGGGAATTACACACGTTCGCCCCGCCGCCCGAGATTATCGCCGCGAAGGTTGCCGCCCGCTACGCCAACCCGGCCTGGACCAACCGCCGGTAGGAATGTCAGGAGCGCCGACATCCTGTCGGCTATGTGGGGCCGACATGTTGTCGGACAGGTGTGATGGGAATCCCTGCCGGACAGCACCGCCTGCCGGACAGCACTGCGCCGGACAGCACTGCGCCGGACAGAATGTCCGCCTGACTCAGCGCTCAGAATGAGCGCGCTCCGGAGCGCCGACATGCTGTCGGCTATGTGAGGCCGACATGCTGTCGGCCGGGTGTGACGGGAATCTCTTCCGGACAGCACCGCCTGCCGGACAGCACTGCGCCGGACAGAATGTCCGCCTGACTCAGCGCTCAGAATGAGCGCGCTCCGGAGCGCCGACATGCTGTCGGCTATGTGAGGCCGGCATGCTGTCGGCCGGGTGTGACGGGAATCT
>JAIPKB010000188.1 GCA_021733795.1 Akkermansiaceae bacterium | reverse complement strand
GAAGGTGCAGGAGGTCACGGAGGGTTCCGGAGCGGCCGCCGCCAAGCTGCGGGCGGGGGATGTGATCCTGAAACTCAACGGTCGCGTGATTTCCGGGTTGCTCGAAATGCGCAACGCGCTCGAAGACATCGAGCCGAATGCGAAGGTGAAAATCGAGATGAAGCGGGGCGGGGTGGCCCGGACCCTGATGGCGGTGCTGGGCAACCGGCCGGAACTCCCGAAGTTTCCCAACGCCCGCCTGCAAGCGATGGAGCAGATGGGCACCAAGGCCAGCCGCGTGCGTAGTGATTTCCCCAGTGTGATCCAGTCCGACATGCGGCCCAACCCGAATCAGATCGGTGGTCCGGTGGTGGACCTCAGCGGGCGGGTGGTGGGGATCACGCTCGCCCGTGCGGATCGCACCCGATCATTCATTATGCCCGCCAATGCGGTGGTTGAGTTGCTGGCCACCGAGCCGCTCGACCCCGCGCTGGCGAAATCCGCAGCGGTGGCCGACCTGGGGCGTCGGATCGGCGGACTCCAGCCGCAGCGCGGTGGGGGACCGCCACCCGGCATCGTTCCGGGCAACCCCGACCGGATGCGCCGCCACGTCGATGACATGCAGCGGCTGATGGATCGGATGAGGGACGAAATGGACCGCCTGGAGCAACAAAACCGTTAGCCCGGCAAGCTTCCATCCGGATCGACGATGCTGCAATATTCCAAACAAGCCGATGAGCGCCGGGAAGCGGGGCCGATCGAGTGCTGGTGCCTGCACGGCGCGGTGGGTGTGGCGGCGGACTGGCGCGGGGTGGCGGCGGAACTCGCCGGGACGGGGATTGGCAGCCGGGCGGTTGATTTGTGGCGGTTTCTCGAGTGCGAGCCGATGTCGCTGCCGGATTTCGGCCGGGCTCTCAATGCCGAGGCCGGTGGCGAGGTGTTCCGGGGCAGTGGCCGTGCTCTGGTGGGTTATTCGATGGGCGGGCGCATGGCCTTGCACGCCTTGCTGGCACCGCCGCATCCCTGGCAGGCGGCGGTGATCGTTTCCGGCCATCCGGGATTGGAGGATCCGGCCGAGCGATCGGCCCGGCTAGGGAGCGACGCCGAGTGGGCGGCGCGGGCGTTTGCGGGTGATTGGCAGGGGTTTGTCGATAGCTGGAACGCGCAACCTGTGTTGGGGGGAGGTGCCATCCGGGATCCGGAGGCTTCCCGCCGGCTCGCCATGCGGCGGCGCGAGATCGCCCGTTCGTTTTTCGACTGGTCACTCGGCGCGCAGGCCCCGCTGTGGGACCGTCTATCAGAAATATCGATCCCCGTGCTGTGGATCGCCGGCGCGGCGGATGCGAAGTTTCTCGCACTGGCGGAGCGGGCGGCAGCATGCACGCCCCACGCCCGCCTGGCCGTGGCTCCGGACGCCGGTCACCGGGTCCCTTGGGACGCCCCCGGCTGGCTGGCCGGCACCATCGCCCGGTTTCTTCGGGCAGGGTGATCGCTGTTCATGGTGGCGCGCAACTAGGGGCGGAGCCGACGGATTTGGGCGGCGGGCCGGATTCAAGAAGGCTTTGATAACTCGTCACACACTTTCTCTTGTAAGGAGCGACGACCTTATTGTCGTCGTGCGACAGGAAAGCCCATGAACAACAATTTTTGAGGAATTCTCCGACACCACCTCTGACCGTCTGCCGCAATTTCAATTTAATTGGCAGCCGGATGTCCTCGTCATCACTCCACCCCCGTCCCGCTGAGCAGATAGACGGCGAAGGAGGCGAGCCAGTGTTCGCCCTCGTAGTGGCCGCTGGCGACGAGCGCCAGACCGGCCTTGGCGTGGGCTTCGGCGGCTTGTTGGAGGACGGTCCTGCGGGGGTCTTCCGGAGTCAGCGCGGAGGCGACGCCGAGCATGGTCCAGGACCGTGTTAGATTGAGTCCGGCAAGGTGGATGAGGTGGCCGTCCGAGGGGTCGGAAACGGTCACCGGCGCTAACAGATTGCCGGCTTTGCCGTCCTTGAGAGCGGGGAGGTAGGCGGTGAGCCATTGGCGGAATTCCGCGGGCGGCAGTACCCGGCGCATCAGGTCGGCCACGTTGAGGCAGGGCGAGAAGAAGTCGTTGCCGGACGGTTCGTAGCGGGTGGGGTAATCGCGGTCGTTGGCGTAGAATTTCCGGGCTTTGGCCAGGACCAGGTTTTCCATCTCGTGGTCGCCGGCGGCTCTCGCCCAATCGATGATCTGGGCCAGGGCGAAGGCGGTTTCCGGGTGAAACCCACAGCGCACCGGCCAATCGAGCTTGGGCAGGTAGTCGCGGGTCAGGGCCACGAGTTCCCGCTCTAACGGTTGGAACGCGGCGGCCCAGCGCTTGGCATCGGGATCGTCCCAAGTGCGGAGTTCCCGGGCGAGCCGGAGTGCCCAGGCCCAGCCATACATGCGCTCGAAGCTCCGGTTTTCCTTGATCCGGAAATAAGCCGCCTCCTTTTCCAGGGCCTCTCGGGTGAAGCGCTGGTTGAGCGTTCTTCTAACTTGTGCCGCCCATGGAGCCGCCGGTTGCAGGCGCAGCAAGCGAACCAACATCCAGTGGCCGTGGACCGAGGAATGCCAGTCGAAGTGACCGTAAAACACCGGGTGCGCCTCGCCCGGGGACTGGAGATCCTCCGGGCCGCGGAGGACTTCGCCGGGCTTGTTAGGATACTCGCGGTCGATCCCGGCGAGGGCCATTTTCACGAACCCCGCAGCCTTGGATTCATTCAGTTTGACGGGTTCGCCTCCGGAGGTGGCGGTCACCGCGAGCAGCGTGAGCAGGCAGCCGATGGATGATAGGTTCATGGTTGGTTGGCCTTGATCCGCAGGAAGCGATTGGCGGCGGGGTTGGTCCACTGCACGGTCACGGTGCCGGTGGTGCCGGTGGGCACCGGGTTTTGGCCGCTACTGACTTCGGCTGCGGGCACCGTCTGCCAGGAAGCGGTGGTTAGAGAGTCGGATTGTTCGAGGGTGAGCGGGGCGCGGCTGCCGCCGGCGGGGAGGTCAAAACGGGCGGTCGGGGTGGTGCCTGGGACCATCACCGGAGTGACCACCGCGGCGGGGGTGTCCGGCTCGTATCCCATCGCCCATGCCAGCCCGAGCGGGGCGTTGCCGGGGGCGGTGGAGGTGGTGAAACCGGCACCTGTCAGGTCGTTGTCGATGGTCCAATCCACCCACGAGTTGAGCGGGATGGGGATGATGCCGGTCGCTTTGATGGTCCCCTGGACCTGGACGGTGACTGCGGTGCCGTCGAGGTCCTGGGTGTCGGTGAAATCGACCGGCAGGAGCATGGTGACGGTGCAGTTGCGGTGGGTGGAGCTGCTGGTGCCGGGGACGACGGTGAGGGTCCCGGTGCCGGTGCCCGGTCCCTCCACCGGGGCGGCGGTGAAATTGGTATCAATGGTGGTGGCTGCACTGCCTGGGGGAGTGATCTCGCCGGTGATGTCCCCCTCGTTGATCCGGAGATGGTGTTGGGCGGCGTCGAAGGTGCCGCCATTAGCGGTTGGGGTGACGATCCCAGGGGGCAGGGGGGTGAAGGCCGTGCCCCTCATACCGAGGGTGCTGATTTTGGCGACGGAAATGACAATGACCCTCAGATTGAAATTCATATCCGTCATCGCGACGTTGCCGCCGTCGATGGTGAACACCGTGGTCGCCCCGGTCTGGGGATTGCTGTCCACGGTCACATAGAGGGAACCGCTGATAGTGGTGGTATCGGTGTCGGAGGCGGTGAAACCGCTGGCCGAGGCACCAATGGTGATATTCAGTTTGTTGTCGGTGGCTCCGGTGGTGAGATTGAGGGTGCCGGTGCCGGTATAGGCTCTCGCCTGCGGCAGGGTGCCTGCGATGCCGAGAATCAGGATCAGGATGGATTTCATGGATGACGGGGGTTCAGCGATTGGCGGCGGCCATCGCCTGGCGGGTGGTGTGGATGAGTTCGGCGGAGGTCACCTTGCGTTCGTATTCGCCGGGCACACTGGTCGCACCCATCGGGATGTCCGGGCGGCGGAAGCGCATCGGGCTGGGCATGGAGACACGGGCGGAGAGATGCACCTCGGTCACGCCGGTGGCCTGGATGAGTTCGGTGACCCGCTCGGGTTTGACGCCGCCGCCGGGAAGGATGGTGATCCGGTTTGCGGCCTGGCGGTTGAGTTCGGTCAGCGCGGCCAGGCCTTGGAACACATCGGGATGGCCGCCGCTGGTGAGCACCCGCGGCACGCCGAGCGTGATCAGGGTTTCCAGGGATGCCGTTAGATCGGGTGTCACGTCGAACGCGCGGTGGAATGTGAGGTCCAGTCCGGCGGCGCGGGCGACCACTTCCTGCGAGCGGATGGCGTCGATCGTGCCATCCGGCTCTAACATCCCGCACACGATGCCGTCCGCCCCCTCGCGGCGGAAGAGCTCGATTTCATCGAGCATCTGCGCGAATTCGTGGTCGGAATAATGGAAATCGCCGGCGCGGGGCCGCAGCATGGCCATGATTTTGCCGGGGAAAATCCGGCGGGCGGCGCGCAGGAATCCGAGGCTCGGGGTGGTGCCGCCCTCGACCAGGCCGGCACACAGTTCGATCCGGTCCACGCTGGACGCGGCGCAAACCTTCACGGAGGCGAGGGTATCGACACAGATTTCAAGATTCATGGCTGGGGGATCGGAGTGACGCCCATTTTGAGGAGGTCGGGGCCGATGCAGGGATGGATTCCTTTGAGCGCCGGGGGGCGGGGCGGGGGATGACGGCGGTAAGCATGGCACTCTCCGGCCTGTTCCGCAAGCGCGCAGACGTTGCGGGGCGGGAATGGCCGTGGGGACATCCCGGGCCTGTTACCCGGCCTGTGACATTGCGGGCCTGCAGCTCTGGGGTGTTTGGCCTGCGGACGCCAATGAACGACGAATGGAATGCCCGATTGGTCCGGCCCATGTGTGGCGAATGAAATGGCAAACCGGAGGGCCGGAGGCCCGAAATGTGATAGACCGGGCTGGAGGCCCGGTGGGCATGCCGGAAACCACCCGCCACCCAACGCCAATGAACGGAGAATGGAATGCCCGGTAGGTCCGGTCGATGCGTGGCCCATGACCCGGCGAACCGGCGGGCCGTAGGCCTGAAATGTGATAGGCCTGGCTGGTGGCCCGGTGGGCATGCCGGAAACCACCCGTTGCCTGATCCACGCCATCACCGCCCCAGCGCGGCGGATGAATGGTCTGATCAATCCCACGCATAGCGTTCATCGAGCGGTTTGCCTTGCTCCTCGCAAAATCGGCGGTATTCGTTTTGAAAATCGTTTCTGCGGTGATGCTCCGCCTGATTGCGGATGTAGGCCCGCACCTTCTCCACCAACCCTCCGCTCACGCTGAACGCGCCATAACCCGCCTGCCAGGCGAATCCGGCATAGCACTCATCCTGCCGTTTGAGCCACGCCGACGATGATGATTTCACCTGCTCCACCATCTTCGCAAGCGCGTGGTTCTTCGATAGCGCGAACAAAATATGGATATGATCCGGCACGGAATTGATCTCGATCAAGGGCGAATCGTGGTTCTGGAGAATGCCGGTGATGTAGGCGTGGAGTTCACCGCGTTGCTCATCGAGCAACAACAGATGCCGCCGCTTGGTGCTGAACACCAGGTGGATCACGACATGGGCGAGGGATTGGGACATGGCGGGATGATGCCGATTATTCATCAAATCGTCAACCGACCGATATTTGGAAGCGCGAATCTGAATTGGCGGTATGGCGGCAATTCGGTGCGGGAGGGAATGGTCTTGGCGACATTCGCAACCGGCACGCGATTGGACATGGCAACGTGCCGGGATCGGGATCATACGACACAGACGGTGCGGGGCGGGAATGGCCGTGGGGACACACCGGGCCTACAGCCCGGCCTATGACATTGCGGGCCTACGGCCCTGGGGTGTACGCCCTGCGGACGCCAATGAACGGCGACTGGAATGCCCGCTAGGTCCGGGCGATGCGCGGCCCATGACCCGGCGAATCGGAGGACCGAGGCCTGAAATGTCATAGACCGGGCTGGTGGCCAGGTGGCGCATGGATTACCTGGCGAAATGATACCGGCCGTTGCGGACGGTGGTGTCAGGCGGGGTGGAGTGGGATTCGAACCAGTCGTATCCCTCCTTGAGGTTTTTCCAAAAATCCTCCCATGGCTGGCCGGCGGTGGCGGTCATCCGCGCCGGGGTCATGCGGAAGGGAAATACATGAACCCGGAAATACGGTTGACCGCTGGCCAGGGCGGCGGCGCAGAGGGTGTAGATCTCCTCGATCAGCGGATCGGTCATCGCCAGGCAGCCGTCCGAGCAGGAATTGCCATGGACCATGATCGCGCTGCCGGTGCGGGCGTGGTGGCGGTCGAAGGAGTTGGGATATCCGATGTTGAAAGCGAGGTGAAACCGGCTGTCCGGCTTCATCGCGGCGGGTGGCACATGATAAAACCCCTCCGGCACCTGATGGTCGCCCTGGGCGAGCTTGGGACCGGGTTTGCCGGAGGCTGCGGCGATCGGGTAGCGCCGGAAAAGCACGAATTTACCGGACTTGCGGTCTCTGAGGAAGAGTTCGAGTTCCATTTCCTCCTTGAAGGTCCGGATGAATACCGGATCGCCGAGATGGAGTTGTTTGGCCGCCAGCGCGGGCTCCAACAGAGGGCGCACCCGTGCCGCCGCCGCCGCCGCCCGTGGGGGGCCGGGTGCGGGTTTTTCCTTGCCACTACATGCCGGAACCGCCGTCATCAGGGTGGTGATCATAATGGCCACCGTGGAGAATCTCAAGCTCATGGAGGAACTATTCAGCCGGGCGCGGGGAGCTGTCAAGCGAGCACTACGCGCACGGCCGTTCACGGGTGCATGACAACAAAGTCAAATGTCCCGCCACCCCAGGAACCGCAGGCAGGGACCGTCTCTCCGAGCGGTCCGGTTGGGGTCTGTCCCGTGCGCGGGAAAACCGTGTGAGTTCCCCGGAACACCGATTGGAGAATGGGTGCCGGCGGGATGTTGGGGTGGTTTGGGATTGGAAAGAAATGCGATCTCGTCCCCGCCGGACCGCTCGGAGAGACGGTCCCTGCCAGTTCTTGCGGAACTTTGACTGGGTTGTCATGCACCCGCCGTTCATGGTGCGCCGCCTTTTCGGATGGCTATTTCGGCGCGGGTTCGCTAGGCTGCCGGGGCCATGAAGATCAAATCCGCGAAGTTTCACATCAGCTCGCCCGACCTCGACTCCTGTCCGAGGTGGCTGTGGCGCGAGTTTGCCTTCGTCGGGAGATCCAACGTGGGGAAATCATCGCTGATCAACATGCTGACCCACAAATCCGGGTTGGCCAAGGTGTCGGCGCGACCGGGGAAAACCCAGTTGATCAATTTCTTCGTGATCAACGAGGCGTGGAGTCTGGTGGACCTGCCCGGCTACGGGTTTGCGAAGACGGCGAAGGATCGCAAATACGGGTTCAGCGTGTTGATTCGGGACTATCTGGAGGGGCGGGAGAATCTGACTTGCGTGTTTGTGTTGATCGACTCCCGGCTGCCGCCGCAGCAGATCGATCTGGATTTCCTGCGCTGGCTGAATGACTGCGGGGTGCGCCATGTGCTGGTTTACACCAAGGCGGACAAGGTTTCGGCGGCGAAGGTGCGGGGCACCATCGAGCTGATGATGGCCGAGGTCGCCGGGTGGCGGGCTGAACCGCTGCAGGTGATCGTCAGCTCCAGCAAAACCGGGAGCGGGCGGCAGGAGGTGCTGGGGGAGATTACGAAGGTGATGGAGGGCTGAAGCCGTTCGATTGGGGCTGGACGGGAGGTGGGTGGACGGTTAAACGGGGGCATGACTGTGCGCACACGCTTCGCTCCCTCTCCCACCGGTTACCTCCACGTTGGCGGGGCCCGGACGGCTTTGTTCAACTGGTTGTTCGCCCGCGCCCACGGCGGGGTGTTCATTCTGCGGGTGGAGGATACCGATGAGGCCCGCAATACGGAGGAGGCGCGGCAGGCGATCTTCGACGGAATGGGTTGGCTGGGGCTCGACTGGGACGAAGGGCCCGGTGCGGGTGGGGACTGCGGTCCGTATTTCCAAAGCGAGAGGAAGTCGATCTATGACACGTGGTTTGCCAAGCTACAGGCGGCGGGTCGGGTTTACGAAGATGGCGGGGCCTGGCGGTTCCGGTTCGAGCGCAAGCCGGTGACGATGCGGGACCTGGTGTGCGGCGAGGTGACGATCGATTACCGCGACGAGTCCAACACCCCGGACATGGTGGTCCGCCGATCGGACGGGTCCTACGTGTTCCATTTCGTGAACGTGGTGGATGACCTGGAAATGGGCATCACCCACGTGATCCGCGGCGAGGACCATCTGATGAACACGCCGAAGCACCTCCAATTGATCGAGGCCCTCGGTGGCACGGCCCCCCAATACGGCCACATCCCGCTGATCCTCAACCCGGATGGTTCGAAAATGTCGAAACGCGATGTCGGGGCGGCGGTGGGCGACTATCCGCGGCAGGGGTTTCTGCCGGCGGCGGTGGTCAATTTCATTGCGCTGTTAGGGTGGTCGTCCAAGACCGACGAGGAAATCTTCGACATGGCCGGGCTGGTGGAACGATTTTCACTGGAGGGAGTGAACCGGGCCCCGGCGCGATTCGACGCCGAGAAATGCAAGTGGGTGAACCAGCAGCATCTGGCGAAGCTGGATGCGGCGGAATTCGCGGCGAAGGCCGAGGTGTTTGTTAGGGAAGCCGGGCTGCCGGTGCCGGAAAACTTCGCGGCGGTGGCGGCGGCGGTGAAGGAGAAGGTGAGACTGCTTGGCGAGGTGCCGGCGGCGGTGGATTTCCTGCTCACGGACACGGTGGAATACGATCCGGAAGTGGTGGCAAAGGTGGCTGGCAACAGCACTGCGGCGGGCTTGTTGGCGACCTTGGCGGACGCGCTCCGGGAGCAAGCGGAGCCTGTAGATGCGGAGGCGGCCAAGGACGCGCTGAAGGCGGTGGCGGCGGCTGCCGGAGTGAAGCCCGGGGCGCTGATGTTTCCGCTGCGGGCCGCGCTGTCCGGGCGCGCTCACGGACCGGATCTGGGGGAAATGATTGTTCTGCTAGGAAAAGACCGCTGTGCGGCGCGGATCCAATGTTTGTCAGAAAAACTGACGGCCCCCGCATGATGAAGACGACTTATGAAATGGCGGACCTGGCGGACCGGACGCTGTTGGATGCGGGGGCCGGGTTGCCGGCGCGGCTGGCGGTGATCGGTTGTCCGATCTCGCACTCCGCTTCACCGGTGATGCACCAGGCGGCATTGGACGCGGAGGGGATCGCCGCGCGTTATGTGCGGATCGAGGTGCCGGCCGGCGGGGTGGGGGAGGTGTTGATGCGGATGCGGGCGCTGGGATTCATCGGCTGCAATGTCACGGTGCCGCACAAGTTGGAGGTGATGGAGGCGTGTGATGAGGTGGATTTCCGGGCGCGGGCGCTGGGAGCGGTGAACACCGTGCGCTTCGATGCGGAGCAAACCGTGGGTTTCAATACCGACGGACCCGGGTTTGCGGCAGCCGTGCGGGAGGCGTTCGGTTGGGAACTGCGCGGGCTGCGGGTGGCCATCCTCGGAGCCGGGGGAGGAGCCGGCCGGGCGTTGGCCGCGCAGTGTGTGCTCGATGGCGCGGCGGAATTGGTGTTGGTCAACCGGACGCTGGCGAAGCTGGACGGGCTGTCCGCTCATTTGGGGACCCTGGACACCGGCAGCCGGATTCAAGTCCTGGCGTTTGATAGCCCGGAATTGGCGGAGAACTGCCACGCCTGTGATTTAATCGTGAATGCCTCCTCGGTGGGGCTCAAGGCGGGTGATCCGCTGCTGGTGCCGGTGTCGTGCCTGCGGCCGGGCCAGGGGGTGTATGACTGTATCTATCAACCGCCGGAGACGGCGCTGCTGGCTGCGGCTGCGGCGCGCGGTTGCCGGGTGGCCAACGGACGCTCGATGCTGATCCATCAGGGGGCGCTGGCGTTCCAACACTGGTTCCCCGGCACCGATCCGCTGCCGCGGATGGTCGCGGCAATGGGGTGAGGACCCCGGAACTCAGCGCCGTGACTGGCCTCGTGGCCTGGGGTGATCAGGGTGAAGCGAATGGCAAGAATGGGAAGAATGGCGGGGGGCCATAACTCCCATCAGTCCCATGAATCCCATACCCCGGCGGGGCACCTTGTTAGATCCGGGCGGGGCGGTTGGAAACCGCCGCCACGGGGCGATTATTGCTCGACCGGGTCGTCTTCTTCTTCGATGAAGACTTCCTTGGGAATGACGATCGGTTCGGGTTCCTCGACGGTGAACTCGAAGGTGCGCTCGCGGTGAACATCGAAGCCGGAGCCGGCCGGGATGAGGTGGCCCATGATGACGTTTTCCTTGAAGCCCTTGAGGTAGTCCACCTTGCCGAGGGTGGCGGCCTCGGTGAGGACGCGGGTGGTGTCCTGGAAGGAGGCGGCGGAGATGAACGAGTCGGTTTCCAGCGAGGCCTTGGTGATGCCGAGGAGCACCGGTTCGCCTTCGGCCGGCTTGCCGCCGTTGGCGATGATCTCGTTGTTGACCCGCTTGAACACCGAACGGTCCACTTGGTCGCCCCAGAGGTATTGATCGGCATCTCCGGGATCGGAGATTTTCACCTTGCGGAGCATCTGACGGACGATGACCTCGATGTGCTTGTCGTTGATCTCCACCCCCTGGACGCGATAGACGGATTGCACTTCGTTGACGAGGTGTTCCTGAAGGGCTTGGGAGCCGCAGGCTTCGAGCAGGTCTTCCGGAGAAACCGGGCCCTCGGTGATCTGGTCGCCGCGGGTGACCTTGTCGCCATCGGTGACGACGATGTGCTTGCCCATCGGGACCAGGTGATCGACGGATTCGCCGGTGATGGCGTCGGTGACGACGACGCGCTTCTTGCCGCGAACATTGACGCCGAAGGAAACCTCACCATCGATTTTGGAGATGACGCAGGAATCCTTGGGCTTGCGGGCCTCGAAGAGTTCGGCGACGCGGGGCAGACCGCCGGTGATGTCCTTGGTGCGGGCCACCTTGCGCGGGGTCTTGGCGATCTGGGTGCCGGCGGTGACCACTTCCGCTTCGCTGACCGAGAGATGGGCTCCGACCGGAATCGAGTAGCTGGCCCTGACCTCCTTGGTCTTGGGGTCCATGATGACCACCTGAGGATGGAGGTCCTCCTTGTGCTCGGTGATGACCACGCCCTTCTTGCCGGTTTCCTTGTCGGTTTCGGCAGCGACGGTGATTCCCGGGATCATGTCTCGGAACTCCACCTTGCCGGGCTTTTCGGTGAGGATGGGCACGTTGTAGGGGTCCCAGGTGACGACGGTGTCGCCCTTGCCAACCTGCTCGCCATCCTTGACGGAAATGACCGAGCCGATGACGATGACCTGACTTTCCAGTTCGAGGCCATCCTTGTCGCGGATGGAGATCATGCCGTTTTTGTTGAGGACCACCCAGTTGCCATCGGCCGCCTGCACCGTGCGCAGGGACTTGTAAATCAATTGGCCGGCGTGTTTGGTCTTGATGATCGGCTGTTTGAAGGTGGCTGCCGCCACGCCGCCGACGTGGAACGTCCGCATGGTGAGCTGGGTGCCGGGTTCGCCGATCGACTGGGCGGCGATGATGCCGACCGACTCGCCGATTTTGACCGGTTTGCTGGTGGCGAGGTTGAGGCCGTAGCAGTTGGCGCAGCAGCCGTGGTCGGCTTCGCAGGTGAGGACGGAGCGGATCTTGAGGCGTTCGACGCCGATCCGCAGGGGGGCGGCAGCCTGGCGTTCGTTGATGACATCGTCCACGGCGATGACGATGTCGCCGTTGACCGGATCCTTGATTTTTTCACAGGAAACCCGGCCGTAGATGCGGGTGGCGAGCGAGGCGGCTTCTTCGTCACCATCCATGATGGCGGCGACGTAGATGCCATTGGCGGTGCCGCAATCCTGACGGGTGATGATCACGTCCTGGGCGACATCCACCAGCTTGCGGGTCATGTAACCCGAGTCTGCGGTCTTGAGCGCGGTGTCGGAGAGTCCCTTGCGGGCACCGTGAGTGGAGATGAAGTATTCCAACACC
>JAIPKB010000187.1 GCA_021733795.1 Akkermansiaceae bacterium | reverse complement strand
GCAGTTCCTGCCTCCCCCGCCAACCCGCCGGGCGCAGCCTGCGCCGCCTGCCCGAGCTACCGCGCGGCAAACCTCAGAAAACTCGGCTTGGACATGCAGAATTGGGATTTCGTCGTCGCTCTGGCGGGCAACCCCAACACCGGCAAAAGCACCGTGTTCAATGCCCTCACCGGCTTGAGACAACACACCGGAAACTGGCCCGGCAAGACCGTGGTCCGGGCCGAGGGCGGCTTCGAATTCGCCAGCCATCAATTCAAACTGGTCGACCTGCCCGGCACCTACTCGCTGATGGCCGGCAGCCCGGATGAAGTGGTGGCCCGCGATTTCCTCCTGTTCGGCGAGCCGGATGTCACCGTGGTGGTGGTCGACGCCAGCCGCCTCGAACGCAACCTCAATCTGGCGCTCCAGGTACTGGAAATCACCGACCGCGTGGTGATCTGCCTCAACCTGATGGACGAGGCGCGACGCCACGGCCTGGAAGTGGACGCCCGCCGCCTCTCCCGCGATCTCGGGGTGCCAGTGGTGCCCACCTCCGCCCGCTTTGGCCAGGGCCTGCCGGAATTGCTGCAAGCGATCACCGAGGTCGCCACCGGGCAGTTCGTCAGCCGCCCCCGCCGCCTGCGGCCACCCTCGCGCGATCTGCAAGCCGCGCTCGGCGCCATCACCACCCTGCTTTCCGCCGCCCACCCGGCGATGCCAAACGCCCATTGGGTCGCCATGCGCCTGCTCGACGGTGACGAGGCGATCGCCACCGCCCTGCGCGAAGGAGAACTCGGCAATCTGAATCGCGAACCGACCGCCCCCGGAAATCCGGCAATCCCGCCAGGCATCCCCGCCGTGCTGAAATGCGCCGCAGGGTGGCGCCGCCAGGTGGGCCAGCATTTCCACGAGCGCATCGTCGAGGCGATCTACGCCGAGGCCGCCCAACTGGCGGATCGCGCGGTCACCCGCCCGGGCGGGCCCAGGCGGTTCGATCTCGACCGCGCGATCGACCGGGTGGTAACCAGTCGGCGCTGGGGGTTTCCGCTGATGATCCTGATGTTCTTCGGGGTGTTCTGGCTGACCATCAGCGGGGCCAACGCCCCATCGCGCTTGCTCTCGGAGTTATTGATCGACACCTGCTACCCGCTGCTGCGCGGGTGGTTCGACGGCTGGGGCAGCCCGTGGTGGCTGCGGGGATTGCTGGTGGACGGCGTCTACCTCTCCACCGCCTGGGTGGTCAGCGTGATGCTGCCACCGATGGCGATCTTTTTCCCGTTGTTCACCTTGTTGGAGGATCTCGGCTACCTGCCGCGGGTGGCCTTCAATCTGGACGGTTTCTTCAAAAAGGCCGACGCCCACGGCAAGCAGGCGATGACCATGATGATGGGATTCGGCTGCAACGCCGCCGGGGTGGTGGCCACCCGGATCATCGACAGCCCGCGCGAACGGCTGCTGGCGATCCTGACTAACAATTTTTCGCTCTGCAACGGCCGCTGGCCCACCCAGATCCTGATTGCCAGCCTGTTTGTGGGAGCGCTGGCACCGGGGGGCCGCGACGGTCCGCTGGCCGGAGTGATCGCCGCGCTGGCGGTAGTCGGGGTGGCCGGGCTGGGGATTCTGGTGACTTTTCTTTCCACTTGGGGGCTCTCGCGCACGGTCTTGAAAGGCGTGCCCTCGGTATTCAGCCTGGAACTCCCCCCCTACCGGCCGCCACGCCTGCTGCGGACCATCTACACCTCGTTGATCGAGCGCACCCTGATCGTCTTGTGGCGGGCGGTGGTCTTCGCCGCCCCGGCGGGCGCGCTGATCTGGCTGAGCGCGAACGTACACCTCGGCGGCCTGAGCCTGGCGGGCTATGCGGTGGACTTTCTCAACCCCGTCGGGCTGCTGCTGGGACTCAACGGCGTGATCCTGCTGGCCTATGTGCTGGCCATCCCCGCCAACGAAATCGTGATCCCCACCGTGCTGATGCTCACCGTGTTGGTCACCGGCATGGTCGGCGTGGGACCGGAGGCCGGGGTGATGTTTGAAATCGACTCCGAAGCCGAGCTGCTCCACCTGCTGCAGGCAGGCGGTTGGACCCTGCTCACCGCCGTGAACCTGATGCTTTTCAGCCTGTTGCACAACCCGTGCAGCACCACCATCTACACGATCTACAAGGAAACCCGGAGCGTTAGGTGGACCACCCTCGCGACCCTCCTGCCGCTGATGCTCGGCTTCACCGCCACCTTCATCGTCGCCCGTCTGGCGGCCCTCTTCGGCCACTGAACCGCAGGCAGGGACCGTTTTCCAAACGGTCCGGCGGGGCGCGGTCCCGTGCGCGGGAAAAGCCGGGTGAATCCGCTACCATCCCGCTTGGGGAATGGGGGGAATATTGAGGAGGCCCGGGATTGGATGAAGATGCGGCCTGGTCCCAACCGGACCGCTCGGAGAGGCGGTCCCTGCCGGTTCCTGCAGACCTTTGATCTTGGGGTCATGCGCCCATACCTGCAAGAACTTTGCTGATTTTGCTGATTTTGCTTGCATTATTGGTGATTTTTTGTATCTTCCGCCTGCTTTCACCCCCCACCCCACCCCCCCTTTGAAAACAACTTCGATTTTTCGAACGCTTGTCGTGTCTTTGTTTGGCACCGCCTTGCCTGGTTTCGGGCAGAATCTTGGTCTGTCGGCACCTGCTGCCAATGGCTTTCCCCGTGGTCTATCTGCGGAATCACCCTGTTTTGCCAAGCCCGGCGTGCCGGCTCTTGGCTACCAGGTGCCTGCGCTGGAGCATGCCTCCCCCACCATATCCAAGCCGAAACTGCTGATTCATGGCCCCCATGCGGAGACCTCCCTCAAGCCGGATCCCGCCCATGATGGGGATCACCCTGCGGAAATCACCCGCGTCTTGAGCCAGTCACCCCCCCTTCAAGAACTGGCCATGCACCCCAGCCAACCCGGATTGGACGCCGCAGTCAGGGAATTGCAGGTTGGCCTGGCCCTGCTGACCTCGGTTTACCACCAACCGGGAGCGAGGCTGTCCAATGGGGATTGCCCGCTGCTGTCCGTAGTCATCGAGCGCCGGGTCGCGGCTGAGCCTTTCAAGGTTCTTGAAATCGTCGAAACGGAAGTGGCGCTCCACCCAAACTGTGCCTGTGAAGTGGTCAAGGCCGCGATCAAAGGCAGTGAAGCCGACGAACAAACCGTAGTCTCCATCGTTGAGGCCGCCTGCAGCGCAGCGCCCGCCATGATGCGGATCATCTCCCAGTGCGCGATCGCCTGCGTGCCCGGAGCATTGCCCGGGGTCCAGGCGGTGCTCTCCAGACTCGACCCCAGTGCCGGCAACCCGGAGTCCAACGCCAAGAGTTCCAAGAGCGCCAAGAGTTCCAAGGGCAAGGTGGTGCTGCTGCCGGCACCGCCAGTTGCTAGAAACCCGTTGGATCTCCCGCCAATGGGCCCGCCGATCCTTCCGCCGCCGATCTTTCCGCCACCAGTATCCAGAGTTCTGCCGCCTTGAGCACCACCTCCCCTGCCGCGGAGCGGCTCGTCCGGCGTGATCCTCCACCACCATCCGGGTGCTTGCGGATGGCCCATCAAACCACCCGATCTAACTGACATTTTTTTTTGAATTGCCCCCTGCCTCCATCTCAGCTTGAATGCCCACTATCCAACCCGAACACCATGCTGAATCCATCCGAATCGTTGACATCCGAGTCCTCCCCGACCCATCAGTTGATGGACCGAATCGGCAACCAGTTCGCCGTCCAGGGCAAGCTGGTAGCCAGTGCTGAAATCGACAGCGGCCATATCAATTCGACCTACAGCGGCAGTTACCTGCAGACTGATGGATCGGTGCAACGCTATGTTTTCCAGTCGATCAACCGCAACGTGTTCAAGGATCCCTTCGTGGTGATGAAGAACGTCGAGCGGGTGACCCGCCACATCAACGCCAAGGTGCTCCGCAACAAGCGCGACCTCGGCGGCCAAACCCTCAATCTTTTCCCCGCCCGCACCGGCGGCGCATGGGTCGAGGATACCGACGGCGGCGTCTGGCGCTGCTACAATTTCATCGAAGGCTGCGTGACCTATGATGTGGTGGAGAACACCCGCCAGGCCTATCAGGCCGCCCGCGCCTTTGGTTCGTTCCAGGATCTGGTCTCGGACATGGACGCCTCGTTGATCAAGGAAACCATCCCGGATTTCCACAACACGCCAAAGCGGTTCCAACGCCTGCTGGAGGTCGCCGCCACCGATCCCGTGGGGCGGCTTGCCTCCGTCCGCGCCGAGTTTGATTTCGTCCTCTCACGCGAACCGATCACCGGCATCCTGCTCGACGCCGTGGCCGCCGGAAAAATCCCCGTACGCGTCACCCACAACGACACCAAGATCAACAATGTGATGATCGACGCCGAAAGCGATGAAGCCGTCTGCGTGATCGATCTGGACACGGTGATGCCAGGGCTGGCGCTCTACGACTTCGGGGATCTGGTCCGCAGCGCCACCAGCCCGGCCGCGGAAGATGAGCGGGATCTATCCAAAGTGCGGATGCAGATGCCACTGTTCGAAGCCCTGGTGGAGGGCTACCTGGATTCCGCCAGCGAATTCATCAACGAGGTGGAAACCGCCCATCTTGCGTTCAGCGGCAAGCTGATGGCCTTCGAGGTGGGCATCCGCTTTCTAACCGACCATCTGGAGGGCGATGTTTATTTCAAAACCCACCGTCCCAATCACAACCTCGACCGCTGCCGCACCCAGTTCAAGCTGGTGGAATGCATCGAAGCCCAGGAACCCGCGATGACCTCCTTCATCCGCAAGGTCCGCAAAGGCAAACGCTGAGAGCTTGTCTTTAAAATGGCAGGGACGCTTTTCCGAAGCGTCCGGGCGAATGGACCGAGAATGGAAAAGCCGTGTCGGCCGTTCATTCGCCACCCATTCTCGCGGACCGTTCGGAAAACGGTCCCTGCCCGAGAGAATTCTTAGACAGCCACTGAGGACTGCCGTTGGCATGCGGGCTGGCTGATGGTTACTCAACCGTAACCGATTTGGCCAGATTGCGCGGCTGGTCGATCTCACAGCCGCGATGGCGGGCGATGTGATAGGCCAGTAGTTGGAGGGCCACAACAGACGGCACGGTGGCCACCAGCGGATGGCAGGCCGGAACCTCGATCGCATCGTCCACCAGCCCGACCACGCGCGAGTCACCCGCCGTAACAACGCCGATGATCCGCGCGCCCCGGGCCCGGCATTCCTCGATATTGCCAAGCGTCTTGTCCTGTCCGGGGACGGCGTTGGCCATCGCCACTACCGGCGTCCCCTGTTCCAACAGCGCGATCGGTCCGTGTTTCAGTTCCGCCGCGTGATAGCCTTCGGCGTGGAGGTAGGAGATTTCCTTGAGTTTCAGCGCCCCTTCCAGCGCCACCGGATAGAGCGGGCCCCGCCCGATGAAAAACGCGTGTTCATGATGGGCATAACGGGCGGCCACCTCGGCGATATGATCGTTCTGGAGGATGGTGGCGGCGACCAGTTCGGGGATCGATTCGATCTCGCGCGCCAATCGCATCCCCTCGTCACGGGACAGCCGCCGGCCACGGCCGAGCTTGAGCGCCATCATCAGCAGCACCGCCACCTGACAGGTGAAGGCCTTGGTGGAGGCCACTGAAATCTCGGGACCGGCATGCAGGAACACCCCGCGCCCGGTTTCGCGGGCGATCGTCGAACCCACCACATTGCACAAACCCATCACAAACGCCCCCTTCTGGCCGGACTCCCGCACCGCGGCCAGGGTGTCGGCGGTTTCCCCGGATTGGGAGATGGCCACCACCATATCACGCGGCCCGAGAATCGGATTGCGATAACGGAACTCGGCGGCCTGCTGCACCTCCGCGTGCACGTCGGCCAGATCCTCGAAGGCGTATTCTCCCACCAACCCGGCATGCAGCGAGGTGCCGCACCCGAGCAACACCACCCGGTTGATCTCCGCCAAATCCCGCGGCGAGGTACCCATCCCGGAAAGCACGGCGGTGCCAAGGTGGAAATCGAGCCGTCCGCGGATCGCGTTGCGCAGGGCGTCCGGTTGCTCGTGGATTTCCTTGAGCATGAAATGCTCGAAGCCGCCCTTCTCCGCCGCCGAGCTGTCAAAGGCCAGCCGGGCCACCTCCCGGTCCACCGGCACGTTGTCAAGATCCCGGATGTTCACCGCGTCGGCGGTGACCACCGCCACGTCACGGTCGTTCAGATAGATCACCTGCCGGGTATGGGCGATGATGGCGGCGGCATCCGAAGCAATGATGGTCTCGCCATCACCGATGCCGATCACGATTGGCGAACCACAGCGGGCGGCGATGATCCGGCCCGGCTCGGCGACCGCCATCACCGCGATGCCATAGGTCCCCTCCACCTGGTGCAAGGCATCGCAAACCGCCTGAAACAAATCCCCCTGATGGCAGTCGCCAATCAGGTGGGACAGCACCTCGGTGTCCGTATCAGAGTGAAACACATGTCCCTTGCCTTCCAGCCGCGAGCGTAGCGCGCGGTAGTTTTCGATGATCCCGTTGTGCACCAGCGCGATCCCGCCGGAGTTGTCAAGATGGGGGTGGGCGTTGGCCTCGGTGGGTGGGCCGTGGGTGGCCCAGCGGGTGTGGGCGATCCCGCTCGCCGCCCGGTTGAAACTCCCGTCCGGCCACCTGGCGCGCGCCCGCTCGTTGAGCGCGGCCACCTTGCCCGGAGCCTTGACGACAACCATCCGGCCCTCGTCCATCACCGCCATCCCCGCAGAATCATAGCCGCGGTATTCCAACCGGCGAAGCCCGTTGATCAAGACCGAAGCGGCGTCCGCCCGGCCGATGTATCCTACGATTCCACACATATGTTTTGAAAGGTAATGGCTGTCAGTCCTCAAGCACCAGGTCACGCTGGACGATCTCGCCCGGCCGGGTGGTGACTCCGGGCCAGAGCTTGCGACCCGGATAGATCGCGGTGTGAATGCCGGTGTGCACCCGGTCGCCGATGATCGCGCCGAATTTCCGGCGACCGGTGTCCACCAACGACCCGTCCACTGCGGACCGGTGGTTGCGACCGTCGTGGCGGAGATTCGAGGTAATGGTCCCCGCCCCGAAGTTCACGCCCTCGCCGAGCACCGAGTCCCCGACGTAGGACAGGTGGCCGACGCTGGTCCTGGCCAGAATCACACAATTTTTGAGTTCCACGGCCTGGCCGACATGGCAGCCCGGTCCGATACTGGTGCTGCCGCGCAGATAACAATTGGGGCCGATTTTGCAGTTCTCGCCGATGACCACATTGCCCTCGATGAAAACCCCCGGCAGAATCCTGGTGCCGGCACCGAGATGCAACACCCCTTCGATGACCGCGGAGGGATGGACCTCGCCCCGGATGTCGGGCTCAGCCAATGACGACACGAAGTCCTCGTTGGCCCGCAGGAAATCCCAGGGATGGCGGATAGCGAATGATGAGAAGGCGGCGAAGGTTTCACCCGCCGCGGGCGAGGCACCCCGCCACAGCAGCGGCTGGCCGGCCGCATCCGCCATGACCGCGGCATTGGTGGTTAGAAAAACCTCCAGCTCGGATCCCGAAATCCACGCCTGTGGGAGGACCGTCAGGCCGGTTCCCGCAGTGAGCTGCCGCTGGTGTTCCATCAGCGGGACATTGGCGATCGGGAAGTCCTCGATCCTCCGCGTGAGGGTCAGCGGATGGCAGTTGGATGGCGGGTGGTTCATGATGCCTGGTGGTCTAACCGATTTCCTCCTTGATCACTGCGGCGAACTGGCTCACCCAACTGCGGCACTCGCCGATTTCACGATGCTCCACCAGCACGCGGATCTTGTTTTCGGTGCCCGAGTAACGGATCAGGTGCCGGCCGCTCTCACCAAACGCGGTGGTGGCCTTGTTCATCAGCTTCTCGAGTTTCGGCAGCGAGTCGAGCGGAGGCTTGGCCGGCACCGCCAGATTGGCGAGCTGGCTGGGGTATTCGTTCATGACGCTGGAGAGCTGGGCAAGGGTCGAGTTGCGGTCCCGCATCATCCGCAACACCTGCAACGCGCTGAGAATGCCGTCACCGGTCGTCGCATGATCCGCAAAAATCAAATGCCCGGAGTTCTCGCCGCCGAACGAGTAACCGTTCTTCCTCATGCATTCGATCACGTTGCGGTCTCCGACTGCGGTGGTTTCCACCTTGATCTGGTGGTGGCGCATCGCCTCAACCAACCCGAGGTTGCTCATCACCGTGGTCACCAACGTGTCCTTGCGCAGCCGCCCCTGCTCCTTGAGCCCGATCGCGCACATCGCGAGAATCCGGTCGCCGCTGACCACCTGGCCGTTGG
Organism: Akkermansiaceae bacterium; assembly: GCA_021733795.1. GTDB lineage: Bacteria > Verrucomicrobiota > Verrucomicrobiia > Verrucomicrobiales > Akkermansiaceae > Luteolibacter. The sequence continues at coordinate 3,778 of JAIPKB010000187.1, read as the reverse complement.
CATCGGTGAAAATCACGCGGTCGGCGTCACCATCGAACGAGATGCCAAGGTCGGCATTGTGGCGGCGGACCAGTTCGCCGGCGTTTTCCGGATGGAGCGCGCCACAGCCACTGTTGATATTGAGTCCGTCCGGTTGCACGCCGGTGGTGATGACTTCCGCGCCGAGTTCCTTGAAGATCAACGGCGAGATGAAATAGGCCGCGCCGTGACCGCAATCGACCACTACCTTCAACCCGTGGAGCGGCACATTGTCCGCCGTGTGTTTGGCAAACTCGATGTAGCGCCCCCGCGCGTCGTCGATGCGGTGGGCCTTGCCAATCTGTTTCGGTGGCAGCGGTGGTGAATCGGGCTCCTCGCCCAGGATGTAGCGCTCGATCAGTTCTTCGAGGTCGTCGGTCAGCTTGTAGCCGTCCGGCCCGAAGATTTTCATCCCGTTGTCCTCGTAGGGATTGTGGGAGGCGGTGATCATGATGCCGGCCGCCGCGCCCATCGATTTGGTGAGGTGGGCCACCGCCGGGGTTGGCAGCGGACCGACCATGAACACGTCCATGCCCATCGACACCAGGCCGCTGGTGAGCGCGGTTTCGAGCATGTAACCGGAAATCCGGGTGTCCTTGCCGACCAGCACGCGGTTGCGGCTGGGGCCGGACGAGCGGAGCACGCTGGCCACCGCCTTGCCCATCCGCAGTGAGACTTCGGCGGTGATCGGGAATTCATTGACGCGGCCGCGGATGCCGTCGGTTCCAAAGAGTTTCATAGGTATTGTAGAGGGGTGGAAGTGAGGGTGGGGTGGATGATTTTTGATAGCATACAATCGGCACGAGGGCCCCGCATCGGGAGCGGGAATCACAACCGTCGTCAGTCGGGCTTTCAAGACCTGCGGGGCCCGGCCTGCTGGCTACCGGGGCTAGGGTGACAAAAAGGACGTCCCTCTTTTTCACTAGAATCGCAACCCATGCAAGCCCCAATTTCAGCCCGAGTATCAGGCCAATTGTCCGGGGCAGGACCGAATTTTTCAAAATCTGGAGATTTTTGGGAGGTTGTGCCTCTTATGGTTGACGACCCGATGGTAGCTCTGGCGACCATAAGGAGCGTGGACCTTATTGTCCACACTGCCGATGAGCCGCACCTGACCGGCAGGTCACCCAACTCCCACCTTCAAACCCCGCGCACTCCAGATCTCGCCTGCCGCCGCTCCCGCGCGCCGCATCTTGCGCGCCCCGCTGGCCGGAATCGCGCTGAAACAATCCCGGCCCCCCTTCTCTCTGACCCCTTGTCTTTGGACAACCACACGCGGGGGCGCGTGTGGTCCCCTTTCCGGGTCTTTTGCGGTCGTTCAAGCCTGCGCCACCGCGAGCGCCTCCCGCGTCAACCGGGTGATTTCCGCCCAGTTGGCGGCGGCCACGAGTGCCTTATCGACCATCCACGACCCGCCGATCGCCGCCACGATCGGGAGCTTCAAATAATCGCCGAGGTTGTTAGCGGTGATGCCGCCGGTGGGGATGAAGCGCACCCCGGTGTGCCCGTAGGGGCCTGCCAGGGCTTTCAACATGCCGACACCACCCGCGGTCTCCGCCGGAAAAAATTTGAGTACCCGGCAACCGAGGGCAAGAGCCTGCTCGACTTCACCAGGGGTCATCACGCCCGGCGCAAACTGCAGACCGCAGGCCGTCGCCGCCTCCACGATCGGTGGATTGAGTCCCGGGGCCAGCCCGAACACCGCTCCCGCATCCCGCGCCCGCAGCACCTGCTCACGCTCCAGCAGGGTGCCTGCCCCCACCCAAATTTCCGGAAATTTCTCCGCTATGCGGCGGATGGCAGCCGCCGCAGCCGGCGTCCGGAAGGTGATCTCCATGACATCCAAACCACCCGCCAGCAGGGCCTCAGCCAGCGGTTCGGCATCTTCCTCCCGGTCCAGCACCACCACCGGTACAATTCGCGTGCGCGCAATTCGATCAAGCATGGCTTCAACCGTGCACCACCGACTGGCCAAGGTCCAGCCATTTCACAAACAACAACACCCGGGCCGCACAAGGCAACCCGGGTGGATGAATGTTCAGTGACCGCAGCCGGCAGATCAAGCCGCCGGAGTCTCAGCAGTCGCCTCAGCCCCCCCAGCTCCCCCAGCCGCCTCTGCCTCAGCCGCCGCCTCCTCGCCGGAACCCTGCTTGCCAACGTGGGCAATCGTTACTTCCGGCGCATGGGTCGGACGCACGCCTGCCGGGAAGGTCACTTCGGAAATATGCAGGGAATCGCCCTCGTTCAGATGGGTTACATCAAATTCCACCGCTTCGGGGAGATCGTTGGGCAGACACACGACTTCAACCATGTGCAGGTAAAGCTCGATCAGGCCACCGGCCTTGACGCCAGCCGCCTCACCCACCAAATGAACTGGAATATTAGCGGTGATCTCGGTGTTTTCGTCGATCGAGAGGAAGTCCACATGCAACGGCTTGCCGGAAAGGGGCGCGTGATGGACCGCCTGCAGGAAGGCCATCCGGGTGCCCATATCCTCAATATCCAGGTTGACCACGATATTCTCGGAACTGCTGCCAGCCAGCATTTCCGAAAAGGCTTTGGCGTCCACCTTGAGATTCTGGTTTTCGGTACCGCGCCCGTAGATCACGGACGGCAGCCAGCCTTCGCGACGCATTTGGTTGAGCTTGCCGGAGCCGGTGCGGGCGCGCAGGGCGGCTTTCAGGGATTGTTTCTTGGCCATATCAGGGGATCGTTGGAGTGATTGAGGGAAGGTCCCGCATTCGTCCGCAATCGGACTCGGGGGCGCACGGTTTAGCCCGCTGCGACCCACTTGTCAAAAAAATGTTCCAAAAAACTCGCAATTCCCACCGATTCATCCCTCAGACCTCAAACAGCGAGGTCACCGACTGTCCATCGCTGATCCGCCGGATCGCCTCCGCCATCAACGGCGCGATGCTCACCGCCTGCACCTTATCCCCGAACGCCTGCGGGACCGAATCGGTGGTAATGATCTCTTCAATCACCGATTCCCGCAGCCGCTCGTGGCCGATTTCTCCGAGCACCGCGTGGGAAACCCCGGCAAACACCCTGAGGGCGCCATTCTTTTTCAGAACCTCCGCCGCCGCCTTCAGCGTCCCTGCGGTTTCCGTCATATCATCCACCAACAGCACATCCCTCCCCTCCACCTCGCCGATCACGTCATTGGCCTCCACCCGGGTGGCGCTCACCCGGTGTTTGGCCACGATCGCCAGTTCGGCGCCCAGCGCCTCGGCATAGGCCCGGGCCATCTTCACCCCACCCACGTCCGGCGAAACCACGGTCAGGTTTCTCGTATCCGGGTGACGTTCGCGCAAATAACCGATCAACGCCGGCTTGGCATAGAGATGATCCACCGGAATATCGAAAAACCCCTGGATTTGCGGCGCATGGAGGTCCATCGTCAGCACCCGGCTCACCCCGGCCGAGGTCAGCAGATTCGCCACCAGCTTGGCAGTGATGGGGACCCGTGGCTGGTCCTTGCGATCCTGCCGCGCATAGCCGAAAAACGGCATCACCGCCGTGATCCGCTCCGCGCTGGCCCGCCGCGCCGCGTCCACCATGATCAGCAACTCCATCAGATTGTGGTTGGTCGGCGGGCAGGTGGGCTGGATGATGAAAACATCCGCACCGCGCACGTTTTCGTTGATTTTCACGAAGGTCTCACCATCTGGAAACGCCGTGACATGCACGTCGGCAAGCGGTTGTCCAAGGTTCTGGGCGATGCGCTCGGCGAGCGCGCGATGTGCGGTTCCACTGATGA
>JAIPKB010000186.1 GCA_021733795.1 Akkermansiaceae bacterium | reverse complement strand
ACTCCGGAAACATCCCTCCCGGCAGCGGACGGCCGTGTTCGTTGCAATCCCAATGCGGAATCCGCATCCCGGCGATGCCCAAGCGCTCGAGATGGGGGCGCACGTAGTCCGGCACCCAGCCGAGGTCTTCGCCGATGATCTCGGCATCGCCGGCCGCCTCCACCACCGCTTGCAAGCGGGGCGATCCGTCGGCCAGATTGGCCGCCTTGTTTTCGTCCGTATCATCCGGCCGCATGACCCACCGCGGCAAGCGCCCGTCGTTCATCGCCGCCGCCTGCTCGTGACTGAGCCCGACAAACTCACCATTGCGCTCCGGCCGCCAGGGAAACGCATAGATCCGATAAAACCCCAGGATATGATCAATCCGGAACATTCCGAACACCTCGGTAAGCCGCCTGACCCGGCGCTGCCACCAAGCATAGCCATCCTCCGCCATCCGGTCCCAGCGGTAAACCGGAATCCCCCAGTTCTGCCCCCACTCCTGAAGAAACCGATCATGGTGAAACATGCTCTCCGGGGGGGCTCCGCCACACCAGTCGAGATGAAACAAATCCCGCTCGAAAAACACATCGCACGAATGCCAACTGATCCCGATCGGCATATCCCCCATCAATTTCACCCCCCGCGCCTCACCATGAGCGCGCACCGCCCGCCACTGCCGGAAACACAACCACTGGACAAACGCGTAGTAGCCCAACCGGTAGTCCACCAACTCACCATCCAGCCCGCGCTGCCTCGCCAAATACGCCCGGACCGCCTCCGGAGTGCGGCAGTCATCCGGCCATTGGTCCCAAGCCAGGTGCTCGCCATGCACCTCCATCTGCCAACGAAACAGGCAGTAGTCGTCCAGCCATTCTTCCTCCGTCTCGCGAAACGCCGCAAATTCCTGCCGCAAGCCCTCCTCCGCCTCCGGCCACCGCGCCCAGGCCCGCTCCAACAAATCCCGCTTCGCCCGCCGCACCGCAGGGTAGTCCACCAGCGCAGCCGCGATCACCTCCGCCAGATCCTCCCGCGCGGCCGCTATATCTTCCGCGGTCAGCCCCGGGATTTCCCCGGGTTCGAGCGCCAGATAGATCGGATCCAGCGCCACCGAGGAAATCGCGCTATACGGGCTTTCCTCCGCACCGTGCTCGTTGATCGGCAGCATCTGGAGAAACCCGACCTGGTGCTCCGCCGCCCAGTCGATCCACTCCCGCAAGGCCAACGTGTCGCCAATCCCCAAATCCCCCCGCCGCCGGGTGGAAAAAGCGGGGAGCAGAAGGCCGGCGTTGCGGGTGGCGGGCGGTTGCACGGGCCCGATACTGGCAGGATCGACCGCTTCGTAAACCCTGAATTTCGAATTGACAGAATTCTGGGAATATGGGAGTCCGGGTGTCACCGTCCCGCGGCGGCGGATGCCGTGCATTTATCTAACAATTCACGCAGTTCGGCGGCTGGCGGCTGCGATGGATCCGGGTATTCGAACACCTCTCCCTCGTAGTTGCGCAGGGTCACCTTGCCGGGAGCGGTGTCGATGATATATTCCGGATTGAGCGGGATCTTGCCGCCACCGCCGGGACCGTCAATGACAAACTGCGGCACCGCATAGCCGGTGGTGTGGCCGCGCAGGCCGTCGATGATCGCGATGCCGTCAGCCACCGGGGTCCGCAGGTGGGCGGAACCGTTGATCAGGTCGCACTGATAGAGGTAGTAGGGGCGCACCCGGCACATCAGCAGCTTCTGGACCAGCGCCCGCTGGACCGCCACCGAGTCATTCACGCCGCGCAGCAGCACGCTTTGGTTGCCGAGCGGAATCCCGGCATCCGCCAACCGGCCCAAGGCATCGCGCACCTCGGAGGTCAGCTCGCGCGGGTGGTTGGTGTGGATGGAAATGAACAACGGGTGGTGTTTGCGCAGCATCGCGCACAGCGCGGGGGTGATCCGCTGGGGTAGAAAGATCGGGATGCGGGTGCCGATCCGCACGAACTGGATGTGCGGAATCGCCCTCAATCTTGTTAGAACGCGATCCAGCCGGTCATCGGTGAACAGCAGCGGATCGCCGCCGGAGAGCAGCACATCGCGCACCTGAGGCGTGCGTTCAAGATAGCGGAAAGCGGCCTCCCACTGGGTTTCCAGATGTTGTTCGCCGACCCCGGAAACCACCCGCGAGCGGGTGCAATACCGGCAGTACGAGGCGCAGCGGTCGGTTACCAGAAACAACACCCGGTCCGGATAACGGTGCACCAGCCCCGGCACCGGCATGTGGCTGTCCTCGCCACAGGGGTCGGCCAATTCCTCCGGTGCGGTCCAACCTTCCTCCAGCCGCGGAATCACCTGCCGGCGGATCGGACAGTCCGGATCCTCGCGGTCGATCAGGTTGAAAAAATGCGGGGTGATCGACATCGCGAGCTTGTGACCGGCGAGCAGCACTCCGGCCCGTTCGACGTCGGAGAGCACCAACCGTTCCTCCAGCCCGGCCAGGGTGTCCACCCGGTGTCGCAACTGCCATCGCGCATCGTGCCAATGCCCCATTGCGGTCTCCGGCCAATATCCGGGAGCGTGGGAGCGAAATTCAAGGGGGGTGTTCAAATCAGCGGCGTGGCTCATGGCGGGTCCGTAGCATCACTCGGCCCGGGGTGGCCGCCGGGCTCATCGTCATTTTCATCATCTTGCTCATCGGGTTCGTGATCCACCTCGATCTCCCGGCGCCAGCGCTGCGACAACCAGGGCCGGATCATGCCGTAACCCAAATACGCACTGAACACCACCACCGGGACCACATCGTAAAATTTCACCGCAATCACCAACACCAGTGCCGCCACCACCAACGCCCCCAGGGAGCCCCGCGTGCGCCAGTCAATCTTTTTAAAACTCGGGTAGCGCACATCGCTGATCATCAGCCATGAGAGCCCCAGCATGGCCCCGGCCAGCACGAATTTCCACGGGCCGAGTTCCCGATCAGTCTCGTAAATCCGCATGATCGCAAACGTCAGGGAGGCGATGAATCCCGCCGCCATCGGGATTGGAATTCCCCGGAAATCACCCGGATCGTGCGACTTTCTCGGCACCGCTGCCAGGCAGTTGAACCGCGCCAACCGCATCGCCCCGCACAGCAGATAAATAAAGGCGATCGCCCAGCCCACATTGCCCAAAGGCAGCAGCACCGCCTTGGAAACCAACATCGCCGGGGCCATCCCGAACGAAATAATGTCCGCCAACGAATCAAACTCCCGCCCGAACGGCGAGTCCTGGCCACCCAAACGCGCCAAGCGCCCATCCAGCAAATCAAACAAACACGACCCGAAAATCAGCAACACCGCGTATTCATAGTAGTGCCGGGAAATTTCATAGGCCCCCTTGATCGACATGATCTGCCCGCCCGGTAGCCGGGTGCCGGCGAGCTGCACTTCCATCAGACCCTTGAAAATCACCAGCACTGCGAAAAATCCGCACGCCAGATTCCCTGCCGTCATCAGATTGGGCAGGAAATAAATTTTCGGTTCGTCGGGATCGCGGTGTTTGGCCATGCGCGGGAGATCTATCGCACCATAGCTGGGAAAATAACAGTGCAAATTTTTTCGTGCGATATTGGCGATTTTCCACTGCCCATGCCCGGAAATGGCGGCTAGTGTGTCGTTGTGAGAGCGATGACAACAGCGGAAATGCGGACGATGGAGGCCACGGCCGCCTGCCATGGCTGGCCGGAAGAACGGTTGCTGGAGCTGGCCGGACAACGGTTGGGGCAGGCTCTGGCCGACTATTTCCCCCGCCCGGGCACCGTGATCGGCTACCTCGGCAAGGGTCACAACGCCGGCGATACGCTGGTCGCCATGCGGGTGCTTGCCGGAGCCCATGGCTGGCGGACCCTCGCCCGCCCGGCGTTTCCAGCCGACGACTGCGCCCCCCTCACCCGCACGGTCTGGCAGCGAGGCCCCAGCCCTGAAATCCTCACGGAACTCCCGGATTGGCGCACCCTGCCACGGCCCCTGGTGTTGCTCGACGGTCTGCTTGGGATCGGTGCCGACGGGCCCATTCGCCAGCCGCTGCTCGGTTTGGCTGCGGAAATGGACTGGCTGCGCCGCCATGCCGGGGCCCGTGTCGCCGCCGTCGATCTACCGTCGGGAGTGGACCCGGACACCGGCAGGATCCACCCGCACGCGGTCACCGCCGATGTGACCTTCATGATTGGCGCGCCCAAACGCGGGCTCCTCGCCGCCCATGCCGCCAATGCCGTGGGCGCGCTCGCCGTGGTCCCGGTGGAGCCACTCACCCCGGCGGAGGGAGGCGATCCTGCCATGATCTGCCCGGGCAGCCTCGTGCCGACTCAGTTTCCCCGCCCATTTGATTTCCACAAAGGCATGGCCGGCCGGGTCGCCATTTTCGCCGGCACATCCGCCTACCCGGGAGCGGCCGTGCTCGCCGCCAGCGGTGCCCTCCGCGCCGGTGCCGGATTGGTTTTCCTCCACACTCCCCCCGCGGCATTTGCCGCAGTCGCCGCCAAATGCCCGCCGGAAATCATCGTCAAACCCTGCCGGAATCCGCTGGAAATGCTGGAAACCGCCCCCGCTGCCCTCGCCCTCGGCCCGGGCCTCGGCGATCTCGCAGGCATCGCTGAAACCGCCCTCATCGAACTGCTCGCCACCTGCCCACTCGCTACCGTGCTCGATGCCGACGCCCTGAATTTCCTCGTCCGCAGCGGCCAACTCGATCTGCTTCGGGAAAACCATCTGCTCACGCCGCACCCCGGCGAGTTTCAGCGGCTGGCTCCCGATCTGGCCGGTCTGCCCCGCGAGGAGGCCGCCCGCCGCTTTGTGGCAAGGCATCCGGCCACCTTGTTGTTGAAAGGCTGCCGCACCCTGGTGACGGCCAGCGGCGGCCCGCTCTGGTGCAATCCCACCGGCACTCCCGGCCTGGCCACCGGCGGCCAGGGAGATGTCCTCACCGGAGTGATCGCCGCCCGCCTCGCCTGCGGTGATTCCACCACCACTGCGGCCGCCTTCTCGGCCTGGCTCTGCGGCCGCACCGCCGAACTGGCACTCGCTCTATCCGATGAATCCGAGGAGTCCCTCACTCCCACCGCCAGCCTCGCCCGCCTCGGCCACGCCTTCCGCGACTGGCGGGAGGCAAAACGCTGAAACCGGATCCCGCACACCCCACCATGGCAGGAGAGCTTCGCTTCGACCAATTCATGCACCGGGCACTCCACGACCCGGAGCGCGGCTACTATTCCCGTCGTATTCCAGCGATCGGCCGGCGGGGGGATTTCACCACCGCCCCGATGCTCTCCACCGCCCTGGCCCGGGCGATCGCCGCCTGGGCCACCCGCGCGCTGCGGGAGTCCGGTTGCCGCGATCTGATTGAAATCGGCCCCGGGCAGGGCACGCTCGCCGCTGCCGTGTGGCATCACCTGCCGTGGTCCCTGCGTTGGCGCACCCGCCTCCACCTGGTGGAAACGTCAGCGCCCCTCACCCTCCGGCAACAACAAACCCTCGGCCGCCGTGCCCGCTGGCACCCCCATCCGCTCGCTGCCCTCAGCGCCTGCAACGGGCGCGCCGTGATATTCTCCAACGAACTCGTCGATGCCTTCGCCGTCCGCCGTTTCCAACTGACCGACACCGGCTGGCGCGAGCTGGCACTCGCGCTTGCCCCGCCGCAACCGCCCCGTGAGATCCTCCTCCCCCCTGCCCCACTGCCGCCGTCATCGTCGTTCCGCCACCCCCACCCTCCTGGCCAATGGATCGAGGTGCACGAGGCCTACCGCCAGTGGCTTGGCGAGTGGCTCCCCGCCTGGCACACCGGCCGGATGCTGACCATCGACTACGGCTCCGCCGCGCCCACCCTCTATCATCGCCGCCCGCACGGCACTCTCCGCGGCTACCTCCTCCACCAGCGCGTGGAGGGCCCGGATTGCTACCAAAACCCCGGCCGTCAGGATCTCACCAGTGACGTGAATTTCACCGATCTAACCGACTGGTCCGCCCCCTGGACCTCCAGCGCCACGCTTGCCCCGCTCCATCAATTCCTAAGACCGTTCATCGACGCCACCTCCCCCACCGACCAGGCCCTGCTGGACGATGCCGGAGCCGGGGGCGCCTTTCAGGTCCTTGACCAAGCAGCCGGATAGGCGGATTTTTGCACGGTTGATTGGCGGGCGACGCCAAGGGCCTGGCGCCCTTGGATCGCAACGGATTGGACTACGCGACCGGGTTCGCCGATCCCACCTCTCCCGTCCAACGGGACAAGCCCCTTGGCGCGGACAATCCGCCGTGCGAAAATCCGCCATGGCACCCTGCCCTGGTTCAAATAACCTTGGCTTGTCACTCCACCCCATGCCAGACTCCGCCCCGTGCTCCGCTCGCTCCGGTTGATGGATTTCCGCTGTTTTGAGTCGCTGGCCATCGAGGCTCCAGCGGCTGGAGGGGTATTGGTCGGCGACAACGCCCAAGGCAAAACCTCCGTGTTGGAGGCGATCTGCGTGCTCGTGCGCCTGCAATCCCCCCGCGCCAAACGGATGACCACCCTCGCTCGCATCGGCACCCGCGGATTCGGCATCGCCGGCGACCCCTGGGGACAGGAACGCCAGGTCCGCCACTCGCATGATGGACTCACCCTCAAGGCCGACGAGGCCCCGCGTACCAGCCAAAGCGACTACCTCGACGACGGCGGCCTGGTGGTGTGGATGGGCAATGAGGACCTCGAACTGATCCGCGGGTCCGGCGAAGTCCGCCGCCGCTACCTGGATTTCCTCGGCTTCCAGCTCGACCCGGCCTATCGCCGTGCCTGGTCACGCTACCGCCGCGCTCTCAAGGCCAAGAATCTCCTGCTCAAGGACAGTCGCCCCCGCGATGCCGAGATCCTTTCCTACGAGGAAATCCTGATTGAAACCGGCACCGTGCTGATGGAGGTCCGCACCCGGATGGTGGCGGAACTCGCCCCCCTCGCCGCCGCCGCCCAGCAGCGGATCAGCGGCCGCGAGGAACCGCTCACCCTGCACTATCTGCCAGGCAGCGGCACCGACCTCCGCGCCGCCCTCCACCAAGCCCGCGAGCGGGAACGCCGGCAGCGGCAGGCGGTGATCGGACCGCACCGCGACGACCTCGGGCTCCGCCTCCATGGCGTCCCCGCCGCCGACTTCGCCAGCGAGGGCCAGCAGCGCACCCTCGCCCTCTCGCTCAAGCTTGCCCAAGGCGCGCTGCTCGAACAACGCACCGGAAAAATCCCCGTCTATCTGATCGATGATGTCTTCGGCGAACTCGATCCAAGCCGCCGCAACGCCCTCATGCGACATCTGCCCGCGGCCGCCCAGAAATGGATCACCACCACCCACCTCGACTGGCTGATCGACGCCCAGGAACTAACCGGAATCACCCGGCTCCGCATCGCCGGCGGCAGACTTGCTGAGTGTTAGTCACTCGATCCACCCGTCGTCCCACCCGTCTTGAAACTTGCAACTGACCACTTGAAACTTCCATCAACCATTTTTCGTGACATACGCCGAAAATCTTTTATCATTCCGCCATCAATGACCGCCAAATCCATGGTTTCCGGGCGTTTTCGGGCGTAGCGACCTTCTCGTCCTCATCCTCGTCCTCGATTTTTTGCGCCGGAGCGGAGTCTGTCTTTCACAGAAGGAAACGAAGGATGGCCAAATGAAGGGCTCTGCAAATCCGCTCTTTGCCCATTCAAGCGCCGTTCCGTGCGCTGACGGAAGTCTCGTGCTGATCCCGTTGAGGGACTGGATCTTGCGCGGCTCTTCGCTCAAAACGAGGTGGTTACTGAGTTTGATCATCCAACATCCGACATTCAAAATTCCCATCTTCTGTCTCCCATCTCCAACCCCGCCTTCACTGTCGCCAGTCGATCCAAAGGACTGGTGACGCCCATCGCTCCCACTCCTTTCGCCACATGGGTGTAAATCTCCGTCGTCTTGACGTCCGCATGCCCGAGCAAGGTCTGCAGCGTCCGGATCTCCGTCCCTCCTTCTAACAAATGTGTGGCGGAGCAGGCGGATCTGCCGGTAGTAGGAATGGCGGGTGCCCGGCGTGTTGAAGCGCAGGACCAGCAGCTCCGCGAAACTCTTCATCGATGGATACGGATGCGAGTCGTAGTCGATCGGATCGCACTGCGAACGCCCGGCCTTGGGGCGGAATTCGGACGGCAGCTTCTGGTAGCCGGCGGCGGTGGTTTTATCGGACGGGCTTTCCCCTTTACGGGACGGTTTGTTGTCATTATTGCTTTTCATAGCGGAGGAAGCATGCCATGAACCTCCGCCCCGGACCATCACGAATCACAGCCATCAATCTCTGCCGCAGAGCGGCTTAGTTCAACAAGCCGCGCCATGGAGACCTCCGGATCTCTTCCGAGCCGGGTGGGCACCCCGACAAGATTCAGTTGGCGCATTCAGGTAGAGCCAAAAAGCAATTACAAATTAGTGGGCAACTACATGCCATTGGGGAGCAGTCAGGTTGAGGGCCTGCATGGAATGGGTGCCGGTTTCTTGATCAAGGGAAAGGCGAGGTTCGTGATGTCCGGCCCTGATTTTGATTTCATGAAAGAAAAATTCGGTTGGCTTCGTGCCACCTTGGCCATTACAATCGAGACGGCTACTCAAACATGGTGACGAAGACGCTGAGTCGTTTCACCACGTTGCCCTAACAAAATTTGGCTGGTTTCCGCCTGAACTCAGCCTTTGAGAATGCCGCGGGCGGCGAGATTGTTGAGGCGGCGGGCGGTCTCGGCTAGACCGTCGGCGACCACCTCGTTGTAGCTCCGGCCGTCCCGGGTGTCGATCCCATGGCCCGGCTCGAGGGCGCGGAGCGGCTCGAGCGCCGGATCCTCATGATCGAAGAGTTCGACGAATACCTGGCGCAACTCGCCGGTCTGCGCCATGGCCGTGAGCAACGCGCCGATCCAACCATCGTCGGTGGACAGGCAGCCACGGGTCGTTTTCGCCGAGGCATGGAAAATCCCCAGCTCGCCGGCCGCCGCGATGCGGGCGATGAGCGCCGCATTGTCCGCCATGCTCACGCCGGAATCCCCGCAATGGGCGGCATCGACCAGTTGCTTGAAGAATTTCCGGCCGAGCGCCCGGTTCGCGGCGCTGACGAAGGCCCAGCCGCGCTCCAAACTGGTGAAGGTCTTGAACTCACCCGGCCGCAGATACTCGATATGCCAGCTTTCAACACATGAGTCGGCCAGCCCCGCCTCTTCATACGCCCGGAGGTGGACTTTCACATTCTGGGCGATGGCCGCCTCAAACGCGGCCCCGTCGCGTCGGGCATCCGTGCTCATCCATTCCTCGATGGAGGTGGACGAAACGGTGCGGGCACCGTGGGCGATGGCGGCCTTGAGGGTGGGGACCAACTGCGCGACAACGGCGTCTTCATCCGCCGGATTCATGGGATTGACACCGCCGACCATCAGAATGAAGTCCACCTCGAGGTCGAGCGCCTTGAGACCGGCGACCACCTCATCGATTTCCGCCGGATCGGCTCCGGGAAAAAACGAGACTTGGACACAGGTGAACTTGACCGGGGAGATCGCGCAAAGTTCCCGCATGCCGGCCACCACGAGGATCGCGCCTGCGGCATCGCGGGGGAATTTGCCGTCGGCATCGGGGACCAGGGTACCGACGAAACGCAGATGGGTCGGCACCACGCCAAGCTGGATGTTGGATTTGAGGTGGATTTTCATGGGCGGAGGTGGTTTGGATTCGATAACACGATGAGGGTGGCTGATGGAAGGGTAGACCCGGGGGTGGGGTGGAGGCGACGGGTGGGACTCACTGCGGCGCACTTAAGTTGTGGGACGAGGGTTTCACGTCCTTGCGGAAGCCATTGAAGCCGTACATCAACGGTTCGTAGGTTCCGACGATGCCGACGTCGGCCTTGGCCGGAACCTCGAGACCCAAACCCCAGCACACGCCGTTGACCACCAACCGCCGCAGGCCTTCGCTGGTGAGATCAGTCGCGGCTCCCATGGTGGTGCAGAGGATTTTGTTGGTCTTGCCCGCCTCGTTGGGGACTTCGCGGGTCCAGGCGACCGGCATCATCGGCTCGTTGACCGGTTGCTCGATGCCATCCGCACGCTTCTTGGAATAGCTGGCCGGGCCGTCGCCCGGATTCATGCCCTTGAGCACCTGGCCGCGCAACAGGATTTTGGCATCGGCGGGAGGAGCCGCCTCATAGACATCGGAATTGCCGAACACGTCGGTCACGCCGCGCAGGACCGGCTCACCGGCATTCGCCGCTTCGATGATGCCGCGGGTCGCCTCCGCTTTGTGCGAGCCCCAATGGCTGACCCATTGCTCGCCGAGCACGCGTTTGCCGAAACTGTTATATTTTTCGAACGCACTGGAGGCGGGCAGTTGGAAGCCGTGGGTGCTGGTGCGCAACGCGATCACCGGCACCCCGCGGCGGATCGCCGCATCGAAGCGCTTCATCGTCTCATCCGGCCACTTGCGGAACCGGATCGACAGCACAATCGCATCGGCGGTATCCAAGGCCTCCGGGTGGCTGAGGCTGGCACCGGCATTCGGATCGATCAGGCCATCGGGAGCAACCGAGAACAACACGGTACAGGCAAAGCCATGGCGTTGGGACAGGATTTTGCCCAACTGCGGCAGGCCGTCCTCGGAGCGATACTCCTCATCACCCGCGATCAAGACGACGTGTTTCCCTTTACCCACGCCGTTGCCGCCGGGGTAGGTCACCCAGTCCGGCTCAGCGGCGGGTGCGGCAATTTGGGCAAAGGCCAGCAACGAAGCGGCGGCGGCAAGTGTTTTCATAGGGGCAGCGACGGATACTGGAGGGTGGCGAAGGTTCTTTCAGACAGGATTTTCAGATTCAATTCCTCACGCCGTCGCCAGAGGCTTTCTTCCCGGAGGCGGGCTTTTTGGAGAAGGCCACACACCAGCCGCCGGCCGGCACCAGTTTGTTGCCGATCGCGACGCAGGGGCCAAGGGTGTCGCCCGCCTTCGCCTGATAAACAGCGCATTCGGAGCATTTTTGCGCAACACTGTGCTGCGGGTATTTCTTGGCATCCACCTTGGCGGTGTCCAGCTTGAAGCCCAACGCCATGGCAATCGGATCGGATTCCTCAAGCTTGACCGGCGGCGGCGGGGCTTGCGCCAGGACGCGGCTGGCCAGCAAGGCAGGCGTTCCGGCCGAAGCGACGAGACTGAGAAGAAAAGTACGACGGGAGTTCATGGTGTGATTGAGGGGAGAGAGGTGAGGCATGAAAGATTGGTGGAATACGCCGTTTGGTGGGGTTTTTATCACAAACTTTCGTGATTAATCCGCGACCTGGGCTTCCCGGCTGACGAAATCACGGCCCACCCGCGCTCCGCCGATGTGCCACCGACCGAGTACTTCCTCGCGATGAAAATGGGAAAGACGACCGCCGCTGGCAAAAAAGGCGTAGTCAGTAGCTGGGATCTATCTCCAACCGAAACGGCTTATCACCAACCGGGCAGCCATGCTGAAACACCACCACTCCGGGCAGCGTGGCAGGGGGCGGCGGGGCGGTTTCTGAGAGAGCCAGGTTCAGACGGATGCCGCCACCGGGCAGGACCTCGATTTGCTGTGGCTGGTTGGAGTCCACCTGGCCATCGGCCGTGAAGAACCGGATGTCGGCGGCGGGTGGTAGCGCCGGGTTCGGGCCGGGCGGCTGCAGGGTGAGGATGATCCGGTTCCGCTCCCGCTTGACCGTGGTCTGCCACGCTGGATCCCGCTGCGGAACCCGCGCGCGGAATTCCGCGAACAAGGGCTGGTTGACGGGATCCGGCTCCGCGGCGTCGGCCACGGGAAGGGTTACCGCAAAGGGGACTTTCGCCGCCGGATGGCAGGTCTTGGCACAGCACATCCATGAGACTCTGGCATTCAACACAACCGCTTTTCCCGCCAGTACGGCCGGTGCCGTGACCGGGATCATCAACAACGTTTCAGCGTGATAACCCTGGGCTTGATAGATCGCCATCGTGACCACTTCCGGCGCGGGCCACTGGATTGGGCCGGCGACGAAACCGTCCGGCAGATCCCACTCGATCCGGGTCGCCAGGCCGACGATTCCAGGATGTTGCCAGTAGGTGTGGAACCCAACCGGATGCCGCAGGTGCAAGCCGAGGTAAAATGTGTTGCCCGCGCGAATGCTTTTCATCTCGGATATGAGCCGGATCTCCAGCGGATTCTTATCGCCCGCCGCGAGCAGGGGCGGCGGCAGCAGCAGGAGGCTGAGTATCAC
>JAIPKB010000185.1 GCA_021733795.1 Akkermansiaceae bacterium | reverse complement strand
CCCGGAGGTCAGTGATGTAAATCGCAGCCTATGGGTAGGAAGATTCGAGTGTTTTAGGCAGAACTGACACGGGGAGATTCTGGCCAAATCCCTGCGTCAGTTCTGAGTTCACCGCCGAGTCCGGACGCATCGCGGCCAAGCTCATCTCGCGACAATACGGCGGTCGAGTTCGTTTCCAACAACACGCAGGTCTGAGGACGCTCCGGGCACGCGCCTGGCGGCTCATTCAGGCTGGGCTGCGAGTACCGCCTGCAGCTCCCAAGTGGCCTTGGCGCGGGGCGTGCCGGGGCCATTGTAGCCGAGCAGGCGGAAGCTGGTGGCGGTTTGCTTGCGTTGCGCCAGAGCGGCCTCCAACGCGGCGCGGGCGGTGGCTTGGTTGGCTTTGGAGTCGGGCCCCTGCCAAGTGTAGCTGAGCACTTTGTGGGCGGCCACATCGCGGACTTCCACGCTGCGCCCGGCGGCACCGGGCTGGCCGACCTGGTCATTTTGATAGAGAAACGCCATGCCCGCGCGGTCCAGACCGGAAGCGGATGGCGTCACCGCCATTTCGACCGGCGCGGTCATCGGAATGTCGTTGCGCTTGATGTGCATGAACAAGGTCCAGAACGAGCCGGTCTCGCCTTTGCCGGTGGTGAACGCGGCGCGGTAAGCGGGATAGCTTTTCGCGCTGACCTGATTGTAGGGGCCGGGTTGTGGCCAGCCCTCGGGCAATGGGGCTTCGCTGACATAGGCGGGCGCGGCGGCGGGGGCCTCCGGGCGCTGGGCGCAGGCGGCGAAAAACGGAATGAGAGTCAGTAGGGTAGCAAGTTTCATGGTATTGGCTGTTGGATTCGGCGGGCAACTGACAGTCAGCAGCCTCCTCCTTACGCCTCGGTGGGGGCGGTGGGGGTGGGGTCGGGGCGGTTGGCGATGAACTGGAGCTCTTCGGTGTCGGGCTTGGGGCTGACGTTGACGAAGTCGCCGGGGCGGACGTCGCCGCGGAGCAGGGCCTCGGCGAGCGGGTCTTCGAGATACCGCTCGACGGCGCGGCGCATCGGGCGGGCCCCGTAGGCGGGATCGAAGCCCTTGGTGGCGAGCAGGGTGCGGGCCTCGGGAGTGAGAACGAAGGTGATGCTCTTTTCCTCCAGCCGTTTGAGCAGCTTGGCGACTTCCAGATCGACGATGCGGTCGAGGCTGTCCTTTTCCAACATCCGGAAGACGACGGTGTCGTCGAGCCGATTGAGGAACTCCGGTTTGAAGAAACGCTTGGTTTCCTCGAGAATCTTGTCCTTCATGCCCTCATAGTCGGCGAGGTCCAGGGACATGGCACCGAAGCCGAGCGACGTCTGGCGTTTGATGTCGGCAGCACCGACGTTGGAGGTGAGAATGATGATGGTATTGCGGAAGTCGATCTTGCGGCCGAGCGAATCGGTGATGGTGCCTTCCTCGAGGATTTGGAGGAGGAGATTCATCACGTCGGGATGGGCCTTTTCGATTTCGTCGAAGAGCACGACCGAATACGGGCGGCGGCGGACGGCTTCGGAAAGCTGGCCACCTTCCTCATGGCCGACGTAGCCCGGAGGCGAGCCGATGAGGCGGCTGGAGGTGAATTTCTCCATGTATTCGGACATGTCGATCTGGATCAGGGCCTCCGGGTCGCCGAACATGAACTCGGCGAGGTGGCGGGCCAGATAGGTTTTGCCAACCCCGGTGGGGCCGAGGAAAAGGAACGAGCCGATCGGGCGGCGCGGGTCCTTGAGGTCGGCACGGGAACGGCGGAGGGCCTTGGAAATGGTGATGACGGCAGGGTCCTGGCCGATGACGCGGTTCTTGAGTTCATCCTCCATCTTGAGGAGTTTCTCGGTTTCCTTTTCCTCCATCCGGTTGAGCGGGACGCCGGTCCATTTGGAAACCACGGCCATGATGTCGTCCTCGGTGACGGTGACGATGGTTTCCTCGGAGCTGGCACGCCATTCCTTGAGGGTTTCATCGAGTTCCTTTTTGGTGATTTTTTCCTCATCGCGGAGGGCGGCGGCCTTTTCGAAATCCTGGGCGGAAATGGCGGCCAGCTTGTCGCGGTTGATGGTGGCGATCCTGGCCTCGAACTCCTTGATCAGCGGCGGGCGGGTGAGGGTGCCGATGCGGGCGCGGGCTCCGGCCTCGTCGAGCACGTCGATCGCCTTGTCCGGGAGGAACCGGGCGGTGAGATAGCGGGCGGTGAGCTTGACGGAGGCCTCGATCGCCTCCGGGGTGTAGCTGGCCTTGTGGTGGGATTCGTATTTTTCCTGGAGTCCCTGGAGAATCTTGACCGCATCATCGACCGAGGGTTCCTCGACCTTGACCTGCTGGAACCGGCGTTCGAGGGCCGCGTCCTTTTCGATCGACTTGCGGAACTCGTTGAGGGTGGTGGCCCCGATGCACTGGAGTTCGCCGCGGCTGAGGGCGGGCTTGATGATGTTGGAGGCATCCATGGTGCCTTCCGCGGAACCCGCGCCGACGATGGTGTGGAGTTCGTCGATGAACAGGATGACGTTCTTGGACTTGCGGATCTCATCCATCACCGCCTTGATCCGTTCCTCGAACTGACCGCGGTATTTGGTGCCGGCAACCATCAGCGCGAGGTCGAGAGTGACGACCTTGCGGTCGCGGAGCAATTCGGGGACGTTGCCGTTGGAGATTTCCTGGGCCAGGCCCTCGACGATGGCGGTTTTGCCGACGCCCGCTTCGCCGATGAGCACCGGGTTGTTCTTGGTGCGGCGGCAGAGGATTTGGATGACGCGCTCGATTTCGTTTTCGCGGCCGATGACCGGGTCGAGTCCGCCCTCGCGGGCGAGTTTGGTCAGATCGCGGCCGAAGGCGTTGAGAGCCGGGGTTTTGGACTTGGCTTCCGGGAGTTTGGTTTTGCCCTGGCCGACTTGGGGCGGGAGACCGGAGTGGGTGGAGGACTCGCCGGGCGAGTCAAAATCGCCGGAGCCGTCTTCGAGGTCGCCGTCGTCGAAATCGTCGTCGCCATCATTGTCCGGGGAATAATTCGGGTCGATTTCGGCGAGGATTTCGTTGCGGGTGCGTTCGATATCGATATCGAGGCGGCGCAGGACGCGGGCGGCGACGCCTTCTTCTTCGCGGAGCAGGCCGAACAGGAGGTGTTCGGTGCCGACGTAGGAGTGGTTGAGGGCCTTGGCCTCCTTGTTGGCGAAGGCGAGGACTTTTTTCACCCGCGGGGTGTAGGGAATGTTGCCGCTGGATTTCTGGGGCGGGCCGGATCCCACCTCCTTTTCGACCTCCATCCGGACGGTTTCCAACTCCAGCCCCATGTGCTGGAGGACGTTGACGGCGACGCCCTGGCCCAGTTTGATGAGGCCGAGCAGGAGGTGTTCGGTGCCGATGTAGGCGTGGCTGAAGCGGTCCGCCTCCTTGCGGGCAAGGACCAGGACTTGTTGGGCGCGCGGGGTGAAGTTGTTCATGATTCGTCAGGGGAAGGAAGGTCGCCGGTCGGAGGGTGGCTGTCGTTCGATGGTGGACAGGTAGCAGGGGATGGATGGTTTTGCAACCGCTTGCGGATAATTTTTGCGCGGAGCGAGTCGCGTTCCTCCGGGGAGAGCTTGCGGGAGGCGTGGTGCTGGAGGTGGGCGGGCTGGATGTCCATCAGCAGGGTGTCGCAGAGAGCCTCGGTATCCGCCGGGAAAATCCCGATGCTGCCGCCGAGCCGGAGCAGGGAGAGGTGGTTGAGGGCTTCCTTGGAGTCGATGATATGGGCGTGGCTCAGCACGCCATAGGCGCGGCCGATTTTGTCCGAGACCATTTCCGGGTCGTCTTCGAGGAGTTTTTCGCGGGCGTTCTGCTCGTGGTGGGCCACCTGGGAGATCACGCGTTCCAGGTGGCGGATGATGGTTTCCTCGCTTTCGCCGAGGGTCGACTGGTTGGAGATTTGGTAAAGATTGCCGAGCGATTCGGTGCCTTCGCCGTAGAGTCCGCGGACCGCGAGGCCGATCTTGCCGACGGCCTGGAGGACCGGGCCGATCTGGTCGCTGAGGACGAGGCCGGGGAGATGGAGCATGGCGGAGGCGCGCAGGCCGGTGCCCAGATTGGTCGGGCAGGTGGTGAGGTAGCCCAGCGTGGGATCGAAGGCGAATTCCAGCGTGCTTTCCAAGGCGGTGTCGAGTGCGCTGAGGGCCTCGAAAGCCGCCTGCAGTTGGAGTCCCGGGCGGATCGCCTGCATTCTGAGGTGGTCCTCTTCGTTGAGCATGAAGCTGAACGTCTGGCGGCGTTCGATGACGATCCCGCTGCCATCGCCGCGGGCGGCGTGCTCGCGGGACGCGAGGTGGCGCTCGACGAGCACCTGTTTTTGGACGGAGTTGAGGTCGCTGAGTTGTTGGGAAAACGCGTCCTTCATTACCGGGAGGGCCTCCACGGCGGGGCGCAGCAGGTCGAAGGCGGCGTTGCGCTCGTCGCGCTTGGCCCAACCCGGGAACGGGTGGTGGCGGAGGTTGCGGGCCAGGCGGATGCGGGAGGTCAGCACGGCCCCGTGCTCGGTCTGCCCGCCGGACATCCAGTCGGCGGGGGGCGTGATGAGGGTGTTGAAACGCATCATGGGGCGGCGGGGGCTTGGGGGGAAGGGGGTTCGGCGGGCCTGAGGGTTTCGTCGCGGATGCCGGCGGCTTCCTCGTAGTTTTCCGAGGAGATCGCCTGATCGAGCCTGGTGCGGAGGTCCTGGAGCCGTTGGTGTTTCACCTGGAGGGCCATGAGGCCTTCCGGTACCTTGCCGACATGGCTCAGGCCGCGGTGCAGGCCGCGCAGCATGGGGGCGATTTCCTCACGGAAGGTGGCGTAGCACTCGGCGCAGCCAAACCGCCGCACGCGGTGCAAATCCTCCAGGGTGAAGCCGCAGGTAGGGCATTTCTTGGTCGCGCCCGGGGGCGGGTCCGGCAGCCCTTCGCCGCCTTGGGAAGTGGCCGCGGTCATGCCGCCGAGGATCAGATCGGCCATCGAAAATCCGGTGGGATCGGTGACCCCGCGCTCCTGGGCGCACTTCTCGCACAGGCATACCTTCTTCGACTGGCCTTCAACGAGTTGGGTCAGGAAGACGGTGGCCTTGGCGTCGCAGAAATCGCATTTCATGGGTCGGTTTGCAGGGAGGTGGGTTGGGGCCGGGGTGGTGGCCGGACTCAGGTGATCGGGGTGCCGGTGGTGGCGGCAAGCTCATGGTAGGCGGTCATCAGCCGGCGGGTGAGCGGACCAGGTTCGCCGCTGCCGATTTTCCGGCGGTCCAGTGAAATCATGGGAATGACCTCGGCGGCGGTGCCGGTGAGGAATGCCTCGTCGGCGATGAAGATATCGTAGCGGGTGAGAGAGCGTTCGATGACGGGGATGCCGAAGGCGGTGGCCAGCTCGATGATCACGGCGCGGGTGATGCCGTTGAGTCCTCCATCGCTGACGAGCGGGGTGTGGAGCACGCCGTCCTTGACGATGAAGATGTTGTCGCCGGTGCATTCCGCCACGTAGCCCTGCTCGTTGAGCATCACGGCTTCCAGCGCGTTGCCCTGGATGGCCTCCACCTTGGCCATGACGTTGTTGAGGTAGTTGAGGGATTTGACCTGCGGCATCAGGGCACCCGGAGGGGGACGCCGGGTGGCGCAGGTGATGACGGCCAGGCCGGCGGTGTAGCATTCCTCCGGGTAGAGCTTGATGGAGGAAGCGATGATGAACATCGAAGGCCGCGGGCAAAGGTAGGGATTGAGCCCCAGTTCGCCGGCACCGCGGGTCACCACCTGGCGAATGTAGGCGTCGGTCAGGTTGTTGGCGGCCACGGTTTCACAAATGAACCGGCAGACTTCCGGCTGGGTCCACGGAATGTCCATGACGATGGACCGGGCGGATTCAAACAAGCGCTTGACGTGATTTTCCAAACGGAAAATGCGGCCATTGTAGCAGCGGAGTCCCTCAAACACGCCATCGCCATACAACAGACCATGATCGAAGACCGAGATTTTCGCTTCCGTTTCATCCACCAATTTTCCGTCGAGCCAGATTTTCATAAGAGTGTGCCGGGGCGATCCTAGACGCTCCCCCGCCGCTGGCAAGCGGGAGATTGGAAAATATGGGAGATTGGGAAATCAAGAGGAAAGGGAGGAATTCCTCCTGACCCACCCGGAAGAATAGACTGCCGCAGGTGGCACGGCACCGCCGGGTCCGGATAGGAGAGTGGACATTCCTGTCCACCGGCCAAAGAAGCGGTAAAGAAGTGCCCCGATGGGCCCCCCTTGGGATCCTATAGGATATCGGGGCCTGAACAAAACCGGATTTTTGTGCTTGCTGGCGCTGGGCATGGCGGATGAAATCCGCCGCCACGGCGACGCCGAGGGCGCCTGGGAACGGCTGCTGACGGATTTTTCGAGGGCGGATCCGGCTTACGGTCTGCCGACTTGTCCGCCGACAGGCGGGAGAATGTGGTGTGCTTGGGTGATGGAAGATCAAGCGTGGCGGCTTCGCCGTGCCGTGGCTGGCCTTGTGGTATGGTTCCGGGTCACCGTCAGCCTTGGGATCGCAGCGCATCGAGCAGGGCTTCCACGTTGGCCCACGGCACATCCGGCTCCAGGGTGTGGGTGGGCGCGAGCAGCAAGCCACCACCACGACCCACGGTCGCGATCAGGTCCTGGATCTTGTCCCTGACCTCCTGTGGCGATCCGAAGGGCATGGTGGTTTGGGTGCCGATGCAGCCCCAGAAGGCCAGGCGGTCGCCGAACAACTCCTTCATCCGGACCGGGTCCATGCACTCCGGTTGGACCGGGTTGAGGATTTCCACCCCGATTTCGATCAGGTCCGGAATGATCCGTTCCATGTTGCCGTCACCGTGATAGAAGATCAGGATTTCCGGGTTCACCGCCTTGGCGGCCTGGATGACCTCGGCCATTCTGGGTTTGAGGGTTTCGCGCCACAAGGCCGGGCTGATCATCATGTCGAGCTGGGTGGCCACATCATCGCCGAGCATCAGCACATCCACTCCGCACTCGGCGTAGCGGCGGGCCATGGCCACGCGGATGGCCGTCAGTTGGTCGAGCAAGGCGGTGGCGATCTCTTCGCCGCAGATGAGTTCCTCCATGAAGAGGTCCATGCCGCGCAGATACCATGCCAGTTCGAAGAGGGTCATTTCCATGAACGCGCAGACGACCAGATCCCGTTGTTTCAGGCCGGCCACCCGTGCCGGGACATTTTCCCAGCGGTAGTCCTCCAGCCAATCCGGCCATGGATAGGCGTGCACTTGGGCAACCGTGTCGAATTTGGCCATCGGGTGGAGCATTTCCTGAAAATGGGCGGTGGGGCCCGGTGCCCCCATGATGCCCCATTCGGGATTCCAGTCCAGCGGCCGGGTCCCCGGCGGGAGTTCGTCGAAAAACACGGAGAAGTCGGTTTTCAAGCGGGTCGGGTCCAATTCGATGCAGCGCAGCGGAAATTGATAATATTCCTGGTAGTCCCGCCGCCCGGTCAAACGGTGGAATTCGTCCTCCAGGGCCGGTGAAAACACGAAATCGAAGCCGACGGCCTCGGGTTGCTGGCGGCGCAGGGCGCGGAGGATGTTCTCGCGTTGGGTCATGGGGTGGTTGATGAGGTCGGCGGAGCCTGCCCTTCGAGGAGGACCGGCGCAAGTCTAAACCGAGTGTCGGAAATCACCGGGTGGTTCATCGCATCCGCGCTTTTGGCTGGCATTGGCTGCCGGGGTGTGGTTTGTTCCGTGCATGAAGTGCCTGCTTGCCACGATTGTCGCTGTTTGTTGGAGTACCGTCCTGCCCGCCGGGGGGACCACCATTTCGGTGGTTTCCGTGTTTGAGCCGCTGAGCCTGCATGGCACCGATGTGGATGGTGACATCACGGAAACCGGCGAGGCCCTGCAGGCGGCGGTCGTTTCACGGCCGATGGCACTGACCGGAGCCTTTCCCGAGGATCTGGTCGAGGCCGTCCGCACCCCGCACCTGATTCCCTCGAACAACCCGAACTACCAGGTGCCGGAAGCCAATCTGCTCATCCTTTGCGGGATCTGCCTCAGCGCCGAAGCCACCGATGCCGAACTTCTGATCAACATTGATATTTCCAAGCTGGTGATCCCCGAGGAGGTGGACCTCACCAGCCGGCAGGTGGTCAAGCTGATCCTGGTGGCCATCCGCAAAACGCTCGAGGTCTATCAAGATGGCCAAACGGACTCACTGAAAGTGAAGATCGTGATCGATGGCGCGGTCGCCGAAAAGGCCACCCTGAAGGAACTGGACACCGAATTCGAGTTGTCCGGGGTGTCCGGTTCGCGGTGAGCGGCTTTTTTGTCTTTCCAGACCGGCTGTGACCGGCTATAACAGCGCCAGTCACCCCCCATGAGCAATTCAAATCGAGACCCCCGACCGTTCAAGCGCGCCATTCTCAAACTCAGTGGCGAAGCCCTCCGCGAACCTGGCTCCACCGACAATATCTCGCCGGAGATTGTGGACCGGATCGCCCGCGAGATCAAGGAGGCGGTGGAGACGGGGCTCCAGCTCGGGATCGTCGTTGGCGGTGGCAACTTCTGGCGCGGGGCGAGCGCCTCGGCCCGTGGCATGGACCGGGCGACGGCGGACTATGTGGGCATGCTGGCGACCGTGATGAATGCCCTGGCCCTGGAGGGGGCGCTTTCCAGGCACGGTGTGAGCTGCGTGGTGCAGTCCGCCATCGAAATGAAAAACGTGGCGGAAACCTTCATCCGGCGCAAGGCCGAGCGGTTGCTCGACGAGGGTTATGTGGTGATTTTCGCCGCAGGCACCGGCAGCCCGTTCTTTTCCACCGATACGACCTCCGCGCTGCGCGCCAACGAAATGGATGCCGACGTGATCCTCAAGGCCACCCAGGTGGACGGGGTATACACCGCCGATCCACGCAAGGATCCCTCCGCCACCCGCTACGAGACGGTGACCTTTCAGGAATGCCTCATGAAGCGGCTCAACGTGATGGATGCCACGGCCTTCAGTCTGTGCATGGACAACCATGTCCCGATCATCATTTTCGACCTCGGCCCCGAGGGGAATCTATCCAACGCACTGCGCGGCCAGCCGATCGGCACCCTGGTTCACGGCGAGGATGCCCCCAAGTAACGCCGGTTTCTCCAAACCACCCCCAAACCCCCAACCACCATGGACCCCGAACAAGCGATATTTGATGTTGAAGACGCGATGAACAAGGTCGTCGAGTCCCTCCTGCATGACTTCACCGGCGTGCGCACCGGCAAGGCAAGTCCGTCGTTGATCGAGAACCTCGATGTCCACGCCCATGCCTACGGCAGCGTGATGAAACTCAAGAGTCTGGCGGTGATCACCTCGCCCGAGCCGCGGCTGCTGTTGGTCCAGCCATTCGATCCCTCAACCACCCGGGACATCGAACGGGCGATCCGCGAGAGCAAGCTGAGCCTCAATCCGGCCGCCGCCGAGCGCTCGATCCGGATCCCGATTCCGGAGCTGTCCGAAGAGCGCCGCCGGGAGATGGTCAAGCTGATCAAACAGCTCGCCGAGGAGGCGAAAGTCCGCGTCCGCGCCGCCCGCAAGGATGGTATGGGCATGGCCAAAAAACTCAAGGCCGACAATATCATCACCGAGGACGGCCAGAAGGATTTCGAGCGCGAGGTGCAGGACCTCACCAACAAATATGTGAAGAAGATCGAAGATCAGGCGGTCGTCAAGGAAGGCGAACTGATGAAGGTTTGAGGTTTCGGTTGTGCTTCCGGTGAAGACCGTGGCAGGCTCCGGGCATGTTGCATGCTCATGGTGATTTGACGCCAGAGTTGCTGGCCCCGGCCGGCAACTGGGATTGCGCCCGGGCGGCGGTGGCCGCAGGTGCGGATGCGATCTACTTCGGGCTTTCCCGGTTCAATGCCCGCCTGCGGGCGGACAATTTCACCGAGGATGACCTGCCGGAACTGATGGCGTATCTGCACCGTCACGGGCTGCGCGGCCTCGTCACCATGAACACGCTGGTGTTCAGCGGGGAACTCGAGCAGGCGGAGGCCCAACTGCGGCTGCTCGCCGCCGCCGGGGTGGACGCGGTCATCATCCAGGACCTGGGCCTCGCGATGCTGGCCCATGCGGTGTGCCCGGAACTGGAAATCCATGCATCCACCCAAATGACGGTGACTTCACCGGAGGGGCTGGCGTTTGTCGAGTCGATCGTGCCGCTCGGTCGGGTGGTGCTTGCCCGCGAGCTGTCCATTCAAGAACTGGCACGGTTTCAGGCGGAACTTCCTTCGATCGCCGGGCTCGGTCTCAAGACTCCGCTCGAGGTGTTTGTGCATGGCGCGTTGTGCGTGGCCTATTCCGGCCAATGCCTGACCAGCGAGTCGCTGGGCCAGCGCAGCGCCAACCGTGGCGAGTGCGCCCAGGCCTGCCGGATGCCCTACGAGATCGTGGTGGACGGCCAACCCCGCGAATTGGGCGAGGTCCGCTACCTGCTCAGCCCGCAGGATCTCGCCGCAGTGGACCTGCTGCCGGAACTGGTCCGGGCGGGGGTGAAATCCTTCAAAATCGAAGGCCGCCTCAAGTCGCCCGAGTATGTGGCCGCCGTCACCCGGGTTTACCGCAAGGCGCTCGACGTCTGTCTGGCCGCCGAGGACCTGGCCGCAGTGCCCTCGCCGGTCACGGAAGAGGATCGCTACGCATTGGAAATGATGTTTTCGCGGGGATTGAGCACCGGTTGGCTGGCCGGGGAAAACCACCCCTATCTCACCCACGGCCGGTTTGGCAAAAAACGCGGACCTTTGTTAGGCACCATCGCCGACTGCGGCTACGGCTGGATCAGTCTCACGGACAGGACCGCCGTGCCGCTGGCTGCCGGCGACGGGGTGGTGTTCGATGCCGGGGAAAACCGGGACTTGGAACAAGGAGCGCGGATCTGGAAAATCGAGAGTGAGCGACTGATCTTCCACCGCATTTACAGCGGGATCAACTTCGAGCGGATCAAGCCCGGCCAAACGCTCTACAAAACCTCCGATCCCAAACTCGAGGGGGAGATCCGCCGGTTCTGGCAGGGCGCGCGACCCGCCGTGCGCAAAACCCCGCTCTATCTAACCGTGGCCGGCAGTCCGGGCCAGCCACTCGTCCTCAGCGCCCGCCTCAGCCCGGCTCCCGACTCGCCGGTGGCGGCGGAGGTGGCCTCCGGGCAGCCGCTGGAGCCAGCCGCCAAACACCCGCTCGGCACCGCCAACCTCACCGACCAGTTAGGTCGCCTTGGCGATACCCCATACGAGTTGGCCGGTCTAACGAACCAACTCACCGGCGACTGTCATTTCCCGCTGTCCCAGCTCAATCGGCTCCGGCGGGCGCTCATCGAGCGGATCACGGCAGACCAGCCATCGGCGACTTCCACTGCCGCCGCCACCACCACCGTCCGCTGCCGGGACCTGCTGCCCGTCATCCCGGCTCCCGGCGGGGTGGGGGAGTCCGCACCGCGCCTGTCCGTCCTCTGCCGTGACATCGGCCAGTTGGAAGCCGCTATCGAATGCGGCGTGGAAACCGTGTACTGCGACTTCGAGGACCCCCGCCGCTACCCGGACGCCGTCACCCTCTTCAAATCCAAAATCCAAAATTCATCATTCAAAATTCACCTCGCCACCCCGCGGATTCTCAAACCGGGGGAACTCGGCTACCTCAAGCTCATCGAGCGTGCCGCGCCGGACGGGCTGCTGCTCCGGAACCTCGGCGCGCTCCACCATTACCGGGAACGCGATTCTTTGATCCGCATCGGTGATTTTTCACTCAATGCCGCCAACCCGCTCACCGCCCGTCTGCTGATGGAGCGGGCTGGGCTCGAGTGGCTCACCATTTCCTATGACCTCAACATCGGGCAGGTGCTCGACCTGCTGGCGGGCGCGCCGCCCGCGTGGTTCGAGCTGACCCTCCACCAGCACATGCCGATGTTTCACATGGAGCATTGCGTGTTCTGCGCGTTCCTGAGCACGGGTACCACTTACAAGGACTGTGGCCGCCCCTGTGAACACCACGTGGTCCACCTGCGCGACCGTGTGGGCCAGGACCACCGCTTGCAGGCCGACGTCGGTTGCCGCAATACCTTGTTCAATGGCAAAGCCCAAACCGGAGCCCGTTTCCTGCCCGCCCTCATCGCAGCCGGTCTCCGGCGCTTCCGGGTCGAGCTGCTCGATGAAACCCGCGCCGCCGCAGCGGACACCATCCACGCCTATCAGCAGCTTCTCGCCGGATCCATCACCCCGGACGAGTTGATCCACCGGGTTCATGCCGCTGAGAAACTCGGCGTCACCGAAGGCACCCTCGCCGGAAACCGCTAGCTCCCGTTGGTGATGGTTGGGCATGGCGG
>JAIPKB010000184.1 GCA_021733795.1 Akkermansiaceae bacterium | reverse complement strand
CTCCGACAACAGCGGTGGCAAGTCCTTCTCAACCACCGCGAAGAAGCGGGTGGGACCGCTGCCGGGGACGCCGGTCAGCGTGTTGGTCGGCGCGGTGCCCGGGATGTTCTCGTTGCCCAGGTAAACCGGCCAGGTGTCGGGCGCGGCCGTGAGGTCGGTGGCGCTGACCAGGTCGTAGAGCTTGCCCTCCTGGCTGTCCCACTCGAAGTCGAAGTTCCCGGGAGTCGACGCGTTCGGCGTGATGGTCAGCTGGATCGTGGCGGGGTCGGAGAGCTGCCGAACCTGAATCGCGGTGAGGATCGCAGGAGTGGCACCAGGTGCTCCGACCAAGGTAAATGACTGTGTCGATCCCGATGCTGTGAATGTCCCAATGGCAAACTGCCCCACGCCACCGGAACCTTGGCCGTTGCCGTTGGGAGTGCTGTTGTAATCCAAGGTGGGGCCAGTGACATCAACAGTCTGCCTCTTATTGAGGGTGTTTGAGAGACCGAGAATCGTTCGCCCATATCTGCACAAGATAGTCAAGGCCGACGGTGAGATTGTTGAGGGTGACTGTCCGGGGGTTCGTCCCCGTGTGGATCTGGGAATCGAGCAAGTTCTGATAGTCAGCAGAAAGACTGCTGAAAGGCGCGGAAACAGAACCGAAAATGTTACTATTTACAAGAGAGAAATCAGTGTCGATATCGTCGGTGCCGTAAATCCCGCCCCCAATGTTCACCGTGGCGGTTGAGGCCTCGAAAACGACGCCGTTCACGGTGGCATCAGTAGTATTGCCAGTGGCATAGGCGTACTCCAGCGTCCCGGTCGTTGAGACGTCCGTGTCCGCACTAATCGTCGTGGCCGATCCCCATTCGATCGCGGCCTCGGACTTCGTTACGACGAAGGGCACCATCGCCACCGCGGCCAGGGTCAATACGGTCTTGGTTCGATTGCAATTATTGGTGTTGTTTGTTGTGTTCATCGTGTTTTGTTTTTGGTGATGTTTGTTGTGTTCATCGTGTTTTGTTTTGCGGATTGTTGGAAGCGGAAGGGAATGTCCGATTCTAGATATAGCAGATGGGCATGCGATTTTCTATGATCCGATGGCAATCGAGCTGAAGACCGTGAAGGATTTTGGCTTCCAAGCTGATTGCTAGGAAATTGCTTTTCACGGTTGGTGCGCATGAGGGGCAAAAGAGCGGTTCGGAGAGCGGGAGAATGGGGGTTGTCGCCGTTGCCAAGGGAATTCTGCAGATTTTTTCAGGGTTCAATTGCTAGGAAATTGCTTTCAGGGTTGGTGCGCATGAGGGGCGATGGGGTGAAAGCTGAAAAACTGAAAACTGAAACGCTGAAAGGAAGTGAAGACCGGGCGTTCGCGGCTGGATTCATGGGCGGATCTCTTCAACCCGGAAAATAGCCTTTCCGCCCTCGTTGCCAAGGAAAATCGGGGGAAGTTTCAAGTTTGTAGTTTCAAGTTTCAAGCAAAGCCCGCCCCCCGCCCTCCGACCTACGCGCCCTCCTGACCCCTGACTCCTGACCTCTGTCCACCGGCCGGGGTTGGTGCGCATGAGGGGCTAAAGAGCGGTTCGGAGACCGGGAGAATGGGGGTTGCAGATGTCTGGTCTGTAGTTCCGGTGCCAGCGGTGACATGTCCGGGTTCCTCCACCATCGCGAGGGTCTGGCGTCCTTCAGGATTGATCGTGAGACCCAGTTGTTCGAAAAACGCCGGTGCCGGAGTGTGGTCTTGATTAGATGGCGTCAGAGCGGCACCAGCACGATTCTCAGGAAGCGCCGCGGTGGCTGCGGGGAATGTGGAATGTCCCGCACCGTCACCGTCACCCTGCCCGCGCTCGCTGGCCCCGTGATGACTTGCGCAGGACCCGTCCAGGCACCGTTGCCGGATTTGCGGGCGATCATGGTCCAGGGCTCGGCAATCCCGAGGTCGTTGCTCGCCTGGACCTCGATGCGGACATTCGCGGGCAGGGTCTCGAGTATCGAAAACGATGCGGCAAGGCGCTGCCCGCCTCCTTCGAAGGTCAGTGACGGAACCGGCGCGGCGGTCAGTCCGACGACGGCGGGGTCCACCGCGTTCTGATAGGAGGCGTTGGTGATGGTGTTGGCCGTTGTGAGGGCCTCGGTCGATTGCAGGATGGCGATGAGTTCGTCGGTCTCAGGATCGAGCGAGGCGTTGCCGTTGCTGTCGTGATAGAGCGCGGAGTGGTTGGCATCAAAGGGCGAGGCACCTAACAAATATTGCACAGCCGCTCCGGCGAGGCGCAGGCGGTCGTTCTGCGAGGGGGTGAAATCAGTGATGATCGCATAGCCGTCGTGGCCTGGAGTGGAGAAGTTTCCATCGTCGTAAAAGCGCGCACCGAGCAGGCCGAGGACAAATGTGTCGGCTCCATCGCCACCGGTGAGCGTGTCGATCTCTCCCGCGCCGCCGCCGCCGTTGAGCGAGTCATTGCCCGCGCCGCCGCTGAGCTGGTTGTTGCGGGCGTTGCCGGTGAGGCCGTTGTCAAGGGTGCTGCCGGTGCCGTGGGTCGCGTTGCCGGTGTGGACCAGCAGCTCGATGCCGAAGGGCAGCGTGTAGTTCACCGACGAGCGCACCGTGTCGGTGCCATTCACCCACCAATACTCGCCACCCGGTGCGATCACCTGGTCACCCGGATCCTCCACGACGTAGGTGTCGTTGCCGCTGCCATCGTTCATCGTGTCCGCGCCCGGGCCGCCGTCGAGCCAGTCGTCACCACCATTGCCGTCCAACTGATCGTTGCCCGCACCTCCAAGAAGGATGTCGTTGCCTTCGTGGAATCCCCAGATCACGTCGCGCTTGGAGGTGCCGGTGAAATGCATCCGCGACGGTGCCCCGGCAAAGGTGATGCTGTCGATGACCACGTTGTCGGCAAGGCGCTTGCGTTCGATGGCAGCCGAGCCATTGACCTGAATCGCTCCTCCCAAATCCGGCGTGTCGCCTTCCGAGTAATCGACGATCAGCAGGTTGTCGTCGAGGTAGTAGCCCATCTTGACGATGTCCTTGCCCAAGCCTGGATTGAGAACGTCGTTGCCGTCCCCGGTCCATACCTTGTTGTCGTAGCGGCCGCGCAGCAGGATCGTGTCCACCCCGCTGCCCGTGCAGATGTCGCGGATGCGCTCGATGTTCCGGAGGTAACCGCCATTGCGCAGGACGTGGTCGGCTGGCGCGGCGTCGTCCCAATTGAAGGAGGTGGTGAGGTATGCCAGATCGATCGTCAAGGTGTCGAAACCAGGGCCGCCGTCGACCTGCATGCGGTTGCCCGGCCTTGCGTAGTTGCCACCCGTTCCGGGATTCACGTGGATGCTGATAAAGTCATCGCCTTCTCCCCCGTCCGCGAGATCGCTGCCATACCCCGCGGCCTCGGAGTTGCGTCCATCGAGTCGGATGGTGTCGTTGCCCGAGCCACCGTAAATCGTATCGTTTCCATGATCGCCAGTCAGGAAGTCGGATCCCTCGCCACCGTCGATGAAATCATCGCCGCCCCTGCCCTCGATCCAGTCATGTCCGCCCAAACCCACGAAGCGGTCATTCCCGGTGGTAATGAGTTCTCCATAGAGCCCGTCCGGACCCTGGCTACCGGTGACATGAAACTGCTCGATGGAGCTGTAATGGTGACGGACTGGCGGATATTCCATAGGCAGATTCAAGGTAAGCCTCGCGGAAGGGCTGGAGTTCCTTGTCATGCGAATGCCCGTGACTGCGGCGTCGGTGTCGGCGGAGTAATCGACGACCAGCGTGTCGATGCCGCCGCCGCCGTGAATCTCGTCGAAATTGAGTTCGGGCGGCCTGACTCCGGCCAGCGGGGTGAAGATGTTGTCATTGCTGTCGCCGGCGAGAATGTCCACGTGGTTGGTTCCCACCAGGTTTTCGAAGCCGGAAACGGTCAGGCCTGCGGCGGCCATCCCCAGTGGGGGATAGCCGAGCCCGGCGAGAAGTCCTCCCATGTCCACCTGAACCCCTGCGACGGATTGCTCGAAGGACAGCGTGTCATTTCCCTCGCCGCCGTGCAGCGAGTCGTTGGAGCGGCCCGATGTGCCGTAAACATGGCGCGAGTCGGCGACGACCAGGTCGTTGCCGGCGCCGGCGTCGATGAACTTGTTGAAACGCTTCGGCTCGGGCGAGGCTGCGAGGCGGATGATGTCATTGGCGGAGCCGGTCCTGAACGAGCCGAGCGTTTCCATGCCGAGGTATTGGCCGCCTCCGGGAAAGGTGTGGGAGTTTTCCTGGCCGACGATGAAATGCATCGGCTGGGTTTGGTCGGAGTAGTCGGCCGAGATACGGTCGTAGCCCGCGCCGCCGTCGAGCAGGTCGGTATGGCCGGGGGTGAGCGAGATGAGGGAGTCATCGCCGCCGCCGCCGAGAATGAATTCGGTGACGGCGGTGCCGGTGAGGGTGTCGTCGAAGTCCGAGCCGACCAGGTTTTCGAAACCCGAGATCGTCATTTCCGCGGCGTGGCCGCCGGTGGCGTTGTTGGAGAGGTTGATGTCGAGCCCGTCGATCGATTGTTCGAAGGAAATCGTATCGGTGCCCGGGCCGCCGTGCAGCGCGTCGGAGGTGCGGCCGTGCCCGGGGTAGGACTCGCGCGAGTCGGCGAAGACGAGGTCATCGCCTGCTCCGGATTCGATGGTCTTGTTGAAATGAAGCGGCTCAAGGGTGGCGGCGAGGCGGATGATGTCGTTGCCGCCTCCTGCTAGAAAAGTGCCGAGCGCTTCCATGTTGTGATATTGGTCGCCGTTCGGGAAGACGCGCGAGTTTTCCTGGCCGACGATGAAGGTGATCCCGGCGGTCGCGGAGGAATAGTCGGCGGTGATGCGATCATAGCCGTCCTCGCCGTCGAGTTGGTCGGGGGACGCCGTGTCGAGGTCGATCAAGTGGTCGTTGCCGGTGCCGCCGAAGAGCGTGTCGGAGCCAGCCTCGCCGTCGAGTTGGTCATCATCGCCGTGGCCGTGGATCGTGTCGTTGCCGTCGCCGCCGAAGATCGTATCGGCCTCGAAACCCGGGAAATAGGGCTGGAGTTTGGACTCCGGGCTGTCGGGGTGGTTGCCGTGGAGGATGTCATTGCCGCCGTGGCCGTGGATTTCATCGGTGCCGTCCATGCCGTAGATCGTGTTGGGCAGGTTGTCACCGTGGAGGATGTCGCCGGTTTCCTCGGCGGGAATGCCGAAGATGGGCACGCCGCTGGAGCGGGGCAGGCCGGTGCCGACGAGGATTTCGAAGTTGGCGTAGGTGTCGCCGAAGGCCTCGCCACGCCCGCCGATGCCGTTGAGCAGGCTGGCGGTGACCGGGCCTTCGGCGAGCAGGAACGAGAGCGTGTCGGTGCCCGGGCCGCCGTCGAGCGAGTCGAGACCGGGCCCTCCCATGATGTGGTCGTCGCCGCTGCCACCGTCGATCTCGTCGTTGCCGATGCCGCCCATCAGCAGGTCGTTGCCGCCGTGGCCGCGGACGAAGTCGTCGCCGCCATGACCATCGATGAGCTGGTCGTCGCCCTCGCTGCCGTCTAGGATGTCGGGGAAGGTCGTGCCGCGGTAGCGCTCGATGGAAAGCAGGGTGGCGTTTGCGGCCGCCCCGCCGAAGGTCATGGTGCGGAGGTCCATGATCATCGGGGCCATGGCATCGGTCCACGCGGCGGTGTCGATGCCGGAACCGCCGTCGAACTCATCGCTGCCGCCGCCGCCGACCAGGGTGTCGTTGTCCGCGCCGCCGCGCAGGGTGTTGGTGCCGCCGTGTCCGTGGAGGATGTCCACACCGTCTCCGCCCTCGAGCAGGTCGTTGCCGGCACCGCCGCGCAGCAGATCCGCCCCGGGGCCGCCGGAGAAGTGGACGTCGATGTCCGCCGAGGGTTCCATTTCCAGCGAGTCGCCGCGCAGGTTGGCGTGGCCGATGATCTTCGTCGGCAGCGGGGTGATGATGTTCACCGCGCCGAATGCTTCCACCAGCAGTTCCGGGCCGCCGATGCCAGGTTCGACGGAGATGAGGTAGTTCTCGGCGGTGTCCACATTGTCGCCGTGGATGCGCAGCGGCGCGCGGTCGCCGACGTTGAGATCGAGGTGGGTGAAATTGCTGAGCGGGTCGAGCATCGCAAGCACCGGCGTGTTGTCCGGCCGCGAGTCGAAGCTCAGCAGGGTGACCTCGGGGCTTTCGAACTCGAACTCGATGCCGAAGGGTGGCCAGCCGATCTCGAGGTAGGCGCGGATGCCGGCAAAAAGCCGGCCGTAGGCATAGAACCATTCGTCGGCCGGATGGCTGGCGAAGTCGCCGGCCCGGATGCGACCGTCCTCGTCGCCGATCTCGTCGTTGAGATAAATCCCGATGCTCGCGCCGATGCGGCCCTCGACACCGGCGGAGGCGATGAGGATGTTGAGTTCCACGCCCGCGGTGAAGGCGCCGGAGAGTTCGACGCCGGTGAGCGGGTTGCCTTGTTCGTCGAGCGACATCGCATAAAAGCCGTTGGCGAGCAGGCCGGTGTCGGTGGAGCCGCCTGCGGCATAGTCGAACATCCCCTGCGTGTCGTAGCCGAAGCCGAACTGCGCGCCGAAGCCGATCTCGCCGCCCATGGTGACACCTATGGGACCGAGCACCGGGAAATAGGCGCCGAAGTCCTCGGTGATCTCGATCTTCCCGGACTGGTAGGTGAAGAGCGAGGCGTTGCGGCCGAGCAGCATGTCGACCACCGGTTTTCCGTCGGTGAGAATCGGGAAATCGAGTCCGGTGATCTTGTCGGCCTCGGTGAGGAAGCTGGCGAGCGGGGCGGGTTTGTTAGACGAGGGCGGACGCGTTGAAACCCCGGTGAGCGCGTCCGGGCCATCGACGCGCGGATCGTGCGGCGCGAACGACCAGTCACCCATGTCCATGCTCAAACCGCCGGCCGCCAATCCCTCTGCGAGGTTGGCCAGATTGCTGATGCGGCTGAGGCTGTTGACGGCGTCCTGGGTTTCCTGCGGCAGGCCGAAGATGTCCATCAGCGAGACATCGGCCGATCCGAGGTCGCTGAGCAGCGGGATCGGCGCGCCGAGCACGTCGATGACCGGCTGCACTGGCTCGGTGACATCGCGGATCTTGCCCAGCACGCCGCTGGCGAAGTGGTTGAGGAATGAATCGAGAAGGACGCGGTTGTTGTTGAGCGTGAGCACCGGCTTGGAGCCGAAAGCGGAGTTGTCGTCATCCGGATCAACCCCGACGTCGTCGAAGTCCCACAGGATGGTCAGGTCGGTGCCGACACGCGGGAACAGGGCGGTGTTGGGCATTTCCGAGACCAGCTTCAGCGCGGTGCGGGTGCTGCCGTTCACGGTGGCGTCGAGCAGGTCGGGCTGTGTCGGCGAGGAGAGTTCGTCGACACGGAGTTTCCCGTCGCCGCCCGGCTCCTTGAGCTGGATGGTGAAATCCAGCGCCTGCGTGGTGGGATTGGCGGGATTGTCGGTGACGTTGTGGTCGAGCTTGGCAAGCCGCGCGGTGGTGCTGAGGCCCGCACCGTTGGTGGTGGTGTTGAAGGTGAACGTCGAGCCCGCCGTTTCCAAATAGAAGCCCTCCGCATCGACGCCGATCGCGAAATTGAAATCGGCGGTGGCGGTGGTCTGGACGTTGGTCGTGGCGGACCGTTCGAGGTCGAGCGCGGGAAATCCGAAATCCGCGGCGACCGGGACGTTACCCGAGGCATAGCCCCGCCGGGTGACGAACTGAATCCGCGCCTGATCCCCCGGCGTGGTGGCGCTGATGGTGGTGATGCCGTCGAAAAACGTCAATTGCCCGCGGATCGCCGTGGCGACTGCGGCAGGATCGTAGTCCGCATTGCCGGTGAAGTTGTTGAGGGCGCTGACGATCGCCGTGCGCATCGTCGTGAGGTGGCGGAATGACGCGACGTTGTTCTCCCACGCGGTCCGGAAGCCGTCGCCGATGAGCGGCAGTTGCTCGCCGAACACTTCGGCCACGACGGCGTTTTCGAGATCGGTGAGCACGGTGGCGACCCCGCTCTTCAAAGCATCGATCTCCGCTTGGGTGAACCGGTTGCCGGTTCCGGCCGTGCGGGTCCGGTTGCCGTCGGCACCACGGCCGGACGCGGCGGAAACCAGCCTTGCGACCGCCGCCTGGTATGCGAACTGACTCACAGGGGGCAGACCGGCGGTCACTGCGCTGTTGGAGTGGGTGGAATCGCCCGGTGTTCCGCACGAGCCCGGAATCATCAAGGCCAGCCCTCGCGGCATGAATGCGGGCAGCAATGGATCGTCGGATTTCTTGGCCAAGATCGAAGCATCACCCTGTCCTGCCACTGTGGAGGTGGATATCACGGCGGACTGCCGCGTGTGGAATCGATGGATGAGGGCCGGCGGGGAGACGAGGCCGGCACCCGCGACAACCATGATCGCCAGCAACGGAAGCTGTGGTATGGATGTTTTGACTGCTAGGTAATTGCTTTTCACGGTTGCTGCGCATGAGGGGCTAAAGAGCGATTCGGAGAGCGGGAGAAAAGAAGAGGATGGCGGAAATCCGCCTTGGCGGTGAAAGCCGTTGTGGGAGCTTCGCCGAGCACCGCCCGTCAAAGCGCACCCGGTGGCCGGATCGAAGGGTGGATAATCGGGGGCTTTTCATGTTCGGGCCAAAGAATTTGCTTGCCTATGGAAATACCATCAACCAACCTGTTGCGGTATTTAAGTTGCGAAATAAACACCAAACAGAGTTTATGCCAAGAAAAAAGTAATATTTGCGCATTTTTCGACCTGCAATTGGCATGGGAACCATGGAAATGGCCGATACGCCCCATTCCTTTTCTGCCATTCAAAGCTTCCGGCACGGCGGCGAAGACACCGCCCAAACTCTGGAAAATCATCACCGCGCACCTCGCCCAACTCACCGCCAGCGGTGGGCCATCAACCATCCTCCTGCGGGCTGGCGGGGCCGGGTTCCTGGACGGGCTTGGGAGCCTTCCAAGTGGATTGGACGTAAACCTCGCGGAGTTGCTTGTGGTCGATCACGCAGGGGCTGTGTGACATCAGGTCGGCACCCTTGTTGTTCTTGGGGAAGGCGATCACCTCGCGGATGCTCTCCTCGCCAGCCACCAGCATGGCGATGCGGTCGAGTCCGAGCGCCAACCCGCCGTGCGGGGGCGCGCCGAAGCGGAAGGCATCCAGCAGGTGGCCGAATTTGACCGCCTGTTCCTCCGGTCCCACGCCGAGGATTTCGAACATTTTCGCCTGGAGGTCCTTTTCGTGGATCCGGATCGAGCCACCGCCCAGTTCGTAGCCGTTGAGCACCACGTCGTAGGCCACGGCGCGGACCTTGGCGAATTCCCCGGCCTCCAGCAGTCCCAGGTCCTCGTTGTGCGGACGGGTGAACGGATGATTGCTAGGAAATTGCTTTTCACGGTTGGTGCGCATTAGGGGCCAAAGAGCGGCTCGGAGAGCGGGAGAAAAGAAGGTTGATTTTGAAAACGTGGTTGCGCTGGTGGTGACGAACGAGTCCAGAGGAAGGGATGCCATCATCGGCGGCGGCCGTTACGTGACCTTCAATCGACCCGCCGGGCGCAGTGCGGAGGTAGCGTTCCTGGTGGAGGAGGATTATTCCGGCCTGGGGATCGCCGGGCGCATCCTGAAGCATCTGACGCGTATCGCCCGGGAGAAGGGCATCAGCCAATTCGAGGCCGAGGTGCTACCTCGGAACAAGGCAATGCTGGCCGTCTTTCGGCGCAGCGCACTTCCGATGAAGCTGACCCCGGCGGACGACACGATCCATGTCACGCTGTCGCTTAACGGATGAATCGGGATGGACAGCCGCATCGGGGCCCCGCTCAGTGGTCAACCCTTTCCGGGCGGGTTGGTTTGATGCTCCCCTCCGGTCGCACCCCTGCGGGGAACGTCGCTTCGCTCCTGTCTATCTCGCTCCGCTCGGTTCCGCCGGGTTTCGATAGAGTCTTTCAGTCGCTCGTTAGTTCTACGTTCTCCTTTCGGTTCATGGTTTGGTTTACGAGCGCCATCCCCGTCTCCCAGGGCTTAGGCTGGCTGAAAGGAAATTGCTTTCCCGGTGAAGGCCGATGAAGGCCGTTGAAGGAGCCCGTGGCCGGACCGGAGGGCGGGGAAAAAGGGGTTGCCGTCGTTCGTATAGGCGGCGCTGGTGGCACGCTCGCCGCCGCCATCAAGGCTT
This sequence comes from Akkermansiaceae bacterium, assembly GCA_021733795.1. GTDB lineage: Bacteria > Verrucomicrobiota > Verrucomicrobiia > Verrucomicrobiales > Akkermansiaceae > Luteolibacter. The sequence continues at coordinate 2,247 of JAIPKB010000184.1, read as the reverse complement.
TCGGCGGGGACGCTGTAGTTCGCGCTGACACGCGGCCCGTCGTGGGCCGTGGCGGCGAGCATCAGGAAGGCGATCCCCGTCCGGTTCATTGGTGATTTCATGATTCGATGTTGGAAGTTCTGTGTTCGAGGTTCGTTAGCCCCACTGCCTCTCCACAGTCAGGCTGCGTTCGTCCCTCTCTTGCCACGCCTGCTCCGGGCAGCTCCGCTAGCTGTTCTGCTCATGGCTGACCTGGGGCCAGAACAGCCCGGAAGCCGAGGTTGAAGTCGGCGAAGCTCGGGCCGATGTAGTTGCGGTTGGCACAGCGCGCGTTGTCGGCGTTGCTGCGCCAGCTGCCGCCGCGCCGCACGCGGTGGAAGCCCGTAGCAGCACCGTGAGGGTCCGTGCCTACCTCGTAGGGGGTAAACGGGCTTGGATACCGATCCCAACACCACTCATTCACATTCCCCGCCATGTCATGAAGACCATACCCGTTCGCCGCAAACGATCCCACCGGACTCGTCGCCGGTGACGTGCCCCCCACACTCCCAATCGCGTTGTAGCCGTTCGGTCCCAGGTCGTAGGCGTAGCTACCTGTACTCCCAAAGTAGTTCGCCAGATTCTCTGAGATGGTATTGCCCCACGGAAACCTTTGCCCGCTCAAGCCGCCGCGAGCGGCCTTCTCCCACTCCGCCTCCGTCGGCAGTCGGTAGCCGTTCGCGGTCCATTTCACCTGCACATTGGTCACGTCCACGTTTCCGGTTCGATACACCGTCGTCTGCGCGTCGTCCGTGTAATACGCCGGCGTCTCCTCCTCTTTCTCACTGCGCGCGTTGCACCACTTCACCACTGCATACCAGTTCACCGTCTGCACCGGATGATCCGCCGCCTTCCCCGCTCCCGCAGGCAGGTCCGTGTAACCATTCGCCGCCCCCCACGTCATCACCTTATCCCACTGCGCCTTGGTCACTTCCGTCTGGTCCATGTAGAACGCAGAAATCGTCGCCACGACAGGGTTTGCATCCGTGATGTCCGCATCCGCCGCGACACTGTTCCCCATCTGAAACGCCCCCTCCGGGATGAGCACCATCCCCGCCGGCGGTGCCGGAGGAACCACCGGCACGACCGCGCTAGCCGGAATGTTCGTTAGCCCGGAGCCGTTGCCATTAAACGCTGTGGCCGTGACCGTCCCCGCGGAAATATCCGCCCCCGGCTGCAAACTGCCCGCCATCATCGCGTAGCCCACCGCCGCGATGCGCTGGTCCGGCGTGAGAAGCTGCGAACCGTTGGCCGTGCCGTCTTCGAACCACACCCGCAGCCGCACGTCAGAGTTGGCAAAAACGGAGTTGGGGATCGGATCCATATTCGCTCCGAGAAGCACCGAGTAGAGCCCCTTGGTCACAGTGAGCGTCACGGCGGCGGTCGGCTCGCTACCGGCCGTGCTGGTGCCGTCGTTGCTCCAGTAGCTGGTCTTGCCGGTGCCATCGACCAGCGCGAACTTGAACCGGCCGGAGCCATCGAAGTTCACCGGCGGATCACCGACCGCCACGCGGCCCTGGTAGTTGAGGATGTGCGGCACCTGCGCGTGAAGCGCCGGGGCGGTGAGCGTGAGCAGCAGGCCAAGCGCCCGGAACAGCGGGAGGATTCTCATGGTCGTGCGGTCCGGGGACCGGGTATTGCTAGGAAATTGATTGCCAAGGAAATTGCTTTTCACGGTTGGTGCGCATGAGGGGCAGAGGGGGTAAAAGCTGAAACGCTGAAAACTGAAAAGCTGAAAAAAGAGAAGACCGGGCGTTTGCGGCTGGATTCATGGGCGGATCGCCTCAACCCGGAAAATAGCCTTCCAGGCCCCGTTGCCAAGGGAAATCGGGGGAAGTTTCAAGTTTGTAGATTCAAGTTTCAAGCAAAGCCGCGACCGCGCCATCCGTCCTCCGTCCTCCGTCCTCTGTCCTCCGACCCACCGAAACACCGTCCCACCGAAACACCGAAACACCGAAACACCGAAACACCGGCCTTGTGCGCATGAGGGGCAGAGGGGGTAAAAGCTGAAAACTCAAAAGCTGAAACGCTGAAAAAAGAGAAGACCGGGCGTTTGCAGCTGGATTCATGGGCGGATCTCTTCAACCCGGAAAATAGCTTTTCCGCCCCCGTTGCCAAGGAGAATCGGGGGAAAATTGGGGGAATCGGAGGAAGTTTCAAAGCCGCGCCCCGCCGACCGCGCCCTCTGTCCCCCGCCGCCCTGACTCCTGACCGCACCCTCCGTCCTCC
>JAIPKB010000003.1 GCA_021733795.1 Akkermansiaceae bacterium | reverse complement strand
GGCGGTGCAGGTCCTCCTTGCTGAGTTTGAGGCCGTGGTGTCCCTTGACCAGCATCTGATAGAGTTTGCTGTTACGGGCGCCGATCTGTCCCGGCTTGCTGTCCGGAACCTCGTCGAACCACGCATTGTTCCAGAAGAAGGCGAAATTCCTCAGAGAATCATACGAGGTGAACCATCTATTGTTTTCACCCTGTGTTCGCGTCAGGTCAGGTGCCTTCTTTCCCTCGGCCTGGCTCTTCTTGTGACATTCCACACAATTCTTCTCCAGCACCGGCTGGACTAGGATGGGATAACTGAAGGGTTTTGAGCCCTGCACGTCGGGCGTCAAGACCGAGGGTGGCCGTCGCAGCGCCGTTGCGGAGCTTTGGCCCATGCCGTAGCCGTTGGTGGGCGAATTGTGGCAACCCAGACAAGTCAGGGTTTCTCCCGGATGCACATAAGTGGCACTGCGCATGGACTGTACGGCCACGCCATCGGCATCCAGCGCCTGGAAATAGACCGGCTTGTCAGCCGGAATTTTAAAGAAAGCGCTGCCATCCTGCTCGACCGGGATGGTCCCCAAAACCATGCGAGCGCTCTTCTGATCACCGAAACCAATAAACGGCTGGTTGGCGAACGGAGTGGTTTTGGGAAGCAGTTGAATCACGCGCAAGGCGGTGATCTTGGGCAGGTCCTTCATCGGATAGATGCTGTCGTAGACATTGACCAGGCCCACCGTGCCGAAATCGGGGATGGTCTTGGGATCCGGTGGCACGAACTCGGTCCCGGGCTTGAGCGGCTTGCCCACAGCCGTCAGGTGCGGAATCACGTGAGGAACAGGACGTGGCTTGATGGGAATCGGATCAAGACATGAAATCCCGTCATCGCGGTAAAGCCGTTCCTTGTTTCCAAAGGCATCCACCAGGTAGATGCCGTAATTGTTGCTCGTTCCGGCATCTGAACGGCTATCCTTATCATACACGCAGAGGAAGAAGTGCTCGCTTAGCGGATAGGGCGCGGCGTAGTTGGCAGGAGGGCCGTGGGTCCCAATCTCGGCTTCGGGGAACAACTGGTCAGGGGTCAGCCGCTTGACCTGCGCCATGGCGTTGTCATCCGGAACGCTTGGATCTATCAGGAAGATCGATCCATAAGCCTGGCCATGGTGGCAGGCGGCAGTGCCCATATACTTCTGCGAACCGGGGATGGCCCGCATCGAAATTTCCAACTGGGGACGCGCGCCATGGCTGGGGGAGAAGTTGCCATTAACGGCTCTGGGATCGCGGCCGTCGGGCGTGGTTATCCAGGCGTGATGCGCCTGACAGTTGCCACGATCGACATAATCCCAACGCGTGTAGACGACCATGCCGTTGTTGTCCACGCTCGGCTGCCATTCATTGGTCTCGTGCGGGCTCAGCATGACTATATCACTGCCGTCGGCATTCATGGAATACAGGGTGAAGCTTGGAACCGGGCGGCCATGGCACCGCCCATAGCCGCCGCGGCGTTCGGAAATAAACATGATTCTTCCGCTCGGCAGGTAACAGGGATCGAAATCATTCCAGATGCCGTCGGTCAACTGGGTCAGCCCGCTGCCGTCAAGCTTGACACGGAAGATCTTGTAGGTATTGGTTTCATATCCCTGCATGGCGTAGCGCTTGCGGTCACCCTCGTTGTCCGCAATCTCGGTGCGGGCAAACAGGACTTCCTTACCATCAAAACTCAACTCGGGCGCGAGGAAGCCGTCCTTCGAGGTGAACGATTGCCCCTTGTAACGGCCGTTTTCGCAGACCGATTTTTCAAGAACGTTGCGGACTTTCGGCGCGTCGGAAAAGGGGTTCTCCAAGACGAACAAGCCGCCGCCGTGGATCGCGTTGAAGCCGAAATACTGGTCGCACATGTGATTGCCGGTCACTTCTTCATTGGGACAGAAATGGCGCTTGATGAAGAGGATCTGATTGAAATCCAGCAATGGATTGGCAAAGGCCACCTTACGGCGCAGTTTGCAGGCCTCGGCTAACAGCTCCGCGCGCTTGGCGTTGCCGGCTTCTAACGATCCGGCCAGAGTCTTCAACTCGGCAAGCCGCTTCTCCGCCTGTTTGAGGTCGGGGCAACGCGGTTGGGTCTTGAGATGCGCGATCAATGCGCCCACGCGGCGCAGCACCGTGTCCGCCTCATCCTTGTCCGCAGGATCGGGCAGCGAGTTCTTGTCAAACACCTGGTCCGCCGCAGGCCATCTATCCGGAGGCGGATTGCGGGGCCTGCCAAGTTTGGCTGCGGTTGTGGGTGTGGGCGCCTTGTCGCCCTGGTAATCGATCCGGGCGTCGGCCCAGTCGGAATGATCTAAAGTATAGCCGTCGGGTGTGGCATCGACTATCAGGTCGAGGAAGATGAGTCCCTTGAGGTCGAGGTCGCAGGTTTTGATGTCGCCGCCGCCGGTGAGGACGCCGCTGGACCACAACTTTTTGCCGTCGCCCATCACGATGAATTCGACGCTCCCCTGTTTGCCGACTTCATCATCCACGCCGGCGATGGACTTGAATCGAAGCGCGCGCTTGTCCAGATCAATGCGCAGCGCTCCCGGCGCATGGGTGCCGATGCCCCGCTCGTAAGCCTTGCCGCGCAAGGTTAGCGGCTTATTGGCCACGGTTTTTTTGGCTTGGGTCTCGCCCCAGCCGGACACCGCCTGACTGAGGTTCATCTCGTCGAGCCAGATGACCTTGTCGTCCGCAGCCAGAACAGATCCCGACCATGAAACCACCAGCATCAGCAATGTCAGCTGTCGATTCATATTCATTTCGTCCCCACGATCTCGACTTGATGGGCCTGCATGACCAGCGCCTTCCGAATGGCTGCGACCAGTTCCGGAATTGTTTCCATCCGTTTGCGGAAGGCCGCCAAGCGTTTGGATTCGACCTGTTCCGGCGGCATTTCCATGAACTCAGGGATGCCGCCCGCCCGCAGCCGCCCGCAGAAAATTCGGTCATGGAAATAGCTGTTCTTCTTCAACTTCAGGTCCCAGGCGGGGAAGCGGGGGAGTGCCCAGACCTCCACATAACTGCTAGACAAATGTTGTTCTGTGATGCTGTCGCCCATCATCGCGATCCTGTTGCCGTTCTTCAAAAAAAAGTCCGCCGCAGCACAGGGCAATGCGGTTAGCAACAGACTGATGGCAGTGGCTGTGATGTGAATATTCAGCCAGCGTTTCACGCGAATTCGAGTTTTGTGGTGATGATATCATTGGCTTTCAAGGTCACTTCCTTGGCCAGGGTCAATTCGACCCGCTGGCCGGTTTGGGTGGCTTTGACGGTTAGCTGCCGGGTGCCGGTAGCCACGGTGGTTGCTTTCAGGGTGGCACCGGGTGGCAGTTCGAATGCCAAGGATTTGACCCGCAGGCCGCCGGATTTAACATCGATGCGGTTGGTTTGGGCCTTGTCAGTCCGGCTCTGGCTGAGGCTGCCCCAGCCTTCGGCGGCGGTGAAGGCGGCCATGAACTTCTCGGGTGTGAGTTTCGGGGCGAAGCCGATGTGCTGTTTCGGTCCGTGGTATTCGAATCCGCAGGCGGCGATGAACACGCCATAACTGGCCATGCTGCGCGAATAGTGGTCGCCGCACTCCACTTCGTTCCACGGGTTGCGCTTGGACGGATGGTGGCGGTCATGGACCGCACGGGTGACGGCCAGGCCTTGTTGGCCCATGCCTTCCCAAATCATGTGGCCGGCCACTTGGTATTCGAAGCCGTTCATGACCTCGTTGAACAGGTTGCGGACCCCGTCCATGTTCCCTTTGCCGCCGGAGTCCTCGAAGCTCCAGTCCTTGCGCGGGAACGTGCACATCAGCATGCCCGCCTCGCCTGCCAGCGCGAACCAGCGACCGCCCTTGTAGATCTTGCGATATGCCCCGCAGTCGGGCGTGAAGTTATAGCGCCACAGGGACTTCAAGGCCAAGCGCGTCTCCTTCTGCGGGATCACGCGGTCCAGCCCGACCTGATAGGCCCAGCTCTGGCCGAAGACCTGGTCGATCTCGCAACCGGTGCCGGAATTGACAGCATCCGGATGTTTGGGATCGAGCAGGTTGATGAAATACTCCTGGTCGAAAAGCCGCTTGATGCTCTCGCGGCCCTTGTCGGCGATGGTGCGGCACTCGGCGGCAAAGGCCTCGTCCCCCATGTCGGTGGCCATTTCCGCGGCGGCGCGCAGGCTGGCCAGATACAATCCGCTCAGCCAGGCGATCTGGCCGTACCAACCCGCGTCGAGCGTGTTGTGTTGATGGCCGTCGAGCAGGCCGTCGCCCCTGTCCATCTTGATGAGGCATTGCATGGCCAGCTTGATGTTAGGCCATAGATCCTTGAGCCATGCTCCGTCGGCGGTCATCTGGTGCTCGCGGTAGGCGCGCAGGATGCATCCCGCCTGGCCGTCCACCGCCAGGCCGAACCCCTCGCCGCGGTGGCGGATGGCGCCCGAGGGTTTTTCAATCGCGGTGCCGAAATCGGTGCGCTTGCGCAGATCGCGTTCGAGATCGGGGAACAAGCGGCCCATGGCGTGGGCGTAGTGCCAGACGTGCGTGCAGGTGCCCTCACAGCAACCGACGCCTTCCCACCCCCAGAAGCGTCCGGAGGCAAAGCGGTGCGAAGTCGAACTCGCCAGGCATCCCGTGTTGAGCATGGTGCGGTCAAGGAACCAATAGGGCAGCGTGGAATCGTACCATGTGTCGTGCCACAGCCGCGTCTGAGCGTGGAGCGCGGCGAAATGCGACGCCACATGACCGGCGACAGCCGCGGCCGAGGGAAACTTCGTGGCATAGTAGCGGCCGTTATCCTTCAAGCTCTCCATGCGCTCGATCTTCCATTTCTGCATGTCCAGGTACGGGAAGTGCCAGGTGATGAGGAAGGTGGCGGTGGCTTCCTTTCCGGCTTCCAGCGACATCGTGCGGATGATCGAACCGACGAGCTTGCGGCCGGCCGGTTGCGCGGCCTGCTCGGCAGGCTCGGCGGCAAAGGCCGCCTCCTGCAGATTGCCGGCACCAACGGCCGTCGCTGCACTATCAGATGCCTGGGGTTCCAACAATGCGAGGGCCATGGTGCCGATGTCCAATGGCTGCTTGAGATCCGCTTCGGACATCAGTTCCGGCTTCAGGACTTTTTCCTCGGGGCCGTTTTCGACATCGCTCTGGATGAGCAGCGTCCCCTGCCCTCGTTGCACGCGGTTGCGGCGCTTGGCCGCGTCGCCGGGGGCGGATACCAGACACACGGCGTTTTCAAGCCAACCCGCCAGCCGCACCTCCAACTTGGCGCTGCCCGTGTTCTTGACCGTGTAGCGCAGCACCGTGGCCGGCAGGCTGGAGGCATCGGTATGGAGCGGCACAAAGGGCGAAAAGGCTTCCAACGAAACCGTCACCGGCACCTTGGGATCGCGATACTCAATGTTGGCCAGCGGGTATTCGCCGCAGAAGCTGATGTCGGAAAATCCAGCCTGCGTGAGCGGACGCACTTGCTTGTTGCCATCGAGCGTGACCTCCAAGGCAAAGCCCTGCTCGAGCGGTGAGGCCGGCACCAGCGGATTCTGATAGGTGGACCCATCGGTCCTGCGCGGTTGGTTGAAGATGTCCCAGTGCCAGAGCTTGCCGTCGCCGCCCAGATAGAGCTGGCCGGTGCAGATGCCGCCTATGGGCATACCGATCTTTTCGAGATCCTTGCCCCGATACACCGTGCGTTCGCCCCGTGCAAAAAGCGACTTCACCCATTCCGGCGCAAGCTTTTTGTCGGCGGGCACGATTTGGTCGAAGTCCTCGCGGGTGAACGGCCCGGCCATCAGCGGTAGCCGCGTGAATGTCAGTCCCGCCGCCGCGAACGCGGAGGTCTTGAGGAAAAAGCGGCGGTCAAGCGCCGATATGGTGGATTTGGCAGGTGCGGTTTTGTTATTTTTCATGATGTGATAGATTATGTTGTGATAGGCTATGTTGTGATAGGCTATGTTGTGATAGGCTATGTTGTGATAGGCTATGTTGTGATAGGCTATGTTGTGATAGATTATGTTGTGATAGATTATGTTGTGATAGAGTATGCTGTGCCGGTTGCCGATCATTCACCGCTCCGCCGGGATCACCTGCAATTCCTGATAGACGGTGTTTTCCGCGTCATTGATCGGAAACACCGCCCACACCAGCCAGCGATAGGAGCCCAGAGGCTTGCCGTCGCTGGCGCGGATGCTGGTGGCCTTCCACTCGGCATCCTGCCGGGCATCGACGGTGCCAACCGGCGTGAACAGCTTGGTGTCGGCCACGTTCCAGCCGGGATCGGTGGCGGCGGCGCTGGCGTAAAGCACGAAGTTCTGGCGGCCGCGCTCCCCGCCGCGCGAATAGGTGTTGACCCGGGAGATGGGGGTGACTTTCGCCAGATCGAGTTTGTACATGCCCGTGACCACCCCGTTGGCAAACAGCGGACCCATGTCATTGCCAAACTTGCCATCGACCAGGGATTCGACCGGATCATTGTTAGGCTGGGCGCCGCCGGCGCTCACCTTGGCAGGCGCCACGCCCGCCGCCGACGTCAGGGGAACTGTTTTGAACTCGGTATTTCCCGCGGTCTCTGCAACCACGTACGTGTAGTCTTTGACCTCGATGACCGCCTTGTTTTGCTTGCGTGATACGAGCAGCGCGAGTTTCCGGCCGGCGGCCTTGTCCTGCAGTTTCCGCAGGTCATAGATGTTTCTGACAGGCTGATCGTTGCAGGCCACAATCACATCCTCCTTCCGCAGGCCGGCCTTGGCCGCCGGGCTGGCTGTCGGCACATCCACCAGCAGGACTCCGGATTCATCCGGCAGGCCGTAGGCCGAGCGGTCGCCCAGGCCCGCGATGTCGCGGATCGGGGCCTGCCAGGCGAAATTGGCGCGTTTGACGGTCCGTTTCGCCCTGACTTGATTTTCGAGTTTGGGGATTTCCGGGGTGCGGGCGATGGCCTTGAGTGCGGGTTTCTGCACGCCGAACTGGTCCATGGGGAAATTGACGAAGCCGAGTTTGAGGGCCGGCGAGCCGTCCTTGACGCGGAAGTCGCCGTTGGCCGGATCGACAAACTGCGCGTCGGCGACCATGGAATGCTCGTCACGGTTGGATTGGTCTGAGAGGGCGTCAGCGTGTTGCGGATTGGCCAGACCTTCGCCATGCACGAGGTTGTAATCGAGTTCCTTGCCCCAGGGGGTTGGCGGCATGCCACCGGCCGGAAGATAATGGTCACTGCTCATGATATTGCGACGCACGATGTCCTCGCTGTGTTTGTACCAGACATGCGGGTGGAAACCGTTGTTGACCATGATGTTGTTTTCCACCACCCGGAAGAACCCTTCGCGGTTCTTGAGGCCACCGCGCAGGAACAGGTTGTTATAGATGTGGTAGTTGGTGGAGCCGTCGTCGAGGTCGACGTCCCAGCCGTGGTCGCAACGCCAGCGGCTGTTGCGAATGACGGTGGTCTCGACCGCGTCGAGGGTCACGAGGCTCTTGTTGGTCTCCCAGCCCGCGTCATCGTTGAGGTTAAGGCCGCCCAGCCCCCAGAAACGGTCGCGGCCCCACGAGTTGAACGAGCCGTGGTCGCCGGTTTCCTTGACGGTGTCGAACACATCGCAGAACTCGATGAGATGGCCGCCCCAGCAACCGTCGCCGATGTTGATGCCGGAGCGCGGCATGTCATAGACCGAACAATGGCGGATGGTGATGCCCTGCGAGATGTCCACCGAGACGCCCGCCGTCTGTTTCTCGATCTGGCCGATGTCATGGATCAGGCAGTCATCGATCAGGCAGTCTGCCGGATAGTTGTGGGTCTTGGGACCGGGTGTCTTGTCGATGTTGGCGAGTTCGTTGCCCTTGTCCCAGTTGACCGGATTGTAGCAGGCGGCGGGATCGCCGATGATGAGCACGCCGCTGCCACCCGCACGGGCAATCTGACAGCCGCGGAGCGTGACGCGCCGGTTGTAGTTGTTGATGAAGACGGCATTGCCGCCGACCTGGTCGATCTGGCAGTCGATGATCGAGCAGTCCTCCGCGCCGTTGATGAACAACGCGCCACCCCGATAGATCGCCCAGTCGGTGCGCAACAGCGGCTCCTTGGTCTCCATGAAGGTCCGTGCGGCATGACGGAAAGTCAACCCTTTGAAGCCCACAAAGCGCACCGGCGCCGGCTCCGTGCCGCGGAATTCAATCAAATGTTCCAGGCGCACCCCTTCGAGGGTGGCCTTGGCCAGATCGAGGCCCGCCGGCGGTTGGAAATAGAGCAGGCTGTTTTTGGCATCCAGGAACCACTCGCCGGGGGCGTCGAGTTCCTCGAAGATGTTTTCCACAAACCGGTGGTCCTTGTGCATGCCCATCGGCCGGTTGTTCTGCCACCCCCCCTCGTAGGTCACCATGTTGTCCGGTCCCTTGCCGGTGATGAGATAGTGCATGCCGCCCCACTCCGCGGCATGCAAGGCGTGGATGAACCCGCCGGCGGGGTCTTTCCAGCGCGCCGCGCGCTCCGGGCTGAACGCATCCGCGGCGGTGCCGTGGAAGAAGTGCGCCTTGGGATCGAAGTTCGGATAGCGCGCCAACGGCTGGCTTTCACCATTCACGAACAACTGGTCGGTGGTGAAGCCCGCAGGCAGTTTGGCCCGCATGATGCCGTCCTTGAAGGGTTCCCACTTGAGATTGCGCATTTGAATTCCGCCGCTGATGACCGGTTGTTCATTCTGATAGGCCTGATAGACGACCGGCGCGGCTTTGGTGCCGGAATCCGCCGCGGTGAGCACCAGGGTTTCGGGCAGATAGTAGGTGCCGGCCCGCACCATGACGGCCACCGCCTCGCGGCGCGCCATTTTGCGCGCAGCCTGTTGCGCCCGTTGCAAGGTGGCGAAGGGTTTGTCCAGCGTACCTGGATCCGTGTCTTTGCCGTTAGGAGCTACATACAGTTGCGCGCCCCGCGCGTCAGCGGGAGACAATGTACCCAATGCCATGGTCATGGCTACGATGGATGGAATGATGTTTTTCATGAGAGTTCTTTGTTTGGTGCTATTCAGGGGTTGCCTCGGTCGGCAGTTCGACATGCGGATTGCTGACAGTCATTCCGCGGGAATCGGTCACATTGAAATAAAAGATAATTGGCCGCACCGCTGGCAGATTCACCGTCACCGACTTGCCGTTGACCTCGGCCGGCATGCTCTGCCAGACACAGTCCTTGGCGTTGGCGTAATCAAGCTGGACTTTGGCCACGGTTCCGGAGCCTGAGATGATGGCCCCGGCCTTGTTCCCGGTAATTTTCGTGGAGCCGATTTTCAGCAACATCTCACCCTTTTTCAGATAGCTGTCGATGAACGCGTCCACCTCGGGAAATGTCCAGATGTGGCCATGGCCCCGGTTGATCTGGATGCAGAGCGTGACCGGCGATTTCACCAGATTGTAAGACTTCTGATAACTCTCCAGCGGGTAGGCGAAATCACTGGTGCCGTTCATGAACAGCATCGGGCATTGCGCCTGCCCGAGGTAACGCGACGGCTCAAAATTATCAACCCAGCGCTGTTTCAAATCGTCCGGCATTTTGGCAAAGCAGTTGTCGACCCAGGCGCTCTTCTCATGGATGAAGCCGCAGCCGTAAACCGGCACCGCCGCCTTGAACCGGTGGTCCAGCCCGGCCACGATACACGTCAGGTAGCCGCCCCAACTGATACCTGTCAGCGCCGTCCTGTTAGGATCCACTTCATTGAGCGAGGCCAGCAGGGAATGGCCGCGGATGACGGCCGCCACCGCCTGATAGGTCCAGACATTCCTGGTCTCATCCGGCCCGAACACAGGGAACTTGACGTCATCGCCCTGATCCGGCCCGCCATCCGGCAGCCGTCCTGCTGGCCCATTGCCAGCCAGATCCATCGCCAGCGCTGCGTAACCGTTCTTGACCCAGTGCTTAACCCAGTCGCGAAAGGCGGCGCCGCCGCCGCCATGGACGAGGATGATTCCCGGAAACGGGCCGGCCCCTTCCGGCTTGCCGTAATAGGCAAACACCCGGGTTGGCTTGCCCTTGAAGATTTCACCTTCATAGTACACCTCCCGGATCTGCTCTTTGGCCTCGCCCCAGGTCGCGGGCGGCACTTTCGAGAGCGCCGCCATATTCCAGGGACCTGTCTGCTCCGCCCTAGCGGACAAAATCGCAACTGCAAAAATTCCTATAGCAACTAGTGTTTTCATAACATCATCCTTCCTTTACGCCGAAAACTGTAACGCGTTTGAGCAACAGTTCGCGGGGTGAATCATTTTTCGTTTCCATGCGGATAAAGCGCGCGCGGCCTCCGGGGACCTTGGTCCCCGCATCCACATGGGTCACGGGCACCAGCCAGGTGGGTTCAAAGGTTTTGGCGCGCCAGACTTCCTGCCATTCTTGTCCGTCCTCGGAGAGCGACACGATCAGGCCATCGGCGCGGCGTTCGTTGGCGCGGTTCTCGATCATCACGGCATTGACGGTCTTCACGGCGCCGAGGTCCACCTTGGCCCACGGGTTGTTCTCCTTGTCGGTATGGAACGCGTAGTCCACTTTGTCGCCTGAGAACAAGCGCTCGTGGACTTTTGCATCGTCATAGGATGAGCGGGAGCTGAGTTCCAGCGTGGCCTTGTCACTGAGGACCGCGCCATGTTCGGAAACGTAGGACTTCGGCGCATGGGCCGCACCGATGAGCAAGCCATCCGCCACCGGCTTGTCCAGCGTCAGCTCGATGACCGTGACCGGCTTGTCACGGTCCTTTTGGGCCACCTCCACGGTGAACTCGTCGGCGTCTTGCTTGACGGTGACCGGCGCGCCGGTCAGGGTTTTGGCGGCGAGCACCTTGTTAGGTAGCGGGTCGAAGCCGAGTCCTTCGGCGGGCCACTCATAGACGAGGAGATAGAGTTTATTGCCCTTGTGGCAGGTGCCGCCCCAGGTGCCGTTGCGGTACGGGCCGCCACGGGTGCCGTAAATCGCCACGCCATACTGCTTGAGCCACTCGCCCATGGCGCGGGCGACCTTGGCCTCGCCCTCCGCAAACGCGCCGTCAGGCCGCGGGCCGAAGTTCAATAACAGATTACCGCCGCCGGTGGTGCAGCTCACCAGCATCTTGATGCAATCCTCCGGGCCCTTGAAGCCGTCCTCACCTCCATAGGCCCACTGCCGTCCGACATGGATGCAGGATTCCCAGTCACTGGCGATGTTCATCGCACCGATGAAACCCTCGGGTGTGTCATAGTCGCCCTTGACCATCTTCGCCAGCTCGGGCGTGGGCGCCTTTTTGTCCTGCGGCATGTCCGGCCCGCAGAACGCGGCGGCGCGGTTGTTGACGATGAGCTTGGGCTGGAGCTGATACATCATTGCGAACAACTCGTCGAACTTCCACTTGCCCCAGTCACGGCCGCCGACGTGGTCGAACCACATCACATCCACCGCCCCGTAGTTGGACAACAATTCCCTGACCTGCGCGCGGTAGAACGCATCGTATTTCACGTTGTCGCCCACGAGGTAATCCGGGTGATACCAGTCGCGCGTCGAGTAATAGAGGCCGAGTTTCATGCCCTGTTTGTGACAGGCGTCGGCATAGGCTTTGACAATGTCCTTGGCATGAGGACTGTTCATGATGTTATAATCCGAGACCTTGGTCGCGAACTGCGCGAAGCCGTCGTGATGCTTGGCGACGAGCACCATGTACTTCATGCCCGACTCCTTGGCGAAGCGCACCCATTCCTCCGCGTTGTATTGCGTCGGGTTGAACTGTTTGTGGTAGTTGTCGTACACCGGGTCGTCGGTGCGCGGCGTCTGGATGCCGTTGATGTCCCACGGCCGGTTGGCCTTGCGGCCCCAGCCGATCTCCACTTTCCCGATCGAACACGGCCCCCAGTGGATGAACATGCCGAACTTCGCGTCGCGAAACCATTGCATGCGCTCGTCGCGCTGCTCCTTGGTCTCGCTCATTTGCGGCACCTTCGACAGATCCGCCGCCTGCGCCATGCCCGCTGCCAGCAAGACTGACAGACATACCATTGTTGTTTTCCTCATTATTTGTTAGTTGCTATTAATTCTTTATTAGAATCATGTCTAATCTGTTTGGCGGGCTACCCTAGCGGGCGACTGTGAGCACGATGACCGTGTCGAGAGGGTCCCATGCAACCCCTGCGGGCAGCGTCACCGCCACTCCCAGCGGAGTTTGCTCCAGCTTGGCATTGGCCTTGCCTCCCAACACCTTCGCCTCACGGAAGCGGCAGTCGTTGGCGGGGATGCCCAGTTCGACCCGGTTGCCATCCTTGGGCGGGCGCAGGACGTGGGCATACACCGTCTTGCCATCGGGCGTCTGGGTGGCGCAGCCCCAGGCCGGCTGGTTGTCCGTCGAGGTGGTGACGAAGGCGGTGCCCGGCACGGTGCCATAGATCGAAGGCCCGTTGCGCTTCATCAGGTTCCCCATGGCCTTCATGAGATCGACTGTCCCGGGCGGCCATTCGTTGTTAGACCAGGGGCCTGCGGCCATCACAAAGCCGCCGTTTTCCTGCCCTTCCGTAGCCGCCATAGTGACGGTCATGCGGTAGAGGTTCTCGATCGGATACTTCACGGGTTGGCCACTCGCCAACCAGTCGCCATTGAGGGTGATCGAGTTCTGCAAGGGGGTGGTCAGGCGGGTCGTCGGATCATTGGTATTGAGCGGTGTCACAATGAATTCCCCGCCGAGGAGGTTGGCCGGCGGCAAGTCGGCGCGCGTGGCGGCCGAATTCAGCCAGATCGCCGCGTCCGGGGTATGCTTGAGCATGATCTTGCGCACGGCGATGCCGTCCGGCCCCGGGCCGTCCTGCCAGTAGCCGGCAATGCGCGTGCCGTAACGGGTACCGAGTTCCTCGATGATCCTGAAATACATCTTGTTCCATTTCTGATCGGTGCCGCGCCTGCCGGTATCGGCCAGATCGCCCTCCTTGTCGATCCAGATGGCGTCTTGCTTGAGGATGCTCTCGGCCCAGCCCGCATCAATGAGTTTTTGCTGCTCCGCTTGGTTGAGGTCGTGGCGGTCGTTGGGATGGACGTAGAGTACCAGCCCGAGGCCGCGCTTCTTGCAGGCATCGGCGAGGTCGCCGATGAGATCCCGCTTGCTCACCTTGTCCGGGAAGACCTCGGCCCACACCTTGCTCGGGTAAAGCATGCGGATGCCGGCATGGTAGGCGGTGAAGATCAGGTATTCGGCACCCGCCTGCTTGGTGAGCTCGGCGAGCGCCTCGACATCCAGCGCGCTTGCAAACGCATCAACCCCACGGTCTGCAAGGTTCCCGCCCTGGGGCGTGGCCGGGGTCAACCCGCAGACGTAATGGACGAACACGCCGAGCTTGGCGCGCGACAGCGGTGATTTGCGGTTCTGCACGAATTCTTCCTCCATCTCGGTGTCCTGTGCGAGCGCCACCACGCTGCCAGTGCCGCCAATCACATCGAACTCCTTGTAGCCCACCCCGCCATTCTGCTGCTCGGGAAAGCTGAATTGGATCGCATCCACACCCATCAGGTTGATGCTGGACAGCTTCAAGCACGTGCTTGCATCCGTGACCTTGTCTTTCTGGGTCGCCGTGATGGCGTCACCGAAGTTGCTGGAACCCACCTTGCGGAAGCTGACCGTGTAGTTCTGTGCCGAGCGCCCGGAGTTGGCCCAACCTGCATAGGTGTTGATGGCCAGGATGGTGTATCCTGTTTTGCTGACCTTGGTGTCGAGGATGTAGGTGAGCGATCCGCCGGCGATGCAGAGACCTCCATTGGAGCCCACACCGCCAAACGTGCCATCCGTGAGCGTTGCCAGGGTGCCATGGGAATTCGCGTTGTTTTCGGCCGTGTTGATGGTCAGCTTGTCGATGGTGGAACTCACCGCGGATTGCAGCAGGTCGGTAGTCAATACCGGGTAGTAGCTGGCACGACACGACCCCCTGACCGTAGCCGCGGATGCGCTCCCTGCCGCCAGCAAGGCCGACATGACGATCATGATTTTTGTTTTCATATGGTTGCTATTGGATTTGTTATTTCGCAGCATCAAGGATGGCGGTTGCCTGTTTCCTGATGCTTTCACTCTGGGTTGTCTCTGCCAGGGATTTGAGCACAGCCATCGCCTTGTCACGTTCCGGACCAGGGCTTCTGAACTGCTGGACAATCTTGACACAGGCCAGCTCAGCTTCCGCCCCGAGTTCAGCATCCGGCAGGCACTTCTGTGCCGCATCCAGCGCGGCAAGACTGGCGATGCCGGAAAGCGCGCCTAACACAAGCCTCTTCTCGTCCGTCCGTGGCGCCATACTCATTGCCTCCACCAGCGAAGCAACCGCATTCCCTGCGTTCGTCTTCACGCTTTCCGGAAGCGATACAATCCTAACCAGTCCGCGAAACGCGATGATCTTGAGATTTTCCTTCGGCGCGTTTCTTGCGAGTTCACGAAGATCCGCAACCGCTCCTTCATCCTTCCAATCCGCCATGACTCGGATTGCCGCCTCCTGCACATTTTCATTCCCGTCCCTGATGCTGCCGCGCACCCTGTCCAGCGCCTTGTCACCGCCCAGGCTTCCAAGACAATGCAGCAGGCTCACACGCTCTTCGGGCTTCGCGTCCTTCATGGCGGCGACAAGCGGCGCTGTTCTCCTGTCCTCTCCTTCAACCTTGGCGCTCGCCACAGATACGGCCCGCTCAGCCGCCAAGCGTACCCGCTCAGGCTTGGCTCTGAGCATCAGGCCTATCAGTGAAGGAATTTCCTTCTCCTGGACCAGGGAACCCAGCGCCTTGAACGTTTCCGCCCTGACATTCTCATCGGAATCCTCAGCATACCTGATGAGATCTGCAACAACCTCATGGCTTTGCCGCTCCGCCAGGCAGCCTATCAGCAGTGCCCTGGAAGCAGCTTCTACACGGGGCAAGACTTTCATGATTTCTTCGCTTGCACCTTTTCCGCTGCGGCGGCGCAGGCTCTCAACCACCACCCTGCCTACCTCACCACCCTCCTTGGCCAGACCTGCCAGCAGTTCGATATCGGAGACATCGCCTAGCGCGGCCAGCGCCTGAACGGCGGCAACCCTCACCGCCTTTTCCGGACTGCCTGTCAATTTCGCAATGTCAGGCACTATCGCCTTTGTCCCATTCACAGCCAGGACATGAATCGCAATGACCTGCGCATCAGCGGAAAGGCTGCCCAGCACATCAACCATGGCTTTTGAAACATGTTCTCCCTTGATTGCCAACAAGGCCGCCCCTGCAGCACGTTGCGAACAGCTGTCCTGACTCTTCAGCATTTCAATGACCGTTGAGAGGGCATCATCCTTCACGGCCCTGGCAAGACCTATCAGGGCAGCAGCCCGGACTCCCCCGGGATTTCCTGCGCCAAGCACCCTCCGGTAAACAGCCGCCGCCTGATCCACTTGCCCCATCGCCAGGAGCGCATCCGCACACAGCAACCGCGATTCCAGGACCGCCGCCTTGAGTCCATCCGCAACCTTGGCTTCCGTCAGGGCTTCCAGGGCATCCGGACTGGCAATGCGCCCCAACGCGGAAACCGACTCGCGGGCCACGGCCAAGTCCGCATCCGTCAGCAGCGGCTTGAGCAGGGGAACGGATTTCGCATCTTTTCTAACGCCGAGCGAAGAGATGACTCCCGCTTTCTGCATCCCCGTGGTCTTACCCAGCGCATTTCGCAACGCATCATCAACACTGGGGAAAGGCAAGCCTTGGAGCGCATAGCGACTCATGTGCAACATCTTCTCATCTGCCAGAAACCCAGCCAGAACGGGAACACATTTTTCCGAACCCACCAGTCTCAGCATTCTGCAGGCAAATTCCTTCGCCTCGCGAGTGGCATTCTGTGTATTGAGCAACACCAGGAGCTTGTCCTCATACTGCTCGAACCGGCCCGCTGGCGCACTCCTGATCTCTGTTTCCAGTGCGCAGAGATTGGGTGAGTACTTGCCGAATTCGTATTTGGCGAGGCTGTCCCAGCCCGCTTGATCAGCAGCCAAGGCACACCTCCCCACCATCATCAATAGCATGATCATTCTAAAGTTTCTTTGCTTCGTATGCATCAGTTAGTCCTTTCTATCGTTTCATCAGGGGACGGCCCGGGCTACACCTGCCACGGCCCACGCATGGCTCTGGATAAGAGCCGGTTCGCAGCATCATCACCCGGAAACGTTTCGGTTACTGGATCCCATTTGACTTTTCGTCCCAGCCGCATGGCGATGTCGCAGAGCAGGCTGATGGTCGATGACCGCTGGGCGACCTCCACCGGGCTGATGGTCTGGCGTCGGGTGCGGATGCACTCCAGGAAATTCTCGGCGTGGTTGTGTGATTCATACAGATGAGTTTCCTGTGGCAGGATCTCGGAGGTCTTGAGTGAAACCGGCGTGGTCTCCAGCACATTGCCGCGGCAGACGTACACGGATCCTTCCGAGCCTTCAAACAACACCCCCTCCGAGGAACCCCGCAAGCGATCCGGCGCCTTCCCCGCGCTGTGATGGATCAGTTTCACGCCATCCGCAAACGTGCATTCCGCCCGCCACTCATTGGCAATATTGCAGAATTCAGCATTCAGGTAATCGCCCTTCCCCTCGATTTCCACCGGCCCGCTCAACTCGGTGTCATGCCCCCACTGAGCAATGTCGACATGGTGCACTCCCCAGGTGCTCAGGAAACCCACCGCATAGTCCGGCATGCCGGCCCAGCGGTCGTCCAACGCCTGACCCACATAGGGAATCACCGGGGCCGGTCCAAGCCACATGTCAAAATCCAGTTCCTTGGGTGGCGGTGACGGCGCTAACAAGGGGCGCGTTCCACCACCGGGCACAGTGATCATGATCGTGTGCAATTTGCCGATTCGTCCATTGCGTACCAGTTCAGAGGCCCGGCGGAAATTCTGCTCCGACCGTTGCTGGGTGCCGAATTGAAAGACCCGGCCGTATCGCTTGATGGTGTCGCAAAGGATACGGCCCTCGGCCACGGTGGTTCCCAGCGATTTCTCGCAATAGATATCCTTGCCGGCTTTGGCCGCCGCGATGGCAATCGGCACGTGCCAGTGTTCCGGCGTGGCGATCACCACGGCATCAATGTCGGCACGTGCCAGCAGTTCCCGGAAATCCGTATAGGCATGCGCTGCGCCGAGTCGTTGCTTTGCCGCGTCAGCCCGGTTGGACCAGACATCGCACACGGCAATGGCTTGCGCGCCAGATCCGAGAAAACCGGGTGCAATTCCTTGCCCCCGTCCCCCCTGCCCGATAAACCCCAACCCGATCCTGTTGCTCGGCGCAACACCACCGTCAAGTCCCAGCACCGATGACGGCACGATACTCGGCCCCACAGCCGCGGCAACCGCCCATCGCGAGGCCCGGCCGAGAAATGTTCTTCGTGAGATGATATGATTCATTTGGATTCTTCTTTTTGATATTATTCCTTCGGATTCTCCTTATTGGCGATCCAACGGATCGCATTCATGATCAACCGGCGGAAATCATCGTTCTGAAATGAATCGTGAAAGTGCGGTCCGGTGCAGCTGAAAGTGCGGCCTCCACCCGTCCGTTCGAATGCCCAGGCAACCACTTGATCCGCCGGTTTGCCCACCGGCGAACTCGCCGTCAAAATCGGCGTGACCTTGCCGGCCGATTCGTCGAACAGGATTCGCCGATAGAACTCTTCGCGCGCAAACCGCATCGGCTTGACGCCCCGGCAAATCGAATGCTCCGGCGTGACAATGGACAATCCAAGATCGTTCTCCATCGGGTGGCTGGAATAGCCGAGCTTCTTGTTGCCACCGCTCCATTTCAGAAATTCCTTCTCCGCATCATCCCCAACAGCCGTGGCTGCATGGAGGCACATGAGACCAACACCACGCTGCATCAGTTGGCCGAACTTGTTCATCACGGCGACGTTCTTGGATTGAAACAGATGTTGATCCCAGCCTTCCCACATGAGGACGATGGCGGCGGCACCATCAAGTTCCGCCAGGTCTTCCGGAAGCCGATCCAGATACAACGCCGTTGCAATACCCTTAAAATCTTCCGATGTGTCAACCAACTGCTTGAGCAGCGTTGCACCCGCCTTGTGCGCGTGAGCTCCCGGCCCATGGGTGTCGGCTCCACCGATGAACACAATTTTCCGGGTGGATGATTTGTTGACCGCCGGCCTCGCGCTCGATTTGCCGGCGGTTGGAAAGTCCGCCGGAACGCCGGTTAGAGTGACTTTTCCAGTCGCCGCCCATTCAGTCCCACGCAGGAAGACCGTCTGGAATCCGACACAGGACATGGCTCCGGCACTGTGGCCGAGCATGAGGTGAAAGATGCGTCCCTTGCCGAATCGGTTGACGACCATGACCGGCTCATGATTGCCGGTGCCGCCGGTCTCCTTGGCGCTGAACGCCGTGGCCAGCACCTTCAGATTCTTGACGGACTCAGGCTTGCCGCGAAATCCGTGGTACAGTTCGTCCGCCGTGTGCATCCATGTCTGAGGCAGACCGGCCATGATCGGGTGTTCCGGCTCGCGGCTCTTGACGACCCACTCGTGCTGGCTGCCATGCCCGTTTTGCTTGACTCCTTCACCGGGCGGAATCTGCACCACCGAGTGCGTACTCTCATCAAACTTGAACCCGACTCCATCCTGCTGCCCCCCCGGCCCGATGCCGATCATGGCCCGATACGCGCTCCATGTCGCGAACTGCCCCACCGCATTGTGAACCACCACCAAGCCACCGCCGCCGTTCACATATCTCTCAAATTGCTGCTGAGACGCTGCGGACCAATCCCGGCCATGCGCATTCATCACCACAACGTTGTATTTCCCAAAATCGGGGGCAAAAGCTTGTGCCTCTTGCGCTGAGGACAATGTTGCAATCTCGACATCAAACTTCCCGTTGTGCTGGAGCACACTTTTTAAAATCGGCGTTGTCTCCTCCCACTTGTGCCCGTGCGGATCGTAACCGGTCACTAGCAACGCCTTCAGCTCCGCGCCACTCGCAATCTGTTTTTCCAGCCATGGCGCGACCTTGTCGGCCCAGCATTTGCCATGTTCGCGCAGGCCCTTGCCGCTGAAGTGCACCCCGTCGCGCAGGTCGCCCTTGAGCGCGTCGCTATCAGGTCCTTCCAGGGCGATGCCATCCGTCCAGAGGGATTTCTGGGCGTCGCGCATCTCGGGCACGCCGTCGCCGCCATGGGAACTGACCAGCGCGACGAACCACGGCGCGTCCCAGCCGATCGCCTTGCGCGACTCTTTGATGAGCTGCTCGAGATAGACCCGATAGGGTTTGCCGATCAACGTGCGCTTGGGATCCGGTTGACCGGCATCGGACTCGCCCTGGTGCCACAGCACGGCGCGAAAGCCTTTTGATCCTAACTGTTTCATGCGCCTTGTCAGCATCTCAAACGCCTCGCCCTTGCTCTCCCACTCACCGCTGGGAAGCTGGCGCACCCGGCCTTCCAGCGTTGGCGGATTGGGAAACGTCGCGCCCTTGGGCAACCACTCGCGAACGCTGGTAGCCCCGATCCCGCAGGCAATGATGCCGACGGGGACCTTGAATTTCGTGGCCATGGCATCGCCAAAGGGTGGCTGAAAACTGCCTTGGCCGCCGCTGGCTCCGGGTTGCGGGTCATTGGCCACCTGCCACTTCTTCCCATCGAAAGCGACGACCATTCCGGTCGTGGTCTTTTGGGGCTCGGCACCGTGATTCGATGCGTTCGATTGTCCGGCGATCACAAAGATGTCGCCCACTCCGACATGCTCCACGGCCGCTTCAGCCAAAATGGTCTTGTCACGCGCTGATTTCCGGAACCGCACCTTGAGCGTGTACCAGCCGCCTGCTGCGAGTTTGAGTCCGCCGCTGAACGTGCCGTCTTTGATCTGCGCGCCCTTGGCCACGACAGCCCAGTCCATCGCCTTGCCGCGCAGCCCGGCACCCAGTTCGACTTTTACTTCGACCAGGGTTGCATTCGTCGGGACCGTTCCCGCGACCTTGACCTCGGCCCATTCCTGGGTGTTGCGCTGGATGACCTGCCAGTCGACCGGTGATTCCAGTGCCACTTGGGTTTGCGCCGACGCCGGAAGCGTCAGCACCAGCGCGGCAACCCCGCACAATCTAGTGTGTTTCATGGATATGTTGGCAATTGGATTCTCATTTTGTTCTTTCATATTAGTTTCCAATAAACCTCATCATGGTGTCACGCTGAGGTTGTCGAAGCAGTTGGGGTCATAGCTGGATAACAGATAGGCCATGCCGTTCAAACGCTTTGCATAGCCTTCATATTTCACACGGGTCACTTCCTTGCCATCCACGGTGACGAGCATATCCTCGCCCTTGAGGCTCACCGCCAGATGGTGCCACTTGCCGGGAGCGAAGTCAACGATCTTTCCTGTCGCGAGGGATTTTACCGATTCCTGTCCATTGGCCACGTATGGAACCTGGACTGACCAAGCGCCGTCCTGCTGCAGGGCGAAATCCCAGCCAAGGAACTGACCATAGGTGTAACGTCCACCCATCCCGGCCTTGCCGGCAGCGATCAGGACGTCGGCCTGGATCGTGTAGTTAGTCCAGAGCTTGTCGCCGAACACGGTGTTGGGAAAGCCTGCGCGGCCGCCCCACGGGATGCCCTCCTTAGGAACGATTTGTTTGAAGCAGATGCCTTTGCCATCCGCGCGCTTGGCGGTTTCGAACGAGCCTTTCTGATCACAGAGGTATTTCGGCATCACGCCCGCTGCATAGCTTTCGAAGTCGTCCTTGTAGGGCAGCGGGAAGTCGGCGGCGGGCGGCGGTGTCGGGTGCGCTCCCTTCTTCTGGCCGGTGGTGGTGGACAGCGTATAGACACTGTTGCCCTCCAGGGAAACGGAGAAGGCGCCGCTTGTCAGGCGCAGCGGCTTCTCCTCCACAAACTGGATTCTTTCGTTGGATTTCCACACGTGCACGTCGCCTTTGGCCAGTTTGCCCGCGACCTGCACCTGGAGTGTCACCGGCTTATCCGCACACACGATCATGCTCCAGTCGCCGGTTTTCGGATTGCGCAGGGTGACATAACTGCCGCCCCAGGTGGCGGGGTCGATCTTTGCGCAGGCCTTGTCCATGTAGCGCCAACCGGGATCGGCGAACTGGGTGGTGTGGGCGGTGATCCAGGTGGCGGGCCAGACTTCATAGTAACCGGACCACGGGGTTTGTGCCTCCATCAGGCCGACTCCGGAATAGCCGATGCCCGGATAGATGCCCGACAACAGGCACCATACCTCGGTCTTGGTTTGGGCAAATACCGGCGATATTAACAACATCGCGGCGCCGCCGCAGGATTTAGCGTATTTGCGTTTCATAAATGTGCTAGCGGTTCATGGTTTGGCCACCAATCCCATGTCAATGAGTTGCAGCATCAGGTCAACTACCAATTCACTGGTGTACGGACTCCCCCGCCACTCAAATCCTTGACCACGCTCCAGCCACGGATCAGCGATCGCCTCGGTCATCGCCCCCTTGTACGGGCCGTCAGCAACCTGCACGTGGAAATTGAGTTGCATCACACGGTCCTTGAGTTGTTCAAACAGCGGATTGCCGGTCTTCTTGAACAAGCGGTCCAGGCATTGGATCTTGCGATTGCCATAGCAATATACGGAATACTGGTTGAAGTGCTGCTGCTCGCTGTGCGCACACTGCGTAGGCCCCTTGACCCAGCTCAGTTGTTTGGGGCACCAGTACAGCAGACCATAACAGGCATTGGCCACAGCGCGGTCCAAGCATTCCTTGTCTTCCGTCCGGTCGTGTTTATCCAACCAGTATTCCACCACGTCGTAGATACTGTCCTGCTCGTAATCTGCAGGTGGCAGATCCGGATGCGCACCGGTGTACCAAAATTGCCCTTCGACATTCTTTCGGAGGAACCGCTCCTGTTCGGCGCTGGCCTTAAGACAGCGAACGTCTCCGGTTATTTTGGCAATGACGGGCAATCCCACCAGCAAGCGGCCACAAACCACGGACTGGGATTTCTTTCCGGACCCGATTTCCACCACCTGCGGGAATCCTCCGTCAGGGTTTTGCTGCGACAGCACCCAGTTCAGCGACGCCATCGCCGCCTTGTACCAGTCCTGTTGGTCAATGCCCTCCTTTTCCTTCACCCGCTGCCAAGTCTGCAGGATGTATCTAACCATATATGCATTGAGGTCCACCTTGTAACCGTCATGGCTCCAATCCCGGCTGCAGAACTCCGGAACCGCCTGCCTGAAATACCAACTCGTGTGGAACACGCCACTCGGCTGCTGCCCCTTGATGGCAAAGTCAATCTGCTCGAAGGCGCGGTCCCGCCACAGTTTGTCGCCGGTGATCTCATACTGGCGATACTCGTAGTAGGCAATGACCGGATTGTTGCCGACATAAACAAACGGTGTTCCCTTGTGATGCTCGTAACCAACGCCCGGCTTCCAACTCTCCATGTTTCGCCGGCCTTCAAGGGCGAGAACAAATGCCTCCTGCGGCGTGCGCACCGTGAGCGAATCGTCCACCTTGTAGTTGTTGACCTTGATCCATGCCTCCATGATCCCCGTGATGGCGCCGGCGAATTCGCCCGCATCACTCAGGAACACCTGCATCGGCATTTCATACTTTATCCCGGCGACCAGGGAACCGCCACCGCAGCGGAATTGCGGGGCGGTCCGGCGGTTGGCAAAGTGAAACCCTGTCTTGCCGGTCCATGTGTTAGGATTGAGGTAATCGGAGCGGCTGTCGATGGCGAACAACGCCACCAGCGACTGGTCCGGGCGGTACACCAGCACGCCAGGCACCCCGCAATAACGCATGGGCGTTATAGCAGCCTCCTCGCTGTTGCCGGCCCACGGATAGCTTTGCACACGCCAGTCGTTCGCAAAGCCATCATGATAGGTCAGGCAAACTTCCCAACCGGTCAGGTCCCTGTCCACCGACCATTTCGGAGTGAAGCTCACCGCAGGCAGGTCTTCGTGCAGGCCCACATCCAGCGACCATGAAAGACTCGCGCCATCGATCTCCTGCCGGCCGGAGAACCTGCCTGTTAGCGCGTCAACTTTCCCTCCCTGAGACGCCGCCAGCCAGCGGACTTCTCCGCTCTTCACATTGCGCATGACCAGCAGGCCATGGGTGGCCGCTTGTTCCACGGGCTTGCCATGGAGCGACAGCGTTCCAAGCACCCAGCCGGCGGGCATCCGTTGCAATTCCCACTTCACGCCGCTGCGGTTCTCAAGCACCATCGGCGCCTCATCCGGCTCGCTGTTGGTTTGTCCCGAAACCATCGTCGCCCACAACATTGCGGCGATCCCGCACAATCCTATATATAGACGGCTCATTGTTGTATTGGCAATGGGTTGTGCTTTCATGTTGTGTTCGACTGTCCTCAGCGTCTTTCCGGCCAAGTTGCTTGGTTGAGCCATATCTCGTAGCGAATCGTCCCCTTTACACCGTTGGGGAAGGGCGAGAGGTACGCGCCCTTGATGACAGTGGCGGCGCTCCCGCCAGGGGCAATCCAGCCGACGGCCAGGTTCGCCCCGCCCGTATTCTGCTTGTGCACCGCCTCAAGGTAATACTTCTTCCCCTGCTCCAGACGCACAGGCTTGGATTTCTGACTCGGGTACTTGTTGAAGTCCGCCGCCTCGGTCCACTCGGCGACGGTGGCGACCAAGGCCTTGTTTTTGGGGTCCGCGTCGGTGCTCAGGAAGAGCTTCGCAACGTCGTCGCCAGCCACGGCAAAGACGTAGTCGCCGGTTACGGGCGGGTAAACGAACCCGTGGACGCGCGCACCGTAGTTAGCGGCGTTCTGCGTAGAGAATGCGAACGATTTGAGCACGGTCTGCCGGTCTGGCTTGGAGTTGAGCGGGATCGTGTCGATCGTCTGTTGGGCGCCCACCGCTTGCTTGTCCGCTTCAGCCTTGATCGCCTGCCATTTGCCCTCGGCCATCTTGCCGCCGGTGGTGTGCTTCAACACAAAGTTGACGATCGGCGTGGGGTCGGACAAGCTGTGCGGGCGGTGTCCTGCGCCCGGTTTCTTGATGACGGTGATGTCGCCGCCCTGCTCCTTGTAACGCTTTTCCAACACCAAGGTGTTGCCCTCGATCGGCACGACCCAGTCCTGCACGTCGCCGCAGACGCAAAAGATTGGAATCTTCGCCTTGACCAACGGCGCGAGGTTCTCGCTCCTGTCGATCGGGTTGCCCTTCCACGCCCGCGCCTCTTCATCGGTCATCTTGTAGGCGGCAAGGACTTCGCCCCATTCGCGGCCGTACATCTTGACCAGTCTGCCTTGACTGCCGATGCCTCCGCCTGGCCAGCTCTTGAAATCACATACCGGCGCGTCCAAGTATAAGCCGGCGACGCGATCCGGGTGACGGATTGCCCAATTGAGGGCATAGAGGCCGCCCCGGCTGAACCCTTCTAACACGCTCTTGGAGTTGAGTCCGTAGGTCTTGGTGACGTGCTCGTAAAATTGATCCATGGCATCGAGCGCGACCGGCGCCCCATGGAGCCCGCCCACACCAATGTAGGCCACATACACCCCCTCGCCGAGCAGAGCGATGTCAGCCTGTGGGTCGACCCCGAAGAACTCCGTGCGCCAGATCCAAGATTTGCCTGGAGCGGGCTTCTTGGGCACCACCAGCAGCGCGCCGCGACCCCCGAGGTTGAAATCTATCTGTTCGTATCCATTCCACTGGCCGCCTGTGGCCATCCCGGGGGACACGGCGAACCACAGGCTGGCGCACAGCGCGACGGTCAGCGGCGGGCCGTGGCTCATGCATTTGCGGCTGCGCGTGGCATGTGGCTCTGCGTTGGTTTCCTTCCAACTTCGCAAACTGATACCTGCGAATAGATGGCACGTGCGTGATGGCGGGCTGATCCCGGCCCGGCGGTCGGCGTCACAAATTGAATTCATGGTTGGGAGGATTTGGGTTTCAGTTCGAACGACTTCATGGAAAGTCCGCGCTGTGGGGGCGCGCACAGCCAGAGCATCTGGGAACCCTCGACCAGATACATGTCCAAGGGTTTGGTGGTATTCCAGCAACCGGACCTGTCGGGGGCCGATTCCGCGTCGAGCCAACCGGTGCCATCAAAGACCATTCCCACACTGATGTCCCAGATGGTCGGGCCACCCTGTGGTCCCTTGCCATCCAACAGGCTGAGCCGCACATTCTGCGTGGTCACCGGCGGGAATTCCTTTTTGCATTCCCCGAGGTCCCCGCCTTCGAAGAGGGTCTTCCACTCGTCGCCAGCCATGTATTCCACCCGGTATCTCGACACGCGTTCCCAGAAACGCTCGTCGATGATCATCTTGCTGATCTCCCTGGGCTGGCCAAGATCGAGTTCGATCCACCCTTGCTCCTTGCCCAGATTCATGGCCCAGCGCGTCCCCAGATCCTGATCGATGGCCATCTGCGGTCCCAGCGCGTCCTGCTGCCGGTAGACATCGGATGCCGTCGCAGCCTTGACCGGATACATTGCGCCGAACGATCTGGCATAAAGGCGTTGGCCCCAGTTCATGGCGGCCAAAGTGGCGGTCAATTCATAGACACCGGTCTTGGGGACATTGATCTTATAGCCGGCCCAGCCGGCCTGTGACATCGCGGCGAAGTAAACTTGTTTGCCACCGGTGAAACTATCAAGAACCCCCACGCCGGGGCCGTAGCCGCTGATGCCTCCGATACTAACAAAACCGTCGCCCTCAATATGCATGACCCCGGGTGCCGCCCTGACCGGCTGACTCGGCTTGACCACCGGCTTCTCCGTCGCCGCCGCCACGGGGGAGGGTTGGAACGGGGCAATCGCGTCTTTGCTCGCATCGGCAATCGCCGGAACAGTGGCATTGACCGCATCGATCCGCAACCTTGCGGTTAGATGAGACGCCAGCCAGCGCAGGTGTTCGACATTGGCGAAGGCGTTGGTCTTGCGCTCCTTGACCCGCTCCAGAAACTCACCGCCCGACATCATGGCGCGGTCGGCGAGTTTCGACACGTTCCAACCTTTGCCCAAGGCGACCTGCCAGTTGCCATCCTTGTCCCGGTAGGCGACCGCGGCATGCGCCGGCTGGGCCACGCCGATGGCGGGGATGCCGAATGCTTGGTTGATGAACACCCCAAAGGAGGATCTGGGGCCGCATTTCCCGCCTCCCGCGAACACGCAAGTCATGTTGTTATAGGGAATCTGCGACCCTTGATATTGCATCTGGCTCGCCATCCCAATGATGTTCTCGCTCTTTCTGAAATCAGGGTTCCAGGTGTTGAGCGCTTCCCGGGCCCAGACCAGATCCTGGTCGGACGCACCCGACGACACCACATGCGTAAACTCCCAGGCCGTGAGAGTGTCAAAGCTTGGCATCAGCTCATGGTTCTTGTGTGCCTTGAGGAAATTGCCGAAGCGGGCCAGCGGGGTGCTTTGCTCCTTGGCCATGCCAACCCCGGCGTTGCCGGTACCGGGTGGGCGCAGCGCCGTGGCAATGGCGAGCCGCAGATAGAGACCTTCCCGTGACTCAGGATAGGCATAGCAGATTTGTTTCCAGTTTTCCAGGATGCCGGCGTTGATCGACCAGCTATTGTCATATCTGCCGGCCATCTCGGTGGGGGTGCGGGTCAGCAGCAGCTCATCCATGAGTTTGCCATTGGACATCACCCAGGTCAGGAACGCCTTGTTCTTAGGAGCCGCCTTGGCATAGCCGCCCAGGTCCGGTTGATCCCACACTTTGCCAATAAACTGCCGCTCGGCCAAGGCGGCGATAAAGACCGGATCCCTGAGCAGGGCCATCAACTTTTCCCCGGTGATCCGGGCCGGATCGGTCGGCACCTGCTGATTCAGCCATGCCGTAAGCTGGCCGGCATAGGTGGTGAAATCTCCCGCCTTGATAGCCGCCGCCCGATCCTTGGCGTTGGGCACCCATGCGTGGGCCGCCACGGATAGCGATAGCAGCACCATCCCACAAGCCAGCCACCGCGCCGGATTTCCTCGCTTCACCGGCTTAACATCGGCGTTCATGTCTGTTGCTAGTTCGATCATCTTGCTCATTCGCGGCCTGTGTTAGAATTATGTTTTACTTATCCTTCTTTAGATTCAACGAAACCGGGCCAAGCAGACCTGAGGTCGTCTTGCCGCGATACTGTGTCGGGATCGTGGTGTAATGGTTTGCCAGTGTATTGCGTACCAGAATCTCGATGCGGTTCTCACCGGGTTTGACCACCGACGTGATGTCGAAGCGCCACGGCGGCGACACGCGCACCCCGGCAGGCTGGGCATTGACCCGGACGTCGGCAGACGCCACCACATCGCCCAGATCCAAAACGACCTGTTGCGCCGAGGGAATCGCAATCGTCTTCCGATACCAGGCTCCGCCCGAGTAGCTCAGAAGTCCCTCGATCTCCGACCAATCACCGAGTGCGATCCGGCCTGGGCCGCAATCCAGTTTGATAGGTTCCGGCAACGCCGCACCGCCATAGAAGCCACGCTCCTGCTCGATGCGCAACAACACCGATACCGGCGGCACCGGCACCACAACCTGGTTGCCGCTGACTTTCAGCTCCTTGCCGTCGGCCCATGCCTGCACTTTGCCTCGCGCATCGATCGTCATCGCCCGCAGCCCCGGCGGCGCGGCGAACCGGTACCACCCGACCGGCGTCTTCTCGTCCGCACGCATATCAAACGGCAGCACAGCCGGGTTGTTGTGCCAGCGCATGGCCAGTGAGTTAGCAGGTGCTGGCGGCACATCGCTGGCGGTCGAGGCCACAAAGTAGGTTCGCCCGGGCTTGTCATATTCCAACACGAGCGCATTCGCACCCGCTTTGAGCAGCAGCGCGCTGCCGGCAACGACTTCGCCGTTGAGCAAGACCGTGGACGGTTTCAACGCTCCGGTGAGGGCGTATGCGGTCATGTCGCGCGGGGCGATGACAGCGGTCGAGAACGTGCCGCCATCACCCTTGTAGCTAACAACATTTGGCGATAACACAGCGCCAATTTTGGCACTGCCGACGGCGAGGAATTCGTCGTGAACTTCGTTCTTCAAGCCATGGTAGCCTTGGTGTCCCGGATCGTTTTCGATGCCCCAACGCCAGGAAAATTCGTACGGCTGGTTGTTAGCCTCGATGAACTGCGGACCAAACGAACGGGTCACCTTGCGCCACGGGCCATTGGCGTTGTCTCCTTCACAATACCAAAGCTGTCTCACTTCGGCACCGATCATCGTCGGCGTCGGTGGCCAGTGGAAATCGCCGAACCGATTGTCGCACGTCGGCTGCAACTCGAATTCCCAGTCGCCGTCGAGCGGGATGCGCGTCATTTCCGGCGCGGCCGCCGCATTCTGAAACTCGGGCACGCCGGGACTGAAGACGATCAATTGGATTTCCTTCTCCGTGAGCGGCAACTCCAGTTCCGTGATGCCATCGCGCTGCGACCTGACTGGCAACGGATGGGTCCCGCCGGCCCAGGGATCCCATAACTCGACCTTGCCGGTTGCTCGGAACTTGCAGACGGCGGCCTTCGGTGCGTCGTAGATTGCGTAGAGGTCACGCGGCCCGATTTTACGATGCTGGATGTTGCCGGGTCCGTCGTAGTCGCGGCCGGGCAGCCTGGCTAACAGGTTTACCGTCGCTCCGTCGGGAAAAATCTCCTTCACGATGGCGGCGACTTCGGGGTCCTCGCGTCCAACTCGATCACTGGCTTCGGGCAACGCGCCGGCCGCGAGCACAATGCCGCCGGCACGATGGAATTCGAGCGCCTTCTGCAATGTCGAGTGCCGCACGGCCTTCATCGAGGGCAAAATCAAGACGCGATAGATCTCACCGGAGACATGGAGTTCTTTCCCGACGACCTTGGCGCGGGCCAGCGACTCGAAATCCATGAAGTCGAAGTCCACGCCTTTCGCGTAGAGTTGCTGGCCGGTGCCGAATGCGGTGTTGACGGCTTCCTTGCCATCCATGTCGGCCTCCATCGGGGCTACCGGATAGATGATGGCGACATCACATCGGTGATCGCCTTGGCTGAGGAGGTAGCTGAGGCGTTGGACACACTCCATGAAACCGCGCATGTGTTTCCAATACGGCATCCGAAAGGTGTTGTCCGGCGGCGCCCATTCCCAATGACCGCCGTGTGTCGAGTAGTACATGCCGTGTAATGAAAGCAGGTTGTACCCCATCACAAAATCCGCAAACGTCGCATCAACAATGCCGGCCGACGTGGTTCCCCAGCCGCTGCCGTAATAGCCTTCGAGCCAGACGCGCGGACGTTGATAGAGATGCGCCATCGAACTGGCGACTTTCGTTTTGATGAGGTCCTTGCCGAGATTCGGCTGGTCGGAGCCCGGGCCCTGGTTCCAGCGTTGCGTCCGGAAGTAGTCGCCGAACTCGACGACATCCAGGCCTCGTCCACCGTGGTCGCAGCCCATCGTCATGCCGCGTTGCTGGTGCCAGTCGAACAACGGCTTGAAATAACCTTCCTCGCTCAACGACACCATCACATCACTGTAATCGAGCCTTACCTTCGGTGTGCGTGGCCCGATGTCCTTGAACAACGCCGGCAACTCGGGCGTGATGTCGTAGCCTTTGCGCTTCTTGAACTCATCTGCAAACTGCGGGGACCAGAGACGACCGCTGACGCCGAAACCCAATTCGTCGGAAAAGAAAAAGTTCAGCCCCTTGCCGGCTTCGCCGGGATTGCGTTGTTCGAATTGGCCGAAGAATTTCTCGGCGTAAAGTTTCCCCGACATCGGATGCATCGGGTTCAACGACTGTGGCACATTCACGGGGGTGACTTTGCCATCCTTGTCCATCTGCAACACCCAGCCACTCAAGTCGGGATGCTCGCGCATCAACTCATCCACGCACCAACCCTGGCCGAACCACCCAAGTGTGTAATCGCTGAGACTGATCGCCGCGCCTTGCTTCTTCGCCTCCTTCATGAACCAGTTTGTCAGTTTCCACCAGTCCTCGGAGAACAATGCCGGTTCGCTGGGATACGTCAGCCCCCACGACCGTCCACCCTGGTCGGAGTGGGCGTAATTGATCTGGATACCCGATACGGTCATGCCGACCATCTGTTCGAGTTGCCAGCCGATGCGTTCCTTCGTCAACGGATCACCGAGCCACCAGTAAAATGGTACGTTCCCAAACCCCGGCGGCGGCTGCTGAAATCCAGGCAACGCATCGAGGTCCGGCGCGCGGTTCGCCTGTCCCACCGCCCAGTCCGGCATCGCAGGCACCTTCGACGGGTCGCTAAACCCAAGGTCCCCGGCATGAACGCCGACTAGAGAGAGGTGGGCCCAGACCAGCAAATCAACAGGTCGCCTCAACACCGTCAACTGTCCTAACATTAACAAGCCTATTTTTTTCATGCTGTTAACTCCTCTTGTGTAATCATCATTTGGGTAAGTCATTTGCTTGTCAGATATTACCTGTTCACTGTGGCTTCAGTAGATCCTTTGGATCATTTGTTGGAAGCGCGTTGTCTTTGGTTTCTCCTGGGAGCAGCTTGGCCTTAGCATCAACAACACGCTCCACCGAGAGTTTCCGGAGGCTGACCGTGGGGCTCTTGTGCCGCGAGCCTTCAGGGTACGCCACGGCCTTCAACAGGTACTTGCCGGTCTCCTTGGGGATCGGCACTGACAGCTCATAAGCATTCCGTCCAGCGCCATCCAATTGGAACGGCTTCTCGCTGGAGGCCAGCTTTCTCCCATCAGGGCTTTCCACGGTGAGAACCAGTTTCCCGGCAACCGGCTCCGGGTCGTCATTGATCAGCACCACCGGGAAGGTGTGCGCCGCGCCGCCGCAAATCGAAAACCAGGGGTCCCGGTGCCAGGCGGGGCCCGGCTCGCCTTCGCCCCAGAATTTGAGATAGACGCCCAGCGGCTTGAGCGCCTCGCCCATGTACTTTTCGAATTCCGGATGAAGTTGGAGAGTGGTGATATCTTTAAAGTCTCCGAAGTGATACGGGCCGGTCTTGCGCGGCAGGTACGAGCCCAGGTATTGATAGTCGAGAACCCCGATGGCGAAGCGTTCGGACCGCCACATCTCCGTCATGGCGGCGGTGATATAGAAACGATACTCCTGGCGCTCGGCGGCGGGTATTTTGTCGAAGCCACCCCGGGCAATATCAATAGGTTCACCATCCGCATAGAGCCAGAGCCAGGCATATTCATTGAGGATCACGCAGCGGCCTTCACGCTTTCTTTCGAACGTGTTGAACGTCCGGTAGTCTGTCGGTGTGACATACTCATGCGACTCTCTGGGGTCGGCCGGAGTGGCAGGCGAGCAGAAGCCGTTGTCCCAAGCCCGGTTGGACAAATCCAGTGGCCGCACCGTGTTGATGATCTTGGCGAAATCATCCCACGAGCATTTATTGTTAGAATCCCACATGAAGAGGCATGGATGGTTCCAGTTATCGCTCATCCACAGGCCGAACTCCTTGATGAACTCGTTGGGGTCCCACTGTGGACGGGTTCCTCCAGGATACGTCCACAGGGGCGGCTCATACTGGATGAGCATGCCTTCCTCGTCGGCGATATCGAGCCACATATCCGGAACGGGGCTCATGCTGAAACGGAATGTGTTCCAGCCGAGTTTCTTGGGGATTTCAGCGATGAGCTTGCGTACCCAGGCCCGGTTCCAGGGTGTCTCACCGCAGAGGGGGTCCTCGAAATGCAGGTGCAACTCGATGTTGCCGCCACGCAGGTAATACGGCTTGCCGTTCAAGTAGCCGACACTCTTGGCGTTGTCGAACCGGTACTCCCGCATGCCGAAGCGCGTACGGACGCTGTCGCCGCCCGTCCGGCTCTCCACCGAATAGAGGAAGGGATCCTCCGGCGACCAAAGCCGCGCGTCGGGAATCCGAATGGTCTGGGTAAAGGTCTTTTCCTCGCCGGCGCCAATGTTTTCACGCTGCGACTGGGTCCGCGCGACCTCTTTGCCAGTATTCCATGTGCTGATCTTATGAGTGAGATCGAAAACCCTGGCCGGACCATGGTTTCTAACTTTTGTCTGAACCACAACCTCGGAGTTGTCGATGCGCGGTGCCACCTGAATGGTCTCGATCACCGGATTGTCGCAAAGGATCAGGCTGACGTCGTCATAGATGCCGGGAGTCCATTTGTGTTTCGAAGAATACATGCCGGCTCCCGGCTGGCTCTCTGGCAAAACCGCCGGATGGGCGCCAATGCGCACCAGCAGTTGGTTCTCGCCAGAGGCGTTCAACGCGTCGGTTAGATTGAAAGTGCCCGACGTCCAACAGCCCGGGTGCTCGCCCACCGCCTTTCCATTGAGCCACACCTTGGTGCCGAACTGGGACTTATTGATCTTGAGGAGGACGACCTGGCGTTTTTCCGGTGCCGTAAAGGTTGTGCGATACCAGAAGTAATTGCGCTGCTGCATCGAAATGCCGATGACCGGCAACGGCGCATCCTTGGCCAGGATGTCCGGGCCGCCCCACGGATACTTGTTTCCCCAGCGTATCAGGTATTCATGGCTGGCAAACAGATCCACGTCCGGGAACGCGGGCTTGGCAAGGTTGACCATTCCCGGCACCACCACCGTATGATCGAAAACCGTGGGAATCCCGTCAGCCGAAACGCTCTCGGCGATTTGCCAGGTGCCGTTGAGCGAGATAGTTGTTCGACCGTCAGACTGCGGGCTCGTCTGTTGCGGTACCACAGGCTCCGCGGCAAACAATGTGAATGCCATGGTGCCTGCCAGCAGAGCCAGCAAGCTGATTTGGTGGATCGTGTGTTTGATGGGTTTCATTGACTGTTTTGCTTACATCCCGGCTATCTGTTAGGGTATCAACGGACATTCATCTCCAGCGGCACCTCGCAGAAGGTCAACGCGGCGATGCCGTTCTTGCCGTAGAGCAGGGTCTTGGGGTCCCACTTCCTGTCGGTGAGATAGGTGATGGATTTCGCGCTGGCGGGTGCCGTCAGCTTGAGCTTGAGCAGGTTGCCCGACACGCTGCCCGAGGCAACCTTGCCTGCTTCCCCGTCCAGATAGAACTGGCTGGCCAGCGCGTCGAACCAGGCCACCGGTTGGTCGAACTCGAGGGTGATCTCGTCATTTTTGGCGGTGGTAGAGCATGCCTTTTTCAGGTCGGCGGCGGAGATTGGCTGGGGGAAGACCTTGCCATGAATGTCGCGTTCCAGCAGAGGGGCCATGGCCAGGCCCATTTTCTCGTAGTCATCGGTTTTGAAATGGCAGTTGGCGCCGCTGGGGATGTCCAGGGTGGGCACCACGCTGAGGCTGGAATAGAGGCGGGAGAGCTGCCTCTGCACATCGCGCAACTTGTCGCTGTTTCTGGTTCCACCCTGGGAGCAGGCGTTGGGCCAGATTTGGAATAAATAGTAATGCCGGATGTTAGGATAATCCTGTTTCCAGGCGGCGGTGAGATCCAGCCAATACTTTTCGTATATTTCACAACCATAACAGTTATCAGGACCGTCAACCCCCTGATCGGCTTCGCCCTGGTGCCACAACACGCCACGGATGCCATGGGTGAGTTTGGCCGCGATCACGCGCTGCTTGAGGTTGCTGTAGATCGGGCGTTGCTTGTTGGCGTTTTTGACATCATCGGGCATGTGTTCGTCGATGCGGGTGCCGCCGACGGCGCCGTTGAGGATGCAGATGGGGATCTTGGTGTCTTCGACGAGTTTCTTGGCCAGCGCCATGCCCCACACGCTGATGAAATGGACGCGGTCGGGGGAGGTGGGAGTCAAGCGTTCCACCACGGCATTGCCCCAGCCGCCGGTGAGTGGATCGGCAGCCTCGCCGTTGCCGCCAAAGCTGCGGATCCACAGGCTGTTAGTTCGCGTTAGATCCTGGCGTTTGTCGGTGTTCTCGTAGTTGTAGCCCACGGCATTGGACTGGCCATCGATGATATAGGCGTCGCCGCACACCAGGTTGGAAACCGTCTGTTGGATCTTCTCGGCGGTGCCGCTCTTGGTACCGAACTCAACCTTGTAGATGGTCAGTCCAGCCTTGAGCTTGAGGGCGAACGCATAACTCTTGTCGGCCTTGGGTTTCTGGCTTTCGGTTTTGACCAGTTTATCATCGGCATAGAGCTTGAGGAAGACGCTGTCTGCGGAATCCGTCACGGTGCCGTTGTAATAAAGCATGCCCTCGTTCTTGTCATCACGGGCATAGAACTGGTTGTCCACGGGTTTTTCATCCTTGTCAGGCGTGCGTTGCACCCACAGCTCCTTGGCCGGTTCCTTGACCACGATCTGGATGGTTTGGGTGACAGGCTTGCCGCCGTTAGTGGCGGTTGCGGTGACAGTCAGTTTGCCGCTGTTTTGCGAGCGCTTGAGAATCAGTTTGCCGGGTGCCTCTTCCTTGATCACGGCCAGGCCGGAAACCGACCACTGGGTTTTCACAGTGGCGGCACCCTTGGCTTGTAACGCTGGCAGATTGGTCATCTGAGGGACCACCTCGACCGGATCGCGGCCGTTCCACGTCGCCGGGGCCTGCAAGGTGTAAACCGGGTCAGGGATGTCCTCCCTGATAGAGACAGGGATCTCCAGGGTCTTCACGTCGTTGGCAAAGACCGCCTTGAATTGGAGCGTGAACGCGTCATCACCCGTGACCCGTCCGGCATCCAGCGTGAAGGAAAACCGGTCGGTCGCGGCCACGGTTTCCCGGGGGCCGCGCTTGATGATCCAGGATAGCATCTGCGCGCCGCCGGCCTTGGCCGTGACGGTGAGGCTCTTGCCTTCTAGCAGGCTAATGGTTTTCGCGGAAACTGCGAAATCACTGCCCGGCTGGACCAGCGGGCCGACCACGGATTGCAGCGGTTTCTGGTTTTCATACTCGAGCTTCACCCAGTCGGCAGAGCGGGTGACCTTGGAGATGCGGGCCTCGTCAATATCGCCGACAAACTTGTAGTTATCACACCAGCCGCCAAGATACACACGTGCCGGACTTTTGATCGCCAGTGGGGCGCTGGTGGACTTCGAGGTTCCGTCAAGGGCGCCATTGACGTAGATTCTGGAATCACCGTTTTGAAAGGTGTGGACCACATGAATCCATTCGGACAAGGGAAGTTTGCCCTGCCCTTGAACGTCCGCCCCGGAGAACCAGCACTCCACCTTGATGTGCGGAGGGCTGGCAATCTGGAGAATCAATTTCCCCTGCGGCGCATCATTGCCCCAAGCCATGATGGGCGTGTTCGTCTGTTGGGCCCTGAACCATGCTTCCGTACTATGCGGGCTGGTGCCCGTTGGATAGGTGGCGATCTTCTCGCCGCAATTGATCCCCTTGCCGCCGGAAAAATGCCGGCTCATGCCAATGCGCCCGGTCGCCCCCGTGGTCCCGGTATCCTTGGCCACCGTCGAGCCCACTTCGTCCGTCACCGATTCGCCCATGTGCCAGACGCTTAGGTAGCCATTCGAGTCGTTGAACACCCCCTTGCCGTTCGTTTCCCCCTTCGCATCCGCCTTACCCCAGAACATGTCAATCTTCTGGCGCGCGTTGCCCTGAATGGTGGGGACCCTCACCCAGATGGCGGCCACGCCGGCGGCGGCATCCCATTGCTCAATTTGATAGACCAGCGGCTTGTCCGCCTCGGCGAAGCGAACATCCCCGCCATCGGCCTGCGCTTGCTTGAAATCAAATGTATCTTTGTCAAGACGCACCAGCAGCGGAAAGCTTTCCTCTTTGGCGGTGGCCGGCAGGTTTGCGCCATCAGGCGTTGTCAGAATGTAGAACGAACCGGTATGCTTCCAGCCTGGATACTGTGCAAATGCCGTCGCCACTATTGCGAAATACACGGTAATACCGATCTTTATCTTGCTTGTCATTTTTGTTGTTTGTAACTTTTTGATTTTTTGTCAGAAATATGATTTTGACCTTGTAACCTTGATTGATCCGTGCTTTCAGGATGGCGTCGAAAAGCACGGGCGTCTTCTCCATACGTTCGTTGAAGACGGCCATACGTTTGGCTTCGACTTGTTCCGGCGATATTCCCATAACTGCTATAGAGGTGGTGTTCCGTGATGCTGTCGCCCATCATCACGACCTTATCGCCGTTCTTCAAAAAGATGTCCGCTGCGGTGCAGGGCAACGCCGTGAGCGACATGCTGATGGCTGTGGTGATGTATTTCATGAGATTTGTCTATATTGCCAGAATAACGCGGCTGTCAGTTCCACTTGTCGGTGCGGAAACAGGATGCGGGCAGGCCTTCCTTGTTCATGAGGTTCGGATCCGCATCCTGGCGCCACCCGAATCTGACAGCGACCGGCTTGGGCACGGCGTCGCTCCAGACCAGCACGCTCATGCCGTCGATAGCGGCCTTGGCCTCGACGAATTTCCTGTCCTCACCGGCGATGGTGAAATGATTGAGCGGCTTGCCGTCGCGGCTGGCCAGTCCGGTGCCGGCGGAGTCGAACTGGACGCGGATTTTGGCCGGTCCTGATCCGGGAGCGGCGGCCATGGATTTGTAGATAGGACCTGAATAGACCAGGTTGGAGTTTTTGTAGGTTTTGGCGAGTGCCCAGAGGGCGAGGCGGCGGCCGACCTCCTGTTTGTTGAGGGCATGGCAGTCGGGATAACTGCTGATATCATGGGTGACCACCATGCCGGTATTGGGGACGTCCAGCGTGGCCGTCTGGGCCTCCCACAGGCGCGGTGCCATTTCGACATCGTCGGTGTATTTGGACAGCGCAACCTGAACATATAGGAACGGGAAATCGCCTTGCGCCCAGGCCCTGCGCCAGCCGGTGATGAGGGTTTTCATCTTGTCATGATACTGCATGCCGTCTGCCAGATTGGATTCGCCCTGATACCAAATCGCGCCACGGATGCCAAAGGGTGTCAACGGGTGGATCATGCCCATCCAGCGGTCACCGGCGGGCGGGGTGAACGGCTCACACGGGCAACCGCCGACGCTCGCGGCAATCAGGCCGATGGGCACTTTGAGTTCCTTGTGAAGTTCGCGGCCGAAGAAATAGGCACAGGCGGAATACCCATGACCGTCACCGCGTTTGACCACGATGTTCTGCGGCGAGCACACCAGCCATTGGGCACCGGCGATGTCATCGGCAGGAGTCCGTGGATTTTCCGGAGGAACTTCCATCAGCCGGATCTGCGGATAGCCGGCCGCGGCAATCTCCTTTTCGTAATTGACACACGGTTGTTGGCCAGGATGGAGGCCAATCGGCTTGGCCATGTTCGACTGGCCGGCGCAGACCCAGACCTCGCCTATCAGAATATGGCTGAGTGTGAGCGTGTTTGTCCCGGTCACCGTCATCTGACAGGGTCCGCCCGCCGGCAGTTTGGGCAGCTTGACCGACCATTGGCCATCGGCACCCGCGGTGGTGGAAACTGAAGATTTCCCAAGACGCACCGTCACTTTCTCATTGGGATCTGCCCAGCCCCAGATTGGAATCGGCAGGTCGCGCTGGAGCACCATGTTGTCGCTGAGGAGACGGGGCAGTCGCACCTCCGCGGATGCGTTCGGGATGAGGACGCCTATCGAGCCGGCCGATAAAAGAGCCGTGCTGATGAGTGAGTTAAACATGCGGGTGGTTTTCATA
Source organism: Akkermansiaceae bacterium (assembly GCA_021733795.1). Classification (GTDB taxonomy): domain Bacteria; phylum Verrucomicrobiota; class Verrucomicrobiia; order Verrucomicrobiales; family Akkermansiaceae; genus Luteolibacter. Next base: position 36,346 of record JAIPKB010000003.1, on the reverse strand, counting down.
CAGGTACTTCAATCATTTGAGGGTTTGCTTTTGGGTCACTCTTCCAATCACCACATTGTCTATCAGGTCCATGCTCTCACCTTCTCCAAGGGTGAAGGCGAGCGCGTGGGCGCCGGCAGCGACGGCGAAAGCCGGCGCGGTGTATGTGTTCCACTTGTCGTTGATCTGGGACGCCTGCAGAGAAAGCACGGGCTTGCCATCGATACTCACGGTTACGGGAGTGGCGTCCGTCCCATAGCCATTGCGTTTCACCGCATCGAAGCTGAGCGTATATTCACCGGGATCGAACATGACCACCTGCGAGATGCCGTTGCCGGCACCGCGCATGAACGCACTGTGCGACGTGCCATCCGGGGCGGGCGGGGCGAAGATCGGGCCACCGGTGACCAGGTTGATGCCCACCTCGTCGCCTTCCTTCGCTTGTTTGAAAGTCCACCCCGTGCCGCTGGGATTTCTGCCGAAAGTGTCGTCCTGCTCGTTCAAGACGTCAAAGGTCTCAAAACTGGGATTGGAGAGTCCGACCACTCCCATGGTCGGAGTGACCGTCACGACGTAGGCCCGGGAAGAACCATCCGGGGCGGTGATGGTATAGGTTTGGGGCTTGGTGAAGTCGTTGATAGATCCGGACGCCGGTGCGCCTTTGACCAGCGGCGAACCCGTGCGGTAGGTGGGCGCGAGTTTCATTAGATCGACGGTCCGCGGAACATGCACGCGAATCTCGTTGCCGGCAATGGTGGCGGCGGGCAGGCCCGGGAAGACGAAGTCCAACAGGGTGGCGACCGGGCCCCCTTGCAGGGTGGCGACAATCACCGTGGGGTTCTCACCAAAAGCCGCGGTCGGGAATCCCGGCACGGTAATGGCCTGGGGGCCGGCGTCGGTTTTGGATATGGCCAGCGGTTTTTGCTTCGGGTCTGCCAGAAAACAAGCGGCTGCGATTTTGGTGGTCATGCCGGGCAAGGTCAGCTTGCGATCGCCGGGAAGTTTGTCGACGCAGAGATAGAGCCGGTTGTCCTTACGTGTGACCCATCCCCATGACGGACCGCGGCCGCCCCAGGGATAACACATCATGCGCGTCAGCAACTGGGCCGCTTTCGCCGTGTCCACATAGGCGGCCAGATCGCGCATGGCGATCACCGTGCATTGGTTGTCCTTCAACTGTTGCATCAACTCGGTAAAGCGGGCCGGCTCCACACCGACCGACGGATGTTCCAGATCGGGCACGCCGTGAAAGGTGAAAATGACGACCCGCCCCGGGGTGGCCTGTTTGACGGCGGCGGAGAAGGAGTCCGCCGGAGTGTTGGCCATGATCGTGAAGGACGGCGCATCTAACGGATTGTCGAGGGTCGGTAGGTAGGGGCGTTCATGGCCTCCTCTGGCGAAGCTGTAGCCATTTTCTGTTAGCACAGGGAGAAACTTGTTATTCACGCTGTAGAACGGCCAGCAGAAGGTCGTGGGTTTGGCAATATGGTGGGCCAGGCATGGTTTCTCGATCCCCATGAGTCCCGCGAGGCAGCCATCCAGGCCGGTGGCTCCCAACTGCCCGTGGCCGAGCGTGTGATTGCCGATTTCGAAGCCGGCGTCCTTGAGGGATTTGATCTGCTCCCAGGTCATGTACCAGTCCTTGCGCGTGCCAAAACCAAACGCGTCCGAAACGTAGAACGTGCCGCCGAACCCGAATTTTTTCAGCAACGGAGCGACAACCGTCGCATGGCTCAGGCTGGCATCATCGAAGGTCAGGACGACCACGTTGGCCGGGAGCGGTTTGCGCATGATTCCATAAGGGTCACCGGGGGGGGGAGCGGCGGGTTCCGCCTGGCTGATGGCCCCCACTGCCAACAGGATCGTCAGACACCAGGTGGCGCTCCTCTTTGCTTGTTGTATCATGGTGTGGTTTCTTGCCCGTTACAAATTGGCCTTAAACTGTCAGATGCAAAGCGCGGGCGGATCAAGGGGTTTTGGTACCGCTCGCCGCGGTTTTCCACTTGAACGCGCGACTCAGTGCGTCATGCCACCGCTCTGCGTGTTTGTCGAGGCCCTTCTGGTTGAAGTGTACGCCGTCGTGCCGGTATTCCGCCCCTAGCAGATCATCGGTGTTTGGCCCTTGGAAGCAAATCTTTTCGGACCATAACAATTGCTGTCCCTTGGCCACCTCGGCTTGAGCCGGGGCCTGGGACCCCGGATGGAAGGACGCCTGGGCGACGAGCCACGGCAACGGATAGCCGGCGTCCTTGCTGAGTGCTTCGACGATGGTTTTGATGCGCTCGCAGTAGGTCTCGGCGGAAGTGCTAACCAGGGTGTCACTTTCTCCCTGGTGCCAGAGCACGGCACGCAGACCGTCCTTGCCGAAGGCCTGCACACAGGATGAGAGATTTTTATAGAGTTCGGTATCCGGCGGGAGCCAGGCCTTGACCTCGGTCCAGTTCAGAGAGGCGGAGCGGAAACAAACAGGAACCTGCTGCGATGCCGCAATGCGGTCACCCAACAAAGCCCACGGACTGCCGCCGCCGCCACAACCGCCTGGAATGGGGTCCTGTGCGTGCACAAACGCCTTGCCATCAAAATAGACCACGCGCCCGTCCTTGGCCTTTTGCTGCGGGCTGCCGAAGTTGGCGGAATTGGACTGCCCGGCCGTGACGAACACCTCGCCGACGCCCACCTTGTCCACTGACTGCTCCGCGATCATCCGGTTGCCTGTCCGGGCGCGCACCCTCACCTGATACCAGCCGCCGGCGGGCAAGGTGAGGCGCCCGGTGAATTTTCCAGAAACCGTCTGCCCCTTCGGCGTGATGGCGACCCATTGTCCGGGCGTGCCGCGTTCTGCGTCAGGTGCCAAACCGGGCATGGCTTCGATCACATCGGCTTTTTCGCTGAGGGTTCCTTCTATCAGGATAGCCGCCTGCTCCGTCCTGCCGCGCTGGAACACCTGGCAGGAAACCGGGGACGTCAGGGCCAGGGAGGCTTTGGCGTCCTGGGCGTGAAGGCGGGTTCCGGCTGCCAGCAGTACGATGACAAGCGTGAACCACAGTTTGCTAGATGGTGTTTTCATGGATGGTTGTTGATTTTCAAATTCATTTCCCGAGCATGTTGACCACGTCCTTGGCGCGCGTCTCCGGGGTGACTGTTAGTTTCTCCAATTCGCCTGCTTTGAGCACGCCGGTCACGGTGGTGCCGAATGGCGCGTGGAGTTTGAACTCGCAATCCCAGTGCTTGGGCCAGGCTGGTAGGACATAGATCTTATTGCCATCGGCTTGGAGCAACATGGCTTGCAGGGTGGTGAGGATGTTGGCGCCATGGTCCTGGTCGGGGATCGAGTCGAAGCCGGTCCACATCGCCGGGAAGCGGTAACCGCCATTGATGCGCTTGGCTCGCTCGCTCACCTGTTTGGCGGCCTCCTCGCCGAGGCCGAGGCAGGCAGCCTGAATGCTGTCCTGGCACCAGCCGAAGTTATTACGGGAGAAGCGCTTGTTATAGGTCGTGCGGGCGAGGTCGAGATCCGGCTTGCCCACCCCGAAGAGCCGATAGGGAAACACCGCATACAATTCAGGGTTTTCTGACGCCTCGACACCCGATTGGGCCGAGGGGCGCAGGAGTTTGACGCCCTTGACCTCGGCGACCGGCAGCGGTGGCATCGCCTTGAGCATCCGTGCCCAGCGGGTGCGCTGGGTGTCGGTGGTGAGGGTCATGGGCAGGGCTAACAGCCGCGGCAGGATGAAGCGCAGGCCGGCAACCTCAGGCATCGGATTGATCGTCCATGGCATGGCCTCTAGCGACTGCGCGGGGTCGAAGATGATTTTTCCGTCAGGGTCGCGTTTCTGCCAATATTGGTCATAGAAGGAGATGATGGGATCGGCCAGCGGGACGAGCGTGTCCTTGACGAACTGCGGGTCCTGTTTGAAATCGTAGAGGTCGAGCATGAAGGCGGTGAGTTCCATGCCTCCGCTCCAATAGCGGTGGATGCAGACATTGCCGGGTTCGGGACCGGCGTGGGTCCAGCCGTAGTCTCTATTGTTAGGCATGCCCCAGAAGTTCATGGTTTCCTGGAACGAGGCGGCATTCTTGAATTTGTAGATCTCCTGCATGCGGGCCTTGCTCAGAGGCAGGGCGTCGCGATACATGCGGAACCACGGGTCCAACATGTCGAAATCGCCGCTGGCGAGCATCGGCCAATAGGACAGGCGGGTGTTCTGGAACCAATAAGAGCCGCCCCAGTTGCGCCAGTCGGGATCGCCGTCGGCAGTGGTGGGTGAGGCCCCCGGGGACTTCTCCACACAGAAGATCGAACCGTTGAATTTGATGGGCGAGCCGCCACGGCCGGAACAGGCATTCATGAAGCGCTGCAACACATACCCCTGGGTCACCAGCGAGTGGGCGGTTGGGGCTCCACCGACTTTCGCCGCATCCGCATTCTCTTCGACAAACACCCAGCTCCGGTTCCAGAACGCCTGCCACCACGCCGTGGTTGCTAGAAGCGACTTCTCAAAACCCGAACGCAGCGCTGTCTGCTCGACCTTGTCCAAGTTCCCGAGCCAGGCGTCGGGCGTCGCCGCATGCTCCGCCAGAACACACACCGCCAATTGCTGGCGCTTGGCCGGCTTGGAGGATTTGATCGCCTTCTGCCCGTCTTTGACCATGTCCACGCCGCGCAGGCTCGCCCCGAATGTTAGATTCAATAACGGGTCGGTGAATTTATCCTTCAGAGACTCCAGATGCTGCACCTGCAGGCACACCGGATAGAGGGAGCGCGTGTTGCGGTGGTACCAGACGACCTGTGGCGCGGTGGTGGCGACTACCACATCAGGCAAGACCGTGAGTTTGCTGGCCACCGCAATCGGGCTCTTGGCGTCGCCGTATCCATAATCCTCCTGCGGATCTAACGGCCGCTCGCGCAGACGCCACAATTCCACCTCCGCACGGCAGCGAACAGGCACCGAGGCCTCCGCGTCCACCCGCACCACCGGTTGGCCGGCATCCACCCAGAGGCGGATTTTGGATGGTTGGTTTTGGATCTTGGAGGAGATTTCGATGATGCCATCCGTGAGCTTGAGTTCCTGCAGGAAGTCTTCCTTGGGAATCAGCGGCGGATCGAACTTCACGCGCACCCGCCCGATTTTGCACAGGCGGGCGTTTTCATCCCAGGCGTCGGTCTTGCTCACATAAAGCACCAGATCGCCATTTTCCTCGACCCAGGCGTTGATACCGACATCACCGTTGCCCAACGGCATCGAGCCGTGCGCATCCTTGCTCGGGCTGTCCCACACGACGTTGTAAGGCGCGAGTGCCGCCGCGACGGCCGGGTTCCCTTTGGGGTTGCCCGCGTCCGCGGTAGCGGCATGCAATGTCACGGCGGTTGACAAAACCAAAGTTATTGTTAGCAGGCCGGCGGTTGTCTTGGTTCTCATCGTGATTTTTCCATGGGGTGTTGTGTTCGAGATCAGTGCCTTCAGGGGGCGTCGGGGCTGCGGCGCAGGGTGATGATTTAGAGGAAGCCGCTGCGAGACCCGTCAGAGACAAGAAAGAAGGAGTTGTCACCGTTGATTTTGGCTTTGACGCCTTCATCCCCCACCCACCAGGCGAATCTGCCTGCAGGCTTGGCGGAGTCCTTGCCGAAGACATTGACCAGTGGCACGGCAACGTAACGGTCCACATTAGCAGGGCCGTCACCCACGGAATTCTTGCCGACCAGCACCACCGCTTGGGTGGTATGGCGCACGGCTCCGTCGCGACCGACGGCATAGGTGGGATCGGACGGGCAGATGCTGGGGTTGCTTTTCGGGTAGGTGGTGGTGTTGCCGCTGACGAGCCAGTGGACGATGGTGGGGCTGGGGGTCTTGGTGAAAATGGAGGTGGGGCCGTCTCTGTTAGCGAAGACGCCGGTCCAGTAGCGGGTACCGGGTTGCAGGGCGGAGAGCCCCTTGGCAAGGTTATTGATCGATTTGTCGTTGAAGGGGGGGGGCGCCGGGAGCGGCAGACCGTTCGTGGCGCCGGCAATGTCCGCAGTGGCGGTGATGCGCTGGTCTTGGCCGGCATGTCTCTGGAGTTCTCCGATGGCCAGCATCAACGCGATCCGGGCATTCTGCCGCGCCGTGTCGAGCGCCCGGGATTGGTTGGGCGCGCGCAGGGAGATGCTTGACAGCGTCAACAGTCCGACGGCGATGACGGTGAGCAGGATCATCAGGGTGAGCGTGATGACCAGGGCAATGCCACGGTTGGGCACACGCGCGATGCCAGTAACTGGATGTCGGCAGGCGTTCACGGATAGGTCGTCTTGATGGCGTATTTGGCCGCCAGATAGCCGCCGACCGAGGCTTCCTCCTCGGTCGTTAGAGCTCTGGAGTAGCAGAGGATCTCGGCGAGGTCGAATTTGCAGAGCCAATGGTCCCCGTCAGTGCCGCTGAGCAAGTAGCTGGTCGGCTTCGTGTCCTGGTCATTGACGGTGATCTTGAGGACCATGAAGTCGGTGATGGTTCCAAGGCTATATCCGCCCGTGGCCGATTTTGCCAGCGCAACAGGGGATCCATTCTTGGAAACCGCGGCCGGGAATTGATCTTGATTGAAGCCGCTGGTGCCGGTGCCATCCAGCAAGTAGCTTGAGGCCCGTCCCGATTCGCGCCCGATGAACGAGCCCTCATTGCTCCAGGTCGGTGATGGGGAACGGACGACGAGGTATTGCTCCTTGATAAAGAACCTGCCGCTCACCAGGGTGCGGCAGTCACTGGTGAACCGGACCACCGGCTTCGAGGCGATCCCGTTCTGCACCAGAGTCGGGCTGTTGTGTTCCTTGTGGACCGCGTGGTGCCCGTTGCCGGACCGGTCATTCCAGATCAGGACCTGCTGGTCGGCATCCTTGTAGATGCCGAATGACGGATCCAACCAGCAGACCAGACCGGAAGTCACGGGAACCGTGTCGCCATCTACCGTGATCATCACTGCGGTGGACGTGCTGACCTTCCCGTTGCCTCCCGCCGCCTTTGTTGTTAGACAATAGGAGCCCGCCGGAACGTTCTTCCATTCCATGGAATAGGGCGGAGTGGTGGCGGTTCCGATCATCGTGGTGCCGTTATAGAAGGCTACTTTTGTCACCTTGCCGGGCACGTCAGCGACATCGGCCGTGAGGGTGACCGTCGCCGGCGGACCGAAGCTGGCACCGTTGGATGGAGCGGTCAGGATCACGCCTGTCACCGGATAGAGCAACTCCTGGGGGATGATCGAGCAGGCTTTGCGGGACGGCATATACCAATACAGCCGGGCGGTGGCAGGCCCGGTGTTGTGGAAATACTCCATCTTCAGGCTGTATCGCTGGCCAGCGGTCATGGTGAGTTCGGCGCTGTCGTTCCACAGTTTGGTCGTGTGGTCGTTCCAGTCGTCGATGACCTGCACGCCATTGATCCACAGGCGGACCCCGCCGCTGGTGCGTGTGGAAAACCGGTAGGTTCCGCTTTCCGGTGCCAATACCTGGCCGGTCCAGCGCACGCTATAGGTGTCCGCTTCCAGCGTTTTGGCCGGCGGTGCCGGATCCCAGTCAAAGTCCACCGCCTTATCTAACTGTTTCACCTTCGGCGCGGTGAAATCCTTGTTGTCGTAATAATATCCCCTCAGTCCGGTGCCGCCGGTGCCCACCAGCAGGTTCACCGTCGCGGGCGGTGAAGTGGTCAGGCTGTCGGTGACGGTGAACGTGAACCGGTCCATACCCTGATAGCCTTTCTCCGGGGTATAGGTCAGGTTGGGCGCAGTGCCCGTGAGGGTGCCGTGTGCCGGTTGGGTAGCGACCTTGCAAGTGACCTTGTCCGACCGGCACGAGGACCCAGTTAGGGTAATTGGTTTAGCCGTGTTGGCGGGTGTGATCAGGATGAGCGGGTTGGCGACAGGCAGCGCATTGACCAGTGTCGGCGCAGTGGTGGAGGCTTCGATCGCATTGATGGTCTTGATGATTGCAGGGGCATTGTTGTCACCTGGCGGCCACGCGGCGAGGTAGGTATACAAACCCGGGAGGGCCCGTCTGGCCGCCTCGCCGTAGCCTGGCAGGCTGTTAAGTGCCCCCGCGCCTAACTGACCCCAGTAGGTCACATTGCCCAGGCTGATGTCGATCCCTTCCTCGATCCCATGCTTTGAGAGGGCCGCCATGGCCGCCCCCACCGGCCCTGCGGTGAACATCCGGTCACACGGTCCCTCGGTTTGGGCATCGGCGAACAGATCCGGGGCCAGTGCCACGATATCCGCCAGCGTTAGACGGTCCCGGACAAAGCCGCTCAGATTATCCCGCCACATGCCGGCCGGTTGTTTGATGCCGGCCCGGACCGCAGGATAAAGCAGGTTTTTGTCGGCGTTGATGGTGTCGCCTGCCAATTGATTGAACAACGTCTCGGCCAGGTAGCCGTTGGCAATCTGCAATGGATCGCTCCAATTGAAGCCGGTCTCGAACGGATAGGTGGGCGCGACATTCTTGACAAACGCTTCCAGCATGTCGGGCACAGCCGCGGCGGCCGCCGCGTTGACCTGCCCCAGCGCCTTCGCGGCTTTGGCACGCACCCAGATGTCGGGGTCGGCGAGTCGGCGGGTGAGTGCGGGCACTGCGGCGGTGGCTTTCATGCAGCCCAAGGCGGTGCAGGCCGCCTCGCGCTGATTGGCATTGGCGGGATTTTCCGCCATGGTGATGAGCATCGGAATCAGGGATGGCAGGTCCGCGGTGCGCTGACTCAACTCGGTGGCGGCATTGAAGCGCACAATCGGATCCCACTCGCCCAGGGCGGCAACCAGTTGGTCCTTGGTATAGCCGCCGCAGCGCCCGGTGAATTCCGCGGCCCAGACGGCGTTGGTCACCACCTTGGGGGATAACTGGCTGGCCGGGGTCACAAGTTTCCCGGTAATGCAAAGTTTTTTCATGGGCAGGGCGGCGTGCAGGAGATAATAGGCGGTCGGGTTGCCCCAGTAGGTATAACTATCATCCCAGTAGTCGTCGCCCCGACCGGGAGCCCACTGTTCGCCACCTTCATAGACGAAGGATCCGTCGCTGCGGCGCTTCATGTCACGGTCCCAGCGCACTTGTTTGAGATATTCGGCGGCCGCTTGGGGGCCGCCCATGGCAGCGCCGAGCGCCGTCCACAGGTAGCTGAACCCCTGGCCGGTATGCCCGTATTGCTCGCCCTTGAAGCCCGCCAGGGCCATTCGTGTGAAATACTCCGTCTGCAATGGTTTGTCGCCCATGCACGCGAACATGACTGCGGCCAACCCGTCCTTGCCGTTGCTGCAGTGATCATAGTAGGTCCGGCTCTGCCCCTGAAGTTGGTGCTCGCCGTAATACGGCTGATGTTCGCCGTAGGGAATGGATCCACGATTGACATAGTAGCCGAAAAAATTGGCAGCCCGCGCAATGGCCGGGTCAATCTCCGGATTTTTCACGCCGGCCTGCTTGCCGAGCACAATCGTGAGTTGGGCGGCAAGCCCGGCCTGATTCACCGGTCCGTACCAACTGATTGAGCCGTGGGTGCCGCCGGTCTGCCAGCCGCCGGGCGGCGCGACGGTGGAAAACCCGTGACCGGACGTGCCGAACATGCTGGTGTGTTTGGCCGCGTAGATGACATATTCGCTCAGCCCGTGAAACACCTCGGCGTCGTTGGTCAGCAGGTAATACTCGGCAAGAAAGATGCTGTTGTAACAATTCCAGGCCGAAACTCCGCTGCGCTCCAGGTCAAGATCGGTGGGCGCGAGTGACCGGGCATACGTCTGCAACATCGGCAGGTACTCGGGGTTGCCGGTTGCCAGCAAGGCCAGTGCGCTGATGGCCCCTGATCCGTCGGCACCGCCCCAGCCATTTTTCAGGATTTTTTGTTGGAGGCTCTTGGCGGCGTTGGCCATGATTTTCGCGGACTTGGGGCAATTGAAGGGTGCCGTGTCGGAGTAGGCACCCATGACGGGCAGGGGGATGGACACCTCGCTGGTGACGCCCGCGCGCCAGCGCTTGAGCTTGAGGATGCCATTGCCGGCCTCGGCGGCACCGATCGCCCAGCCCAGGCTTTTGCGGGCGTCGGCGGCGAAGAGCGGCACTGCGCCGCCGCCCGCGCTCGCGCCCAGAATCACGTCGTCGGTGGCCATGATCCCCGCGGCCGGCGTCTTGTCGGCCACGGTGGTCACCAGAATCTGATAGGGTGCGAACCCGGTGGTCGCATCCTGCTCAGCGGTCACCGACCAAGCGTGATAAATCCACCCGCGCATTCCGGTGGGCCCCAGGTTGTAGGTCCATTTCCGGGACTCCTTGTCAATCGTGGCGGCCGCATCCGGCACGGTGAGGTCCGGCACGGCAGCCTTGGGCACGGCGGCCTGGAGCGGGGCGGGCATGGCGAACAATAGGGCCAGCGGGATCGCCGTGGCTAAGGAACGAATGGGGAGTGGAGTGGTGTTTCGGTTCATCGGTGTCGAGGGAATCAGTAATCAGTGGAAGAGAAGAGCAACATGGGAGGCACGACATTACCTTGCGGCGTTTCGGGTTCTTTCGTATATTTGTGAATGGAACGCATCTTAGCCGCGCGCTGTAGGCGTCGCCAGCGATTCGCCTGAAAGAACTCCGTGCGGTTTTCACGCCACCCGGTGCCTTTGTTGCGACAAGCCGCGTGACTCAGTTCTGCGTCACTACCAGGCGGGCGAAGGTCTTGTCTTCGCCGTCGGGCAGGGTGTAGGAGATGGTGGTGTCATTGTTGGTTAGAGCCGGATCATTGGCGTCGGCAGCGGCCCACGGGGTGATGCCACCGAGGTCGGGCGAGGTTTCGATGGTATAAGTGAGATCGTTGTTGGCAACCGCCTCGGGGCGTTTGGTGAAGCTCAGCACCCTGCCATCCAACTTGCCTGGCGAGTCATTGGCATGAGCCGTATTCAAACCATCAAGGGCGTAGATGAGTAGGTTCATGAGACCGTCGGCACCCACGACCTCTGCATCGCCGAGCGGTGGATTTTGGGCGGCGGCCCAGGTGGCGTAGGTGTTGCCGGCAACCGTCGCCGTGCCGAGCACGTCCCACTCGCGATAGAGCGCGCCGATATAGCGTGCTGGTGTCTCACCCACGATTTTAGCTGGCCGGATCACGAACTGGATGGCGGCCACGCCGGTGCGTATTGCCGATCCCCCGGGGTGGTACGTGCGGGTTATCAAAGTTCCGCTCGCGCCCCCATAAAGGGTGTCGGTGTAGGTACCCAGAAGCAGGAACGTGTTGGGCGCACCTACGAGCGAATACTTAAGATCGTACGACTGGCCCGTCCGCGAGCCTCCATTGCTGAACAGGCGGATCTCCGCAATATCGTAGCCCAGGGTGTTGGGCGCCAATACGTAAGTCGTGGCATACTCGGAACTGTCGTTATAACTCACGAAGTCACCAAAGGAACCGCTGCGCAACGCCGGCCCAACGCCGCCGGATATCGTCCCCGGCTCGCCCGTGGCTACGACACCGGTCCTTTCCAATAAGTCGCCGCTTGCAACACCGATCGGAGACGGATCAGCACCATTCGCCTGGTATTGCTCCTCGCCGAAGACCACTGAAGTAACGGCCACCTGGATGGTGACGGTCTTGGCCGCCGGGGTGTTGTAATTGGCGGTGACGATGGGAGTGAACTGCACGCTCAAGGGATGGCTGCCCAGGGGCAGCAGCGTGCCGCTGGCCGGAGTATAAACAAAATTTCCGGCCACTCCGCCGCTGGAGGCATTCAACTGGGTGGGGCCCAGGACCATGCCAACCTTGATGGGCTGGGGAGTGGCCCAGGTGATCACCGGCGTCGCCTTGGCGATGGTAAAGGGCGTCGCGCCGGACGAGGCGCTGATGTGGTTGGAATCCGCCGCCACCGTCGCCGTGCAGGTGTAACTGCCGGCATTCGTCGGTGGGATGCCGCTCGCCGGGTAAGTCGTGCCGCCAACACCCGCATAACTGAAGGTCACGGCACCGGTCGAGCCGCCGGTGGCGGCGGTGTTCGGTCCCTGTGCGGACGCGTTGTAGGTGAAGCTGGTGGTGCCGGTGACCGTCACGACCGGCATCGCCGGGTTGACCGTTTGAGCGGGACTCAAGGCGCTGGACGTGCTGGAGGCAAAGTTGCTATCGCCGGAATAGACGGCCACGATATTGGCGTGGGAACCGACCACCAGCGATGCACTGATGGTGCAGGTGCCTCCGGCAAGGGTGGCGCTGCCGATGGTCGTCCCGGTGGCACCGCCGTCCTTGAGGGTGACCATGCCCGTCGGGGTGGCTGATCCGCTCACGGACGCATCGAAGCTCAGCGCGTCGCCGTAAGTGGAGGAACTGCCGGTGCCTGAGTGGCGGGCCAGCGTGGTGGTGCTCGCGCCTGTGCCAATGACCACGACAGTCGCGCTAGCCTCGGCGGAGTCCGCGCTTTCGTCCGTGCCGTTGGTGGCGGACACCACATAGTAATACGTCGTGCCATTGGTTCCCGTGGTGTCGGTGTAGGAGGTTCCTGCCGGGGTTCCGATCACCGGGTATGGGCCGCCGGAAGCCAGCGCGCGCTTCACCTTGTAGCTCGTGGCCCCGGACGGCGCGGTCCAATTCAAGCCTACCTGATTATTGTTAGGTACGGCGGTCAGACCGGTGGGCGACGCCAGCGCCGTCAGCGCAAGCGGGACTCCGGCAAACGTCAGGGCCGCGATTCCATTGGTTCCGTAGATCAGGTTCGCCTGGTTTTGGTCCCAGACCTGGTCCATCAAATAGGAGGTCGTCCGGCATGTCGAGGCGCCGGTCACTTGCAGTTTGATCACGTTGCCCGAGACGCTGCCCGAGGTCACTTTGCCGCCCACGCCGTCCAGGAAGATCAAGCTCGCTGACCCGTTGTTCCACGCCATGTTCTGGCCGAATTCCAGGGCAATCTCCGTCCGCTCCGGCGTGGTGAAGTAGGCTCGCTTCAAATCCGGCGCGGTGATCGGCGTGGTGGGAACATACCCGTAGTTGTCCTGTTCAATCAACGGGCCGAGGAGATCTCCAAACCGGACGTAGCCGTCGAGATCGGTGTGGCAATACACCTGCGGATAGACGCCAACGGTGCTCATCACCCGCAAATTGGAATACATGTATGGCAAGGTCCGCTGGATCTCGCGAATCTGGTCGCCAAAGGGGCCCATCTCGCAGGGCTTCGGCCACACCTGGAACGTATAGTAGTAGCGGATATTGGGATAATCCTGTTTCCATGCCGCCGACAAATCCAAAAAGTATTGCCGGTAAAACTTATAGTCAGAGTCGCCATCAGGTCCGGAGTTACCCGAGTCCGATTCACCCTGGTGCCACAACATGCCGCGGATGCCGTGGGTCAGGCGGGCCGCCTGAACGCGTTCCAGCAACCGTCCGTAGATGGTGGCCGGGTCGGCATGGTTGGTCGGATTAGGCATGTGCTGGTAAATCTGGGTGCCGCCGACGGCCCCCTGCAGGATGCAGATCGGGATTTGATAGTTATCGACCAACTGTTTGGCGATATACATGCCCCAGTAGCCCACAAAACAAACACCGGTCGGGCTCGTTTGGCTGGCCTCACCCCAGCCACCGATCAGTTCAGAGCCCTGCCCGCCCTCGCCCTGGGTGCCGAACGAGCGAATCCACGTGCTGGTGTAGGTGTAATTGGTGAGGTCGGTGAAGTTGCCGTAGTTGTACGCCACGGCGTTGGACTGGCCGTTAATGAGGTAGGCATCTCCGCAGACCAGGTCGGTCACCGTGGCGGTCACGGTATCGCTACCACCGGCGCTGGTCGTTCCAAACTCCACCCTGTATTTCACCAGGCCGGCATCAATGGGCACGGTGAAGGCATAGGCACCGCCGCCCGTGAGCGTTTGGCGGAGGGTGGTCCCGTATTGGGTCTCCGTCCCTGCCGCGGGCGTGGCATAGACATTCAAAAAGACCGCGGTGGCCCCGGTCTGGGTGCCGTTGTAATAGATCGTGCCCTTGCCCGTCGTGCCGTCGCGCGCGAAAAACTGCCCGGTCACGGGTTTTTCGGTGGCACCGGGCGTGCGTTGCACCCACGGATCGGTTGCCGGTTCCTGAACATTCACCGTCAGCGAATGGGTGACGAGTTCCCCGCCGTTGTCGAGCACCAGCGTCACGCTCAGCGGCCCGCTGCCCTGCGAGCGGGTCAGCGTCAAGCTGTCGGGGTTGATCTGCTTGGTCACGGCCAACCCCGCCACGGTCCAGTTGTACGTCAAATCGGTGGCACCGGCGGCCACCAACGCGCTCCAGTTAGAGATGTCGGGTGTGACCGTCATCGTCTGCCGCCCATCCCACGGGTTGGCCGAGGCGACCAGGGTGAACACCGGGTCCGGGATGGTCCGGAGGGCGACCGTCACAGTATAAGTCTTGGTGCTGTTATCCGAGGCGGTCACGACATACTGGACCGGACTGGAAAAGTTCTGGGTGGAGCCGGAAGCGGGAACGCACGTGGCCCCGTGAGACAAAGTATAGGTTGGTGCCAGGGCGTTCACCGCCGCCCCGTACGGCAGGGTGATGTTGATGTTGGTCCCGACAATCGAGGCTTCGCCGGAAGTTGGAAAAGCAAAGCTGGTGATGTTTTTCGGCGCACCGGGCGGGGAGGGAGACCCGGTCACGTCGATCTCTCGATAGACCGCCCCTAAGCCATTCGGCCTGAAGTTAAACCGGATCTTGGCCACGCCGGACAGTAACAGTATTGGCGTTCCGGCGTCGGGCGACGCGCCCGCCGAACTGTCGTAGGTGCGCGTCATCACCGCCCCATTGTGGCCCGAGGGAGTGAGAACCGTGCCCAGGGTCAGGAACGTGTCCGGCGCCCAAACGAACGAATACAACAGGTCGTACGACTGGCCCGACCGGTAAACATCCCAGCCGCTGAACACGCGGATTTCCTTGATGTCGTAGCCCGACGGGTTGCTCGCCAGATTGAGCGCATAGGTCGTGACGAACGGTGAGTCGCTGTAGGTAACCGCGTCAGCATAGAGGCCGCTGCGCCATTCAGCCGTCCGTTCGCCCGTAGCGCTGGACAGGCTCGTTTGCAGCAAATCATTGCTGACACAATTGATGGGCGAGGGCGGGCCGTTCTGACCAAGCCCCGGATTGTACTGCTCCTCGCCGACGATGAGCGTCGCGTGCGCGGTGGGTTGCGCGAGGACAAGGCCGATGGCGGCCAGCACCGGACGGTGGAGGCAGCGGCGGATTGGCGGCGGATTGCTTGTGGTATTCATGGATGTTGGCGAGGTTCCAGTTGTTAGTTAAATCCGGGCATTCTATTGGCTGACCTTGAGGCGCACGAAACCGCTGGCACCCAGGGGGGGCAGCGTCACTTTCACGTGATCGGAGGTGGTGCCGGGAGTGATCGTCACCATGCCGGCGCTGGCGGGTGGCACCGTCAGCGGCGCCCGGCCTGTTAGATCGCTGCCGTATTCGACGGTCTGGGTGGTGGATGATTTCGATAGCACGCTGCGCTTGTATTCAAAAAACCAGTCGCCCGCAGGTTTCGTGAGCTTGGGCAGGATCGCCCGCGAGGATTCCAGCGGGTTGCCGCCGAGGGTGAACTCGAGCAAATTCAAAATGCCGTCATGGTAGGGGTCGTCCATGGGTCC
The DNA here is from genome assembly GCA_021733795.1 of Akkermansiaceae bacterium. Classification (GTDB taxonomy): domain Bacteria; phylum Verrucomicrobiota; class Verrucomicrobiia; order Verrucomicrobiales; family Akkermansiaceae; genus Luteolibacter. The sequence continues at coordinate 20,790 of JAIPKB010000003.1, read as the reverse complement.
GTCATTGACCCCGGCGGTGAGGCCTTGCGCCGTATCGGCCGCCCAGGCAGCGAAGGCCGATAGTGGTGCCGGGTTCACCGTGAGCGTCTGTGGCACGGGGTTGGCCGGGTTGTGGTTGCCATCGCCCGGCTGGCTGGCGGTGATGGTCGTGGTGCCCGCCAGCAAGAGGGTGACCAAGCTGCCGTTCACGCTCGCCACCGCAGGATCCGAACTGGCGTAACTCACCGGCAGGCCACTGGTCGCCGTGGCTGTTAGATGAAACGGCGGATCCCCGAGGGTCTTGGCCGGCAGCGCATCGAAGGTGATCGTCGAGGGTGCCTTGATTGTATAAGAGACAATGACGATACCGGATCCCCCGGCGCCACCAGTGCCACTGGTGCTGCCAACTCCGCCACCGCCACCGCCGGTATTTGCGGTGCCTGCCGTGCCAGGAGTACCGCTGATGATGCCCGCACCACCGCCATGGGATGCGGTGCCAGCCGTTGCCCCGCCCGCTCCACCGCCGCCAGCGTAACCGGTGGAAGAGCCGCTGATGCTGCTGTTGATGCCTGCCCCGCCATTCTGCGCACTGGCAACCGCACCCGCACCACCACCGCCGCCACGACCCGAGGCCGCAGCGACACCAAGGGTGCCCTGCCCGGCAGTCGCAGGAGTGCCGGCGGCACCGTTAGAACTGGTGCGTCCACCGCCGCCGGTGGAACCGCCGGCAGCTCCGGTATTGGCACCACTGGTTGTCGCGCCTGATCCGCCACCGCCGCCACCCATCGCCGTATAAAGGCTCCCGAAGACGGAATTTGTCCCGCTGCCGCCTTTGGCTCCAGACGTTCCACCGGCACCGCCATCACCAACAGTTATGGCATACTGTTGGGCAATGAGCGGGATGTTGTTCTGAGCGATCAGGCCGCCAGCGCCACCACCACCACCCCAGTAGGTGGATGTGGTCGCCTTGCCGCCACCGCTGCCGCCGCCACCCACCACCAGGATGTCAGCCGTGAGGCCGCTTGCCGGGGTGAAAGTGCCGTTGCCGGTGAATTTGTAAATGACCTTGTTGTCAATCTGGTTGACGGTATAGGTACCGGTGGCAGCCGAAGGATTGGCCACGAAAGATGCCGCAATGGTATGATTGGCAGTGATGTTGGAAAACACATGACTCGTCTTGAGCCCGACGGAAGATCCGTCCACCAGAACATCGCCCACCACATAGCCGGAAGCCGGCGTGATCGCATAACTCTGGCTGCCGTTATAGTTAACCACGGTGACACCCGCCGGGCTGACCGTGCCGTTCGCTCCAGCCGTGGCGGTGATACTCGGATTGTTGACCGTCTGAGTCAAGGCACCCGACGTGCTGGTGGCGTAGGTGCTGTTGCCGCCATAGACGGCGACGATGTTGGTGTGGGTGCCGACCGCCAGCGTGGGGGTGGTGATGGTGCAGGCGCCGTTTGTCAGGGTGGCGCTGCCGAGGGTTGTTCCGCCAGTTCCGCCGTCTTTCAGGGTGGCGGTGCCGGCCGGGGTGCCGAAGCCTCCGGTCACGGTGACATCAAAACTCAACGCAGTGCCGTATGTCGAAGTTGAGCCAGTGCCCGGGTGGCGGGTCAGCGTGGTCGTTGAAGCGCTTGTGCCGTCGATGGCTGCGGCGGTGACACTGACATGGTCCAGGAAGACGCCGTCGTTGTCGCCGTGGGCTCCATTATTGACGCCTGTGTACCAGTTTCCTAAGGATAGGGTCGCCGTCGTGGTGGTGTTCGGGATGAACGTGAAGGTGTGCAGCGTCCAGGCGGCGTTTCCCGTAGCGCTCGTCTGAACGATGCTGGCGGCCGGGCCCGCGGAAACCGCCACCGGCGATCCGTTTGCACCGCTAACTGTTCCGGCTGCGACACTGAGGGTTGCATTCATACGGCCACTGACGCCCCGATACATCTCGTAATAGCTCACGGTGTATCTGGTCCCGGCCACAACCCCGAAGGACTGAGAGAGGACGTTCGCATCAGTCGCGCCGATCAAGTTGATAAATCGCACGCCGTGCTGGGCGCTGTGGTACTCGGCGCTATTGATGTCATACCACCCGGTGAAGTTGCCGGACCACCCGGGCAGATCGGTGTTGGACGGGCCTGAAGAAAGGTTAACGCCTGTGTAGCCACCCAGACCACCGTTCCAATTGAGTGGGATGTCCTTGCCGATCTCAAAGCTGCCGTTCGAGAGGCGGTCCGGGTTCAAGGGGAGGACCGTGAGCGTCACCCAGTAGGTCTTGGTGGTGATGCCGTCTTGAGCGGTGATGGTGTATGCGGCCGGGTTTGCTGTGGCGAAGTTCGGGGTCGGCGCCACCCCGCTGGCCGGCACGCCGACAGCACCGGCGGAAACCGTGTAGGCCGGTGCCAGGGTCGCCAAATCCGTCTCATAAGGCACGGTCAAGTCGATGCAGTTGCCGGCAATGGCAGCGCCGGGGCCAAAGGCCAGGATGTCGCAGGCCGGACTCGCCGCGCCCAATGTTGCCGTGACGGTGTAGACTTTGGTGGAGAAATCCTCGGCGACAATCGTGTAGCTCTGCGTGGTGGAGAAGTTCAGGCTGATGCCCGAATCCGGAATGCCCAACGCCAGGGGCGAAACCGTGTAGGCCGGCGTCTGGTTTGTTAGATCCGTGCCATACGGCACGGTCCATGCCACGGTGCCGGCACCGGTATCGATCACGGCGCTGCTGCCGGCGACATTGGTGCCGAAGGTCAGGATGTCCTTGGCCGTGGAGAGCGTGGTGAAACTCTGCGCGGGAGCCGCCCAGATCGTGCCCGTCGCGTTGGTGGCGCGGAAGGTGAAGTAATAAGTCGTGCCGGGTGCCAGGTTGGTGAGCGTGCGGTTGATGTCGATCGAGGCCACATTGGTCCACGAGCCGATCGCTGCCGGGTTGGCGCAATTGTTCGGGTTGATGCCGCCGTCCTCCGGGCCCCAATAGGCGGTCACGTCATAGTTGGTTCCATTGCACATGAGAGTGGAGTTGATCGCCGCCGAGCTGTTGGTGATCCCGGTGGCGGCCCGGTTGGCGAGACTGCCGGTGGCGGGGTAGGCCGTGGCGAGCCCGTATTTCGATGTTAGATAACCGCCGACCTTGGCCTCCTCCTGGGATGTGAGGGCCCTGGAGTAGCCGGGAATCTCGGTCACGTCGAACTCGCAGGAATATCCATCGGCCCTGCCGATCTGGTAACCTGCCGCACTCGTGTCGCTGTTGTCCACGGTGATTTTGAGGACCATGTAGTTGGTGATGGTGCCGAGGTTGAACGGACACCCGAGCGGGGTGCCATTCTTGGACACCGCGGCTGGCAACGATTCGAATCCGGTTCCGCGAAGCAAGTAGCTTGACCCCCGTCCCGACCTGCGGCAGAGGAAGCCGCCATAACTGCTCCAGGTGTCATAGGAGGGTGAGCGCACGACGACGTATTGCTCCTTGACAAACAGCGTTCCGGCAAGATCGAGGAAACCGGCGGCCTTGTGACTGAACCGGATCGCCGGTTTCGAGAAGAGTTGATTGCGCATGACAACCGGCTTGTCCCAAAGTTCGAACACCCCGTCATGTCCGTTGCCGGACCGGTCATGCCAGAACGTCACCTGTTGGTCGGCATCCGCGGTGACGCCATGGGATGAATCGAACCAGGAGGCCAGGCCGGATGTCACGGGAACCGCGTGACCGCCCACCGTGATCACCACCACGGTGGACGTGCTGAGCGCGCCCACGTTGTGGGTAGCCTTGGCTGTCAGAGCATACTCGCCCGTCGCCACATTCGTCCAATTCACCGAATAGGGAGCGGTGGTGTCCGCCCCGATCAGGGTGGCGCCGTTATAGAACGACAGGTTGGTCACCGTGCCGGCCACGTCCGCGACATCGGCCGTCAGCGTGACCGTCGCCCCCGGCGCGAAGCTGGCGCCGTTGGATGGCGAGGTCAGGACCACGCCCGTCACGGGGAATAACAACTCCTGCGGGATGATCGTGGCGGCCTTGCGTGACGGCATATACCAATACAACCGCGCCGCGGCCGGATTGGCATTGTCATAATACTCCATCTTCAGGCTGTATTTCTGGCCGGCGGTCAGGGTGATGGGAGCGCTGTCGTTCCACAGGCTGGTCGCCTGGTCGTTCCAGTCGTTGATCACCTGCGCGCCGTTGACCCACAAGCGGACCCCGTCGCTGGTGCGGGTGGAAAACCGGTAGGTCCCGCTCTCCGGCGCCAGCACCTGCCCGGTCCAGCGCACGCTGTAGGTGCCCGCGTTCAATGTGTCAGGCGGTGCCGTGCCCCAGTCGAAGTTGACGGACGGGTCGATGCGTGTCGCCATGAGCGAGGTGAAATCCATGTTGTCGTAATAACTCCCGTTCAAGCCGGTGCCGCCGGTGCCCACCACGATGTGAACCGTCGCGGGCGCCGAGGTGGTCAGTCCGTCGCTGGCCTTGAACGTGAAGCGGTCCATGCCCTGGTAGCCGGCCGCCGGGGTGTATGTTAGGTTTGGCGGCGTGCCCGTGAGGGTGCCGTGCAGCGGCTGGGTGGTGATCGCGCAGGTCACCGTGGCCTGCCGGCACGACGATCCTGTCAGATAAATCGTCCTGGCCGTGTTGGCCGGGGTGACCCCGATTTGCGGGTTGGCCACCGCCAGCCCGTAGACCAAATCCGGCGCGGTCGAGGCGGCTTCGATCCTGGCGATACAGGCGTCGAGATTCGCGGCGTTTTCTCCGCCCGCTGGATCGGTGGCCGACATCCACGCGAGATCCTGGGCATACAAATCCGGCAGCATCCGCCGGGCCGTCTCGTCATAGGGTTTGAGGAAATCGAAGGCGGCGGCGGCGTCCCAGCCCCAGAAACTGGTTTTGCCCATGCACAAGTCGATTCCTTCCGCGATGTGATATTTCGACAGGGCGGACAATGCCATATAGGGGCCGGCCATGGTGAACATCCGGTCGCAGGGTCCTTCCAAGGTGACCTCCTCGAACAGCTCCGGGGTCAGGGCCTTGACGTCATCCAGGGTCAACCGGTTCTGCACGAAATCGGAAAGCTGGCCGCGCCACATCCCGGCCGGTTGTTTGATGCCGGCCCGCACCGCCGGATAGAGCAGGCTCTTGTCGGCATGGATGGTGGTGCTTCCCAAATGGTTGAACAGCGTTTCGGACAGATAACCGTTGGCGATCTGCAAGGGATCATTCCAATTGAAGCCGGCCTCAAACGGATAGGTGGGCTTCACATTCGCGACAAACGCATCCAGCATGTCGGGCACGGACGAGGCTGCCGCGGTACCCATGGCGGTAAGTGCCTTGGCGGCTTTGGCGCGCACCCAGATGTCGGTGTCCTTGAGGCGGCGGGTCAGCGCGGGGATCGCGCCGGTGGCTTGCAGGCAACCGAGGGCGGTGCAGGCCGCCTCGCGCTGATTGGCATCGGCGGGGTTTTCCGCCATGGTGATCAGGGCGTCCACCTCGGTGCTGGTCAGCGGGCGGGTGGCCAGTTCGGTGGCGGCATTGAAGCGCACGATCGGATCCCATTCGCCCAGCGCGGCGAACAACTGCTCCTTGGTATAAGCGCCGCAGGCCGCGGTGAAGTCAGCGGCCCAGGTGGCGTTGCTCACCGCTTGTTCGTCAAGGTCGTTGGCCGGGGTTGCATTCTTGCCGGTGATGTAAAGGTTTTTCAAGGGGATGCAGGCATGGAGGAGGTAATAGGCGGTCGGGTTGTCATAGTAGATATAGGGATCGGGACCGTCGAAGTAGTCGTTGGCCTTGCCGGGGGGCCACTGCTCGCCGCCTTCATAGACGAATGATCCGTCACTGCGGCGCTTCATGTCGCGGTCCCAGCGCATTGTCTTGTGGTATTCCTGCGCCGCGAGTTCTCCGCCCATATTGGCGCCGAGCATCGTCCACAAATAGCTGAACCCCTGGCCCGTATGCCCGTAGGCCTCGCCGTTGAATCCCGCCAAGGCCATCCGCGAGAAATACTGCGTCTGCACAGGCTTGTTGTCCATGCACGCGAACATGACCGCGGCCAGACCGTCCTTGCCGTTGCTGCGGTGATCATAATACGTCCGGCCCTGGATTTGGTAATCACCGCAATACGGTTGATGTTCGCCGTAAGGAATGGATCCACGGTTGACATAGTAGCCGAAAACATTGGCCGCCCGCGCGATGGCCGGATCGATCTCCTCACTCACCACGCCGGCCTTCTTGCCCAGCGCGATGGTGAGCTGGGCGACCAGTCCGGCCTGGTTGACCGGCCCGTACCAACTGATCGAGCCGTGGGTGCCGCCGGCCTCCCAACCGCCGGGCGGCGGCACATTGGAAAACCCGTGGCCAGCGGTGCCGAACATGCTGGTGTGTTTGGCCGCGTAGATGACATACTCGCTCAGCCCGTGAAACACCTCGGCATCGTCCCTGATCAGCGTGGTTTTGGCACAATTGTAGGGCGCCGTGTCGGAGTAGGCACCCATGACGGGCAGGATGATGGACACATCGGCGGTGCCCCCGGCCCGCCAGCGCTTGAAGCTTAGAATGCCGTTGCCGGCCTCGGCGGCGCCGATCACCAAGCCCAGGCTCTTGCGGGCATCGCTAGTGAAAAGCGCAACGGCACCGCTGCCTGCGCTCGCACCCAGGATCACGTCATCGACGGCCAGAATGCCCGACGCCGGCGTGCCGGCACCCACGGCGGTCACCAGAATCTGATAGGGCGCAAATGCCGTGTACCCATCCTGTGCCGGCGTCTCGGGCCAGCCGTTGTCAATCCACCCGCGCATCCCGGTGGCACCGAGGTTGTAGGTATAGGTGCGGTCAACCGTGGAGAGATTGTTGCCAACGGTCAGATCCATCTTCAGCGCAGTGACAGCCCTCACCTCGGCGGGCATGGCGAACATCAGGGCCAGTGCGCCCACCGTGAACAAGGGGCGAAGCGGGAGCGGAGTGGCGCTTCGGTTCATGGGTAGGCTGAGGGAAGAAGTGGTCGGTGATCAGAATGGGGCCAACAGTCGCGGGTGGGGCCTGATTAACCAGCGCAAACAAATAAACCACAGTCGGTAGGGCCGGTTACACTAGGGGACCACGGTGACCTTGACGTCGTCGAGGTACCAACCGGAGGCGTCCTCAGCCGCGTAGTTGTCGCTCTCAAAGCGGAACTCCACCACGATGTTGCCAAGCCCGTCAGGGATATTAGCCGAAAATTCCATCCACCCGGCGGGACTGAGTCCCTTGATGTCGGGCGCGACGACCGCCAATACGTTCACTGCCGGGAGGTCGTCGGCATCAAGGACACGAACCGTCCCCATGTCCCCGATCCCCCCATCCAGGTAAGGATCGATGTCCACCCATTGTTGGAAGACCACCTTCGCATCGGTCTTGCCGGTGAGATCGATGGAGGGAGTCCGCAGCCAGATGTCGGAGCTGATCCCGTAGGTGGCGGCGAGGTTGGTGCCGACGCAATTGCTGGCACTCGGGAGCGGGATGCCGGGCGGGACCGGCCCGACAATGCTCGGAGTTCCCAGAGCCCAGGTTGTGGTTGCGGTGTCGGCAAGATAGGCATCGGTATCCCAGCCGAGCAGGGGCAGGGAGCTCGCACCCTCGAAGTTCTCCGAAAAGACCGTCTCCGGTGGTGCGGGATACTCTTTCACGCGGTAGAAGCGGGACGGTTCGACCGGGGTGACGTTCTCGGTGTTGTCGGGTGGGGTGGCAACGAGGCCCTCCAGGCCCGGGACCGGGGTCCAAATGACCAGGTCGGGACTACTCAGCACGTCGTAGAGCATGCCGGCCTGGCTGGTCCACTTGAGGTCGTAGCCCGTGTCGGGCGAGACGGCCGGGGTGATCGTCAGCGGGAAGGTGGCGCCACCACCCGCACCCGTGACGCTGACATTGTCCAGGAACACCCCGTCATTGTCACCGTGGTCACCAGCGACATACTCGTTGCCGAAGGTCAATGTGGCCGTCGTGTTGGTGTCCGGAGTGAAGGTGAATCCGTACTGCGTCCAGGCGGGATCGACATTGGTAGCCTGATAGAGGCTGGCCGCCGTGGGCTGCGAAATATCCGTCACGAAGGCGTCTGCACCGGCGACCGTCCCGGCCTCGACACTGAGTGTCGTGAATATAAAGCCGTTACCACGCTTCATAGTCCAATAGCTCACAGTGTATTCGGTCCCGGCGGCTACCGTGAAACTCTGTGAGAGAGTGTTCATGCCTGTCTCGGCAATCAAGTTCATGTGCCTCGTGCCATCCTGCGACGCAGGGGCATTTAATGAGCCGTCCCAATACCACTCGTAGCCCGCAGGTCCGGTCCAACCGTCTGGGAGATAAGCATCGTGCGCATTACCGCTGTCGTGGGTTCCTATCTCAAAGCTGCCGTTCAAGATGAGTGAACTATTGATAACCGGGGTGACGGTTTGGGTAGACAAGGGGCTGGAAGTGCTGGTGGCATAGGTGCTGTCGCCGGGATAAACGGCCACGATGTTGTCGTGGGTCCCAACCGCCAGCGTGGTGATGGTAATGGTGCCCTCGCCGCCCGAGAGGGTTGCGGATCCGAGGGGCGTTCCGCCGAATCCGCCGTCTTTCAGGGTGACGGCACCGGTAGCGGTGCCGAAGCCTCCGCTCACGGTCACATCGAAGCTCAACAAATCGCCGAAGGTTGAAGTAGTGCCGGTGCCCGGGCTGCGGGCCAGCGTGGTGGTTGAAACCTCCGTGCCCACGGTCGCGCCGCCCATGACGCTGACATTGTCCAGGAACACCCCGTCATTGTCACCGTGGTCACCAGCGACATACTCGTTGCCGAAGGTTAAGGTCGCCGTGGTGGTGGTGTCCGCAGTGAAGGTGAATCCGTACTGCGTCCATTCGGGCTCCCCTTGCACAGTCAATTGATTGATGCTGGCCGTCCCGGATCCGCTAATACCCGTCACGAAGGCACCTGCACCGGTGACCGCCCCGGCATCGACACTGAGTTTTGTGAACATATAGCCGTTGCCACGCTGCCTGGTCCAATAGCTCACGGTGTATTCGGTCCCGGCGGCTGCCGTGAAACTCTGGGAGAGGGTGTTCAAACCTGTAACGTTATTCAGGTTCATGAACGCCGTGCCATTCTGCGCCGGGGTTCCCCAAACCGGCCCGTTAATATACCACGAGTAAGGCGTAGTCCCGGACCATCCTGGCAGGTCTGCCGTGCCGGGGTTCACAGCCGTGTAGGCTGCGCCCGCAAAGTCCTTACCGGTCTCAAAGCTGCCATTCGAGATGAGTTCGGCGGCAGAAACCGGGGTGAGGAACAGCGCCAAGGCGAGGATTGGGGCGATGGATGTGAGAATGCGGCGGAGTTGGTTGTCAGGATTCATGAGCTTTGGGTTCGGGGTGGGGTGGCGGCCGGCGCGACGCCGGGGTGGCGGAGGCGGGCTCGAAGGGGTGTGATGAGGTTTGTAACCTGGGGATTCGGGGTTCCCGGCATCGTCGCGCCATGCCGGGACATGTCACTGGAAGAAGTCGGTTCTTGGAGGGGCCGGGCGGATCCACAGACCCACCCAGCCGGTGAAAACCCTCGCTGCGGAAATATCCTCAGGCGCGGCGGCGGCGCAGCAGCGCGAGCAGGCCGAGCCCCCCCAGCAGTGCCGTCGTCGGCTCGGGAATGGCGGTGACGCTGACATTGTCCAGGAAAACCCCGTCATTGTCACCGGTGCCTCCATCATACACGTTGCCGAGGGTTATGGTCGCCGTCGCGGCGGTATCGGGAGTGAAGGTGAATCCGTACTGCGTCCATGCGGGCTCCCCTTGCACAGTCAACTGATTGATGCTGGACGTCCCGGATCCGGTAATACCCGTCACGAAGGCGTCTGCACCGGTGACCGCCCCGGCATCGACACTGAGTGTTGTGAACATAAGCCCGTTGCCACGCTGAACAGTCCAATAGCTCACGGTGTATTCGGTCCCGGCGCCTACCGTGAAACTCTGGGAGAGGGTGTTCAAACCTGTATCGTTATTCAGGTTCATGTGCCTCGTGCCATCCTGCGACGCAGGGGCATTTAATGAGCCGTCCCAATACCACGCGTAGCCCGCAGGTCCGGTCCAACCGTCGGGGAGATAAGCATCGTGCGCACTACCGCTGTCGTGGGTTCCTATCTCAAAGCTGCCGTTCACGATGAGTGACGCGGCGGAAACCGGGGTGACGGCCAGCGCGGCGGCCATAGGAAGGAGTGCGAGGATGCGTGTGTTTTTGGATTTCATGGTTTCATTGTGGTTGTTTTTGGATTTCATGGTTTCGTTGTGGTTTTTGGCGGTTTGCCTGGGATTGGGGATTGCGCGAGAGGGTGGCGGTGGTGCGGCCCCCGGCAAGGTTGAAACGCTGTCATTTCCGCCGGGGCTTGTCACCCCCCCAAACGGGTGGTTTTATGGGTGGTGGCGATCACTCGAAACGTGGGCAACCGGCGCAACTGCTGCGCGAACCGAGTTCCGACGCCACCGCTGCGGCGCATCGGGAGCTGGAAATTCGAGGTTCACGGTCCGGGGGGAGGGGAGCCGGCGCGGTGGAACATGTGGGCGGCCTCGGTGCGGGAGCGGACGTGGAGTTTTTCGTAGATCTGTTTGAGGTGCCAGCGCACGGTATCGACACTCAAGCTCAGGTGGGTGGCGATTTCCTTGTTGGCAAAACCTTGTGCGAGCCGCTGGAGGATCTCGTGCCCGCGGCGGGTCAGATTCAGGTCGGCGGGGCCCGGCGGCGGGGCCGACTGGAAGGCTTCGACCACCTTGCGGGCGATCTCGCTGGTCATCGGCGCGCCGCCCTCGCGGACTTCGGTGATGGCAGCGAGAATACGCTCCGGGGCGGAACGTTTCAGGAGGTAGCCGCAGGCCCCGGCGCGCAGCGCCTTGAAGACCGTTTCGGTGTCATCATAGACGGTGACGATGATGACCTGGACGTCCGGCAGGAGTTCCTTGAGGCGCGCGGTGCATTCGATGCCGGAGAGATTGGGCAGGTGCAGGTCCATGAGCACCACGTCGGGCCGGGCGCGGGGAATCTCCCGCAGGGCGTCCTCGCCGCAATCGCAGGCACAGACGCAGCGAAACCCCGGCGTCTCCTCAATCAGACGCTGTAAATTCTGCCGGACCCCGGCGTTGTCCTCGACGATGGCGATGGAAATCATGATAAACTGAAGCGGCGCGCCCGATGGAAACCCCGAATGGGAAGGATGTCACGGAGAAAGGGAGAAGCCGCTGATTGATGATTGTCGATTGATGATTTTTGAGCTGAGCGTGAAAATGAGCGTTCGCTCCAGGCAAGCTCACTTCCACAATCAAACATCAACAATCATCATTCGTAAATCAATCAGAAGCGCTGGAAATTTAAGAAATTTCCCTAACATTCATAAATTCCCGTTTCCAAGGAGACTAGGGATTTAACCCCGCCAGCGGCAGGGAGAACTCGACCCTGGTCCCTTGTCCTGGCGCGCTGCGCACGTGGCAAGTGCCGCCCATGCCCGCCAGGCGCAGGCGCATGTTTTCCAAGCCGTTGGCCCCTGCTGTGGGAGCCGTGCCAGGAAGTCCCTGGCCGTTGTCATCGACCACGATGTGCAGCATGCCCCGGCAGACGAAAATCCGCAACCAGATCTCGGTGGCCGCGGAGTGTCGTGCCACGTTGTTGAGGGCCTCCTTGAGCGCCAGCAGCAACCCGTGCCGCTGCTCCGAGTTCAAGGTCAGGTCCGCCAGGCCGGTGGTCACGTCCAAGCGGCAGAAAACCGGCGTGGACTCGAAAAACCGCTGCGCATAATGGCACAAATAACTGGTGGTGGACGGCATCAGGTCGTTCATCGGGTTGACCGCCCAGACGATTTCGTCGAGTGCGGCGACCATTTCCCGCGACTTGGCGGCGACCTCGCCCAAGTAGTCCTGTGCTTGCGCCAGCGGGATCGCCGGCCGGACGCCGAGCGACCCGAGCAGGCTCAGTTCGGTCAGGCGTGCGCCAAGGTCGTCGTGGAGGTCGGCGGCGATGCGGGTGCGCTCGCGGTCGGTCGCCTGTTGCAACTCAAGGCGCTCGATCTGGCGCCGGTGGCGCCGCCGCACGCCCAGCAAGATCCCCCCCCCTAATATCCCGGCGGCGGCCAGCGGGGCGAGGACCCGGAACCAGGCGGTCTCCCACCAATACGGTTCGGTCGTTAGGTCGAGCGCTGCGGCGGTGGTGTTCCACACGCCCTCACTCGTGCAGGCGCTCACCTCGAACTGATAGTGTCCGGGCGGGATTTGGGCATAGGTGGCGGTGCGCAAGGTGCCCGCCTCGACCCAGTCCCCGTCCATGGGGTGCAGCCGGTACCTGAAGCCGATGGATTCCGGCTTGGTGAACGTCAAGGCGGTGAACGCGAACTCGACGCGCCGCTGGCCCGGCGAGAGATGCAGGTGGGTGCCGGTCCGGCCCAATTCGAGCGGCACGGCGGCATGGGGGGGCTCCGGAAGTCCACCCGCTTGGTAAGCGGCCACGGTTTGGCTATTGGCGGTGACCCGCTCGATCACCACCGGCGGCGGCTCCGGATTCTTCTTGAGATCGTCGGCAGACACGGCGGCAATGCCCGACTGCATGGCGAACAACAAGCGGCCATCCGTGCCGCACTGGGCACCCGGCCAGAAGTTGAAGTTCGCCTGCAAGCGCAGCAGCCCGTCATTGCGCCCATAGGCCACCGACCTGACCCGCGTGGCCCGCCCCGCCGCGAAGTCGTCAAAATCCTCTTTGCGCACGCTGAAAATACCCCGATTGCCGGCGAACCACAACCGACCCCGCCCGTCCGGCAGAATATTGCAGATGTAGTCGTCGTGCAGCCCTTGGTCGGTCCGCCACTGGCTGAAGCGTCCGGCTTTGAGCCGTCCCAGCCCCTGGCCGGCGTAGCCGATCCACAGGCTGCCGTCCGGCGTGCCTAACAGGCCCCGGATCTCGCACGGCTCCGCCAACGTCGCGGTGGTTTCGTCGATCACGACATCACCGCGCACCCGCAGCAAGCGGCGGCCGTAGGTTGCCAGCCAGCAGTCGCCGGCGGCATCCATTGCCAGGGCGATGACCGACCCGCTGCCGGGGGGCAGTTGGAAGGTCCGGAGCCGTCCGTCCTTCCGGCAGTGGACGACCTCGGCCACTCTGGGCCCGATCCAAACCTCGCCGGAGGCGGTCACCAGCAATGCGCCGACCTGATTGGTGGCCAAGCCGTTGGTGTGGTCGAGGGTTTCCGTCACCGCTCCGTTTTGCCAGTGCTGCATCCCGGCATCATCCGTGCCGATCCAGACCCCACCCCGGGGATCGGCGGCCACGCACTCGCTGCGGGATAGGGGCCAACCGTCGTCAGGCGACAACGGGGACCATTCCTGCCCCGGACCCGCGCTGTGCATGAGTCGGCCGTCGGGCCAGACGACGGCCCACAACATCCCCTCCGTGTCCTGGCAGAGCGACTGCACTGGTTCAAACGGGGTCGCGGAACCGGTGGTCAACAACTCGACGACCCTTGGCTGCAACTGATTCAAGCCACCGCCGCGCGTGCCAACCCAGAGATTCCCCTCCCGGTCTTCCCGCAGGGTGAGGATGGTTTGTTGGGATAGCGGCACCGTCACCCCGTCTGCCGGATCAAAGCGGAACAGGCCCGCCCTGATTGTGCCGAGCCACAGGCAACCGGCCCGGTCCTCACTCATGGCCGTCAGGACCACCTCGGGCACATCGTCTGGCAACGCGTCCAGTTTCACCGGTGAGCCTCCCTCGGCGAGCTTCCAGAGTTGCCGGTCCCGGTATCCCCAGATTCCGCCTGCGCGGGCACCGATGATGCGCTGGAACCACTGTTGCGCCAGCGGGCGAAACCTGCCCTCGCGGAAGATTCCCACCCAATCCCCTTGGGCAAACCAAAGTTGCCCCACCCCGTCCCTTGCCAATTGGCAGCCGCTGCCGCCGGGCAACCCGTCCGCCGCAGTGAACACCCGCACCTGCCTGTCCCGAATCCGCAACACCACACCGCCGGAATAGCACACCCACACCGCGTCTTCGTCGTCTAACAGCATGAACCGCTCCCCGCCATCCCCGTCCCCCGCAATTTCCGGGCCGACCACCATCGTCGTGACCCCCTGATCCACGCAGAGCACCACGCCATAATCCTTCGCCACCCACAAGCGACCGCGCCGGTCGGCGACCAACGCCTTGATCGCGCCCGCCGGCGCCCCGGCCGCCGTCACCGGGAATGGCTGAAAGCGCACGCCGTCGAACCGCACCAGACCCGTCTTGGTGGTCACCCACAGGAAGCCGTCGGGCGTTTGCTCAATCCCCACCACCGTATTATCCGGCAAACCCTCGTCGGACTGCCAGTTGAGGACGGTCCACGGCGGACTTGCCGCCACTGGCGGCGCGGCAAGAGCCAGCACTGCCAGCGCCCCCACCAGGCCCGCAAGCCAACGCACCAGCAGGCGGGTGTACTTCATGGGGTGAGCGCAACCAACACGGAATCGATGCTTGCATCGCCCCAAACGCCACTGCCGCTGGCGATGATCATATATGCCGTCGTTCCTGCGGGCAGACGGCTGCCTGCGATCACTTCGTCCTTGCTGAGGGGGCAGGGAATGGTGCTCAGTGTTTGGTTCTTCCACTCGGCGGCCGTGGTGAAGCCGACCGCCGCGCTCTTGAGTTCGCCGGTGAACTTCGCATGCCCCCGGCCGTCCTTCGGATCGACCTGCGGCCGCCCAAACCTCGGCATCGGCGCGGTGCCTTTCACGACACCGTTGGCAAAGCCACCGATCTCCCAGACGTCCTCCCAACCGAACCCATGTCCGTGCGGCAGGAAGGGACGAATGCACAAGGTGGCCGTGCCGCCAGCGGTCTCCGCTGGCTTGCTGAACAGATTGAGTGGGAAAACGGGCTCGTTGAACCCGCTCACCCATAGCATCGGCATCTTCGCACGAGGCAGATACGCCGACGGATCCCACTTTGCCAGATAATCCCGATACTGATCGGGAGTCATCTCATGCTGGTGGATGAAACCGCCGCCATAGACGGGGATGACAAAAGCAAACCGCGAGTCAATTCCCGCCACCGCGCTCACAATCGTTCCGCCCCATGAAATGCCGGTGAGCCCGATTTTCTTCGGGTTGATCTGCGTGAACGAGCGCATCCCCGCTGCGGGTCGTTCCTTGGTGGGGTGGGCCACGGGAGTCTTCGAGAGACTGGCAACATCCCACGGAATGGCTCTCCGCGCCGGCGCGGGACCGGCCGCGCTGGCCCAGGTTATGATCAGCGGCACCGCCATCATGGCGAGAACAACAGTTGTGGTTTTCATGCTTCCGGGGTTGTCAGGAGAGATCAGGCTAGAGAAACCACCAGCGCCTGGCCGGCTTGGATGGTCACGCCGGCCGGGAGTGCAATCACCACGCGTGAATTGCGCCGTTGCAGTTGCGCTGGCAGAATTTTTCCGGCCAACTCCACCTTGACCGATGGGGTGGCGGCTTGCGGGAATTCCAGCGCGATGGTTTTCAATTTCATTTTTCCCCAGCACAGGGAGATTTCCGCCTTGAGTTTTCCGCTGTCGATTTTCTGCGCATAACTTCCCCATCCTTCGGCGCTGGTGAAGGCGGCCTTGAAGTTTTCCGGGGTGAGTTTGGGGGCGAAGCCGAGGTGCTGCCGCGGCCCGTAATATTCAAAGCCGCACGCGGCGATGAACACGCCATAGCTGGCCATGCTGCGGGCGTAGTGATCGCCGCACTCCACTTCGTTCCACGGGTTGCGCTTGGACGCGTGGTAGCGGTCGTGGATGGCACGGGTAACAGCCAGGCCTTCTTGAACCATGCCTTCCCACACCATGTGTCCCGCCGCCTGATATTCGAAGCCGTTCATGCATTCGTTGAAATAGCCCGCGAACCCCACATTGCCTTTGCCCTGGGCATTGGAGAAACTCCAGTCCTTGCGCGGGAACGTGCACATCAGCAAGCCCGCCTCGCCAGCCATCGCATACCAACGGCCGGGCTTGTTCACCGCGCGATACGGCCCGACATCCGGCGAAAAGTTGTAGCGCCACAATGACTGCAGTGCCGACCGCGTCTCCTGCTGCGGCAACACGCGGTCCAAGCCGACTTGAAACGCCCACCCCTGACCCATGACCTGGTCAATCTCGCAGCCGGTGCCGGAATTGATGGCATCGAGGTGTTTGGGGTCGGGCTGGTTGATGAAATACCCGTCATCGAAAAGCCGCTTCACGAGGTTCCGGCTGCCCACGCCGGCAATCGTGCGGCATTCGCTGGCAAATGGATCATCTTCCATGTCGGCCGCCATTTCCGCGACCGCGCGCAGGCTGGCCAGATACAATCCGCTCAACCACGCGACCGGTCCGAACCACGCGGCGTCGAGCGTGTTGTGTTGCGCGCCTTCGAGAATGCCGTCGGCATTGCCATCCTGGCTGATGAGCCATTGCATCGCTTTTTTGATGCTGGCGTAATTGCGCTTGAGAAAGGCGTTGTCCGGGGACATTTGGTGATCGCGATAGGCACGCAGGAGGGTGCCCGCCTGGCCGTCGATCGCGTGACCGGCATTAAACTCTCCGCGATGGTCGATCATACCGTCAGGCTTGAACGAGACCTTCGGATCAAAGTCGGCCCGTTCCCGCAACAAGATATCCAACTCCGGAAAGAGCCGACCCATGGTCTGCTCGTATTGCCAGACATGCGTGCAGGTTCCGGCGCAACAGCCGACGCCCTCATTGCCGTAAAACCGGCCGCTGGCATAACGGAACGCCGTGCTGGTGGCCAGAATCGACGCGTTGGCATGCGTCCTGTCCAGCAACCAGAACGGCAGCGTCGAGTCATACCAGGTGTCGCGCCAGAGCCGCGTCTGGCCGGCCAACCGGTCGAATTGCGCCGCAATATATTCCACCACCGCCTGCGCGGAAGAAAACCGGGTGGCATAGTAACGTCCCGCATCGCGCATCGGGCCGTTGGACGGGAGGTTCGGGAAATGCCAGGCGAGCACAAACGTTACCGTGGCGGATGCGCCGGGTGCCAGCTTGAGTTTGCGCCCGAGCGAGCCGGACAGCTTTTCGGTGAACGGCACCGTCGCGTCAGTGCTGGCCTCATCCGCCGCTTGGCCGAGCAAGGCCAGGCTCATCGTGCCAAAATCCGGCAATTCCTCCAGCCCTTCGGCTCCGCCTAACTGATCGGTGAACCATATCCTGCCCACGCCGATGTTGCCCCAACCGCCGCTGGCGTCGTCGATGATCTCAAGCCGCGCGGTTTTTCCGGCGTGCTTGCGAACGTCAAAATGTCCCGCGGCCATCTGGTTGTTGTCCTGGCCGGCGGCGGTCTGCACTGGTTGGCCATCGACGATCAGCGTCAGTCCGGAGCGGGAATTAGGCCGCGCCTTGCCGCCGCCGATCCAAAACGCGATGAAATTGCGTTCGATGACGAACTCGCGGCTGATGAGCTTGCCGGTGGCACCGTCCTTGGCTTCAATCGCATCGCCGGGGGCGGTGGCGTGGGAGTTGGCCACGCGCGCGGTGGGGCCGCCCACGTTGCCTTGATAGACAGGCATTTCGGATTTCTTCACCGGCCCGCTGCCGAAGGCCGTTCCCTCCACTTTCCAACCTTGGTAATTGTCCTTGTCCCAGTTTTCGAAAGCCATCTCGGGTCGCTGGTCTTTTTGCGGCGCGGTTTTTTCCGCCGAGCAGACCAACGCGGTGAAACCGGAACCGCGGACGATGCGATTGCACAAATTGCCGTTATTGGCACGGCTGTGCAAACAAACGCCATTCTCCAATTCACCGGATAGAACTGCCTCGACCACCGCGGCCGACGGGTTGCTCAGGGTGAATTGAAGGATCGTCGCGGGCAGGCCGGAGTCGTCGGCGTCGAGCGGCGTGAACGGCGAAAACGCTTCCAGCTTGACCGCCAGCGGTACGTCGGCGCCGGCATATTCCACCACGCCAATCGGATATTCACCGCGAAACGAAATGTCGGGAAATCCGTCGCGATCCAGCGTGTGGGTTTGATCGCCGATCTTCAGTGAGAACTTCTGCGTCAACGGCGAGGCGGGTTGCAATGGGTTGGCATAATGCTCGCTGCCGGTGCCAATGGGCTGGTTGAAAATATCCCAATGCCACAGCCGGCCATCGCCGCCGAGGTAGAGTTGTCCCGTGCAAATGCCGCCGACCGGCATGCCGATCTTCTCCAGTTCCTTGCCGCGATACACCGTCCGCTCGCCGCGTTCAAAAAGGGCTTTCACCCATTCCGGCGATAGTTTTTTATCGGCGGGAACCAGCTGGTCGAAATCCTCGCGGGTGAACGGCCCGGCCATCACCGGCATCCGCGCGAACGCGAAGCCGGCGGCGGTGAATGCGGAAGTCTTCAGGAAGCGGCGGCGGTCGGTCGCCCAGGGGGCAGGGTTGTGGTTCATGGGGGTGTTGGTTGTTCATTCGGTTGTTCGTCATATACTTTGCTGCCGGTCCGGATCGCATCCCGGATCTGCAGCTCGATCTGGTGCCGCTGAAGGTAGAATGCCTCGCGTTGCCGATCCTTTTCGCAAGGGGTGAAAGCAACCGTATCACCTCGCGGCCGGTTGGCAAGAGCGTCCTTGCCAGCCTGAATGATCGCAAGTGCCTCCGTATATTGGGGTGAGGTTCCGTCTGGTTTCTCCAGGCAGGGCGAGAGCTCCGGCCGGTCAAAGCTCACCCACGGCCCGGTACTCTGGTTGAAGAACACCTCGGCACCCCAGTTCACGCCCGTCAGTTGCCCCAGCCGGGCGAGCTGGTTGCTGTCCAGCGGCGAGCGCCCGCCGGGATTGTCCGGGTAGGCGCTGTAATAGCTGGGATAGTACGGCGCATTGATATCGATCCAGGTGACGATGCGATCAAAGCTCTCCTTGTCCAGCTTGAGCTGGTCGTCGCGGGGGCCTCCACCGGCTGCGGGATGACCCTCCCGGATGACTTGTACCATGCGGCTCGGATGGGAGCCCCAGGAGTACGGCTGCTGGATGCTGGCCGGACCCGCGCCGATGGTCTTGATGTACCCCTTGCGCCACAGTTCCGTGTACGCGGCATTGAAGAAAGGGTCGCGGTCCCCTGCCAGCAACAGCTTTTTCCCAGCGGGCTTGCCGAAGTCGTGGCACTCCACGCAATGCTTGTCCAATACCGGCTGCACCTCGGCCATGAAACTGAATATCCGCGGCGGTCCGTACCACGGCTCGATCTCGCTGGGCGGACGCTGCAGGGCCAGAGGCTTCGCCAACTGCGTCTGCGATGAGGCCAGCCGGTTTTCATGACAGCCCACACAACTGCTCGTTTCGCCCGGCCGGACGACCGTGCCACTGCGCATCGACTGGACCATCATGTCGTTCCCATCGAGCAATTGGAAGAAGATGAAAGTGTCCGACGGCACCGAGAAATAGGCACTGCCGTCGGTTTCCACCGGCACCGCGCCCAGGATACGCTTTGCGGTGAAGTCGTGCCAGTTCATGCCCGGTGCCTGGAACCCCTGGCCCATCCACTTGCCGGAAGCGTCTGCTCCACCACACCAGCCGCGCTTCTCGGGCGACTCGACAATCCGCAGTTTCTTCACCGCTCCCTTGGCGACGCCTTTCATATGAGTGCCCTCGTACACATTGGCCACGTACATCAATCCGTCACGGGGTTCGACATCCCGGCGCATGGGAATGACGGGCGGACGGGGCGATGCGGCAAGTGGCATGGCGCTGAAACAGCCAGGTGCCTCGCTGTGCACCAGCACCTCGTTGCCGAAGATGTCGATGAGATAGATGCCCATCCGTCCCTCCGGATCGGTGCGGGAACAAAGGAAGTATTTGCGGCTGAGAGGGAAGGGGGCTTCGTACTTGGGGTTGACGCCGCCGAGACGGTCGCAATTGAATGCGTCGCTGTCGGTCAAGGTGGCCCGGATGCCGGCAGGCCAGGTGCGGAGAATCGAGGCATTGCGGTCGGTGTCGATGTGCGGGTCAATGATTGCCAGCGGGCCCCACATGTTGCCGTGATGGGTGCTGAGGATACAAAGCAGTTGATTGGAGCGGGGGATGATACGCGGGTAGTACACCGCCGCGGGATCGGCCTTGTTGTTGCCCCACAGGATCGATTGTTGCGTGCCGTCGGGGTTGACGGTCCAGAAGCCGTGGGCATCACCGAAATTCCGGTCCACGTATTCCCACCGCTTGTAAACAATGCGGCCGTCGGGCATCAGGCCGGCCTGGTTCTCGAACAGGGTGCTTTTCGTGATTTGGTGGATGTTCGCCCCATCCGCTTCCATGCGGAACAGGTTGGCACCGATGTCCTGGCTGCACATGTTGAACTTTGGCTCGCGGGTGGATGAGAAAACAATCGTGTCGTCAGGGAGATAGATCGGATCGAAATCGCTCACGCCCGGCGCGAACGTGAGCTGCTTGAGACCCGTGCCGTCGGCATTGATCTCGAAGAGATGATAGTTTTCCTGGGAAGTGCGCCTCATCGCGAACAGGATCTTGCCGCCGTCAAAATGGACGCACGGGCTGCGCACGGTTCCCTGCGGTGTTTCGACCAGCGTGCGGGTCGTGCCGGTGGCGACGTTGAGCACCTTCAGCGCGCCGCCCGGCAGGTAGCGGTCGTGGAACAGCAAATCGGTGGACTCTCCCACTTGGAAGAGGGTGTCGATGGCGTGGTAGACCGCCGGGTACTGAGGTCTCGCCACATAAACGATCTCCTGGTCGCACACCAATGGGTTGGCCAGCAAGGCCACCCGCTCCAGCGCCTGATCAGCGGTGGCCCGGCTCGATGTGTCCTGTTTTCCGATCGCGTCCAATCGCGCCAGGAATGCCTTTCCGCCGACGTAACGGTTGCCAAAAGTCGCTATCA
>JAIPKB010000183.1 GCA_021733795.1 Akkermansiaceae bacterium | reverse complement strand
CCACAGCCTCGGCGAGGCGATGGACGCCGCCAAAACCGACGCCCGCCGCTTGGCCGGCGAGGCGGCCCCGAAACTGAAACATGCTCTCCGCACCGTCGCCTACGATGTGGCCTACGGCGCGGCCTTCGGCGCCTGCTTCGCGGCAGCCTTTGCGCGGGAGGTGGCGCCCACCACCCTCAAGGACGGACTCGCCCGCGGTGCCAAAGCCGGCCGCGATGCCGCCACCAAAGTCAAGGGGGCCTTCACCATCCCCGCCACCGAACCCGCGACGAAGCCCGCACCCGAAGAGTGCCCCGCCACCGCCTGAAACTGTTAGAACAGTGCATCCAGTGATTTGGAGAGAGCTCTTCTGATTGGGCGCGTAGGCCGATGCAGCGGCACTGCGGATCTCCTGTGAGATTCCCCCGGTCGCCCAGGGCTACGGGTGCATGACAAAATCAGGGAGAGTTCCTGGCATGATCCAGAATCAAGAGGTATTATCACCGCCAGGGAAGAAAGCGCTAAATTCAGAACTCACTAAACGACTGGGATGTTGAGAACACCGCGAAAATGGGCATCATGTCTCCTTCACGCTTCAAGTTGTTTTTGGATTGCAGCCAACCGAGGACCAACACATCCGGGGACAGCATTTCAGATTCTTTGGGGGGATGTTGTCCGCGCGGTTTTATTTGTTAGGGTCGTTTCGCTACCTGGCGGCGGGCAGAATCCTCACCCATTGCGCCTCCGCATTCCAAGGTCTCCAATGCCCGTCATTTGATTCGGTCCACCAGTGGATGCTCCGCATCGGGCTCGGGCGTGCCCCCCCAGTCTGCGCCATGGTCCCGACAGGTCGAGCGTATTGGGGACCAGTCCCTTAGAGAATCCGGATTCAAACGACCGTTGCGACAATGGGAGCGACGATCGTCTCTCCCATTGTCGCGTTCGCCTCTGCAACCTCCGCGTGTTTGTGCGATTTTATTTGAGTCAACCGTCCCGCCAGCCCAACGGACAGGAAGATCAGAACACCTGACCTCGATCTGGTTTTGGCACCTCGGCGGGAACGAGCGAATCCTGGTCACCTCCGACGTGACGGAATCGCTCAACGGGCGATGGAAGATGCTCATCAGCGGTGCCGCCATGCCGGCCCTTGGCGGTTCAATTTCTTCCCATTCTTGACGACTTTTTCACGCTCCGATCCCTGGTGTAGGGACCCTGTTCAGTCACCACACCCTTTCCACACCCTTTCCGCTTGCCATGGCCCAGCCCCCGGCAGAGACTCCAGCCATGGACCATCATGTGTATTTCTGGCTCAAGGACGAATGCAAGGACGCCGCCGCACGCGCGGAGTTCGAGCAGGGACTGGCATCGTTGTTTGAAATCGACCTGGTTGCGGGCGGCCGCTGGTCGGTGCCCGCCCCGGTAATGCTCCGCCCGGTGATCGACCAGTCGTGGGACTACGCGCTGACGATGCGTTTCGACACCGTGGAACAACACGACACCTATCAGGTCCACGACCTCCACCATGCCTTCATTGAAGCCCACAAGTTCCGCTGGGCGAAGGTCCTGGTGATGGACCTGGCGTGAGCCACTCCAGCGAGGCCACCCGCCAAGCCATGAAGCCTTCCCGGAACGACCGCCGCCCGGACCCGCAGGGATTTCTCCCGATGACGCGGGCGGAAATGCAGACCTGCGGTTGGGATGAACTCGATGTGCTGCTGATCACCGGGGACGCCTACGTGGACCATCCCTCGTTTGGCGCGGCGATGATCGGGCGGGTACTGGAGGCGGAGGGATTCCGGGTGGGGATCGTGGCCCAACCGGATTGGAAGGATCTCGAATCGATCCAGGTGATGGGCCGGCCGCGGTTGATGGTCGGCATCACCGCGGGGAATCTCGATTCGATGCTTTCCAACTACACGGCGGCCCGCCACAAGCGCAAGCTCGATGTGTACAGCGCCGGCGGTGCCCCCGGCCGCAGGCCGAACCACGCCGCCGTGGTCTATTCCCAGATGGCGCGGCGGGCGTTTCCCGGAGTGCCGGTGGTGCTCGGCGGGATGGAGGCCAGCATGCGGCGGGTCACCCACTACGACTACTGGGAGGACAAGCTGCGGCCGTCCATCCTAACCGATTCAAAGGCGGACATCCTGGTTTACGGGATGGGCGAACGTGCGGTGCGCCTGATCGCCGGACGCCTGCGCGATGGCAACCCGAACCTGGCAGGCATCCCCGGCACTGCTAGATTGTTAGGCGGCAAGGCCACCGCCGCTGCGGATTTCAGCGGCTGTGTGGTGCTGCCATCGTGGGAGGAATTGCAGGCGGATTCCGGCCTCTTGCTGAAAATCACCCGGGTCACCGAGGCCCAGCAAACCCCGTATTGCGGCAAGCGCCTGGTGCAGTTGCACGGCCGCCGCGCGGTGTGGATGGAGCCGCCCGCGATGCCGGTGGACGGCGCGGATCTCGATGCGCTCTACGAATACCCGTTCCAGCGGCTGGCCCATCCGTCCTATCGCGAACCGGTCCCGGGATTTGCCACGATCAAGGACTCGGTGATCGTCTCGCGCGGCTGTGCCGGTGGCTGCACGTTTTGCGGGTTGGGGCTGCATCAGGGGAAATTCCTTTCCAGCCGGAGCGTGGACTCGGTGCTCAAGGAGGTGCGGCGGATGGGCGAATTCGAAACCTTCAACGGCACGGTATCCGATCTCGGCGGCCCCACCGCGAACCTCTACGGCGCCCGCAACGGCCACGTGGAGGCCTGTCAAAACTGCCACCGCCCGAGCTGCCTGTGGCCGACCATCTGCCCGCACTTCGAGATCAACGAGGAGCCCGGCCTGGCAATGCTGCGCAGTGCGCGCCAAGTCCCCGGCGTGAAACACGTCTTCGTCCAATCCGGGATCCGGATGGATGTGGCGGTGCGAACGCCGGAATATATGAAGGAACTCGTCCAGCACCATGTTTCCGGGCATTTGAAGGTGGCGCCGGAGCACCTCCATCCGGATGTCCTGCGCCGGATGCGCAAGCCGGCGGGCGACTTCCCGGCGTTCATGGAGAAATTCCACGAGTTGAGTGAAGAGGCCGGCAAGCAACAATATCTCGTACCGTATTTCATCTCCAGTTTCCCCGGCTGCACCGAAAAGGAAATGGGGGCCGTGGAGGATTTCCTCAAACATGAACGCTGGAACCTGCAACAGGTCCAGGACTTCATCCCGCTCCCCATGACCGCCTCCTCCGCGATGTATGTCACCGGCCTGGACATCAACACCGGCCAACCGATCACCGTCGTCCGCAACGCCGGCGACCGCGAAAAACAAAAACGCATGCTCCGCCCCAACCCACGAACCCACCGCCAGGTACCCGGCGGAGCGCACGACAGCGTGGAATAGGCTTCTCACGCAGCCGCATTGGTGACAGGATGGGAAGAATGGGAATAATAGGAAGCATGGGAGGCCGCCTCTTCCGTGGCCGCGTTGGTCACAACGCGTGCGACTGAGGAAGCCGCCTTTTGTGTCGCCGCGGCGCGATATCCCGGCGATTCCGCATATTTTTGCGGATTTTACCTGCTTTTCCCCGATTTTGTGGCAAGTCTGTGAATTCCCGCCTTGCCACCCGGCTGGAAACCCTTCATAGCCCGCCTCCGCCTGCGGGCGGCCCATCCCCACGACCACACCATCCCCATGCCCCTCAAGATTCGAAATCTCGCCATTATTGCCCACGTTGACCATGGGAAGACCACTCTCGTGGACCAGCTCCTCCAAGCCGGCGGCACCTACCGTGAAAACCAGGTCTCCGCCGACCGCGCGATGGACTCGATGGACCTCGAAAAGGAAAAAGGCATCACCATCAAGGCCAAAAACACCTCCATCCACTGGGAAGGCTACACCATCAACATCGTCGACACCCCGGGGCACGCCGACTTCGGCGCCGAAGTGGAACGCGTCATGAAAATGGTCGATGGCGTGCTGCTGGTGGTGGATGCGTCCGGCGGCCCCCAGGCCCAGACCCGCTTCGTGCTGCGCAAGGCCATGCAGGAAGGCCTCCACCCGATCGTCGTCATCAACAAAATCGACCGGCCACTTTCCGAACCGCTCAAGGTCCACGATCAAGTGCTGGAACTCTTCCTCGACCTCGAAGCCAACGAGGAGCAATTCAACGCCCCCTTCGTATACGGCTCCGCCCGCGACGGCTATTTCATGAATCATCCCGATGACGAAAGAAAGGACTGCATCCCGCTGCTGCGGAAAATCATCGAGTGCATCCCGGAACCCAAGGCTGACCCGGCCTCGCCATTCTCCATGCTCGTTTCCAACATCGAGTGGGACGACTACGTCGGCCGGGTGGCCGTCGGCAAGATCCTCGGCGGCGGCGTCAAAAAGGGCGACACCATCTGGCTGCTCCGCAAGGATGGTACCAGACAGCAATCAAAGGTGATGAAGACCTTCAGCTACTCCGGTCTCGCCACCCACGACTCGGAAGGCGGCACCGCTGGCGGCATCGTTGGCATCGCGGCGGGTATCGAAAGCATCGACATTGGCGAAACCCTCACCTCGGACCCCGAGATGACGCCGCTGCCCTTCGTCGAGATCGACCCCTCCACCGTGCAGATGCAGTTCTCGATCAACGACGGCCCGCTGGCCGGGCGCGAGGGCAAGCACGTCACCTCCCGCGCCATCCGCGACCGGTTGTTGCGCGAATTGAAGACCAACATTTCCATCCAGGTGGAGGATACCGACAAAGCCGGGGTGTTCCTCGTTTCCGCCCGCGGGGCGATGCAGATCGCCGTGCTGGTGGAACAAATGCGCCGCGAGGGATTCGAAGTGTGCGTATCCCGGCCGATGGTGATTTACCGCCGCTCCGATTCCGGAAAGCTGCTGGAGCCGTTTGAAACCCTCTACATCGAGGCCCCCGGAGACTACACCCAAGGGATTCTCAAACTTCTGGTGAACCGCAAGGGCATGATGGAACACATGGAAACCGAGCCCAGCGGCCGGACCTTCATCCAGGCGGTGATCCCCACCCGTGGTCTGATCGGGTTCGAAACCGAGCTGGTCAACCTCACCTCCGGCCATGGCATCATGAGCCACTTGTTCAAGGAATACAGCGAGTTCGCCGGGGAGATCGTCAACCGCACCACCGGTACCCTGATCTCGATGGACGCCGGACTCGCCACCCCCTACTCGCTCCAGTCGCTGGAGGATCGCGGGATCTTGTTCGTGGGGCCTAACGATGCGGTCTACGCCGGCATGTTGGTCGGCGAAAACCCGCGGGTCGGTGACCTTCCGGTCAACCCGGTAAAGGAAAAGCACCTCGACAACATGCGCTCGTCCGGCAAGGACAAAACCTCCAAGCTCACGCCGCCGATCCGCTTCTCGCTGGAACGCGCCATCGAATACATCGATGTGGACGAGCTGGTGGAAGCCACCCCGAAAAACATCCGCCTCCGCAAGCGCATCCTGGACGCCAATCTCCGCAAGCGTGCCATCAAGGGCGGCGAGGACCGCAGCAACCGGGGATAGCCCGCGCGGGCATGCGCGTCAAGTTGGCGTGCCAACGGAGCATCGCCGTCCCGGCTGTGTTGGCAGGCCGACTGGCGGCGGAATGCAATTACAGACCTCCATGCTTCCAGATCGAGAGCATCAGGCGCACGCTGATGTAGCCTCCGGCAATCAGCGGGATCAATCCGATCAGCGGAATTCCGCCGGGCTTTGGTGGCAAGCCCGATAATATCAGGATCGACGCGCAGATCAATAACGCGGCTGCCAACAGCGCCTGGGCAAGCCGGTTGACGACCGAGTCGAGCGTCTTGCGCATTGGCTCGAAGCCGTTCGGGTCGATTTTGTGCTGGAGCGGGAGGTCGACCTCTCCCTTCCGCACGCGGTCCCAGAAGTATCGGAGTTCGTAGGGAAAGGTTTCGAGGAAATCGAGTGATTCGATACCGAGCTTCTTGATGAATCCCATCAGCTGGGCGGGCTTGTATTTGTCCGCAATGATTTTGGAGGCATACGGCTCACCGAGGGCGATGAAATTCAGGTCCGGATTGAGCGCGCGCCCGACGGCTTCCACCTGTGACAACGCCTTCACTCCCAGATAGAAGCAGCCCTTCATCTGCAATTTGTGACTGCGCAGGAGATCGAGCAGGCTGTTGAGGACCGCGCCGAGGTTGATTTCCGCCAGGGATTTGCGGAGGTTCAGGTCGCAGAATTCCACAATGTCTCCCAAAAGCTCATCCTGATCCGGCGAGACCTTTTTTTCAGACATTTCAAGGAGCGAACGCATGACCATGCGGTGATCCTTTTCCGCAAGTCCGCCAACGAGCCGGGCGATGCTCGCGCGGAAAGACGGGGACAAGGATCCCATCATGCCATAGTCATAGAGCCCGACCGCACCGTTCTCAAGAATCGTCATGTTTCCCGGGTGGGGATCGCCGTGGAAAAACCCGAACTCAAAGACCTGCTGATAGATCAGGATCGAGATCCGCTCGGATAGTGCGACCGGGTCGATTCGGTGTTGCGAGAGGATCCCGGGCTGGTCGGCGGGGAGGCCCGTGAGGAATTCCATGGTGAGCACCTTGCCGCTGGAGAGTTCGAGAAAAACCCGCGGGCAGTGAATCCCCTCGTTTCCTTCGAACTGTTCGGCAAAGCGCCGCGCGCTGTCCGCTTCATGGGTGAAATCGAGTTCCTTGCGCAGCGTGATGCCGAATTCCGTGGCAACAGACACCGGATTGAGCGACGAAAGTGACGGGACGTGTTTGTCCAGAAACCGGGCCAGATCAAGGAACACCGCGAGATCCTTTTCGATGGTAGGACGGATGTTGGGACGCTGCACTTTCACCGCCACGACGGTGCCGTCCACCATGACCGCACGATGGACCTGGGCGATCGACGCACCGGCCAGCGGTTCTTCGTCGAACTCGGAGAAAACCTCTGATAGCTCCATTCCCAGTTCCGCGGCCACGATTCCCTTGGCGACGTCGCCGGGGAATGTCGGCACGTGGGATTGGAGCTTGCATAGTTCGTCATGGAATTCGTCGGTCACCAGGTCCCGGCGCGCGCTGACCACCTGGCCGAATTTGATGAAGGTGGGCCCCAGTTCCTCGATCGCCAGCCGCAGCCGCTCCGCCGGAGGCCTGGCAAGCATGCCGGAATCGTGAACCGGCAGCTTGGCATGGTCGATCCCCAGCACCTTTTGCAAAGCGACCAGTTTCAGGACATCCCCGAAACCATATTTGAAGAGCACATGGACGATCTGTTTGTATCGCGGCAGGTGCGTGGCGACTTCCACGGCTGATTGAATTTGTTGGAGCATGGTGGTTCCTGGTGAATCTTGAAGTAGTCTTTGAATTCGGTGGACATGGTTCGGCACGTTTGGAAACGACAGGTCCGCCCCGTAGATCATCGACGATGGCCGCGGCGGATTGGTGATCCGGCCTTTGCTCGCAAGTGTGGCAACCATACTTGGAAAGTAAGACCCACAAGTAAGGATGTCAAACGGGGTTTCACAGCCCGCGATACTTGACGGGTGAATTCGGATGTTTTTCGGATTGACGAAACAGGCGAACCCGGGAACACCTGTGGCTGCCATGGAATGGCTCGCACCCATCATCACGCCCGCCGCCTTCGGAGCCATGCTCGGGGAGTTGCTGCTGGGCAAGCGGCTCGGCAACCAGGCCATGGCCTGGGGGGCGGCGCTGGCGCTGGCGCCATGGTTGTTGGATGGTGTGGCGGGATGGTTCCTGCCAACCGCCTCCCAGCTTGCCTTCCACGCCACCGCCACCCACTCGCTGCTGCTGGCAGGCACTGCCGCCGCCGTGCTGCCCCGCTGGCTGGCACCCCACTGGAAACGCTCCAAGCTGGCCCGTGGCCGGATCGCCTGGTTCGTGGGACTCGCATGGGGGATTGGAGCGCTCTCAAGCTGCCTCACCACCCCCGGCGCCCAACTCTGCTGGCCGATCCCGGCACCAAGGGCTTGTGCAAATATGTTAGGCCACGGAGACGCCCTGCCAGGCTTGATCCTCGCCGGATTCATCCCCGCCATCGCCATCCTGCGCACCAAAAAACAACAGCCGAAACGCCGCCGCCGCTGGGGGTGGGCCATCGGCCTGGGCAGCGGCTATCTCGCTCTGGTGCTCGCCGCCAAACTGCTCGTCGGAGCCGCCGTCACCGCCGATTTAGCCCGACGCGGCATCGATCATGAACGCTGCTGCGTTTCCCCCATCTCGTGGAACCCGCTGCTCTGGCGCGGCCTGGCGGACGGTGGCGACGAAGTCTGGCTCTGCCATCGCTCGGTGTGGGAGTGGTCCTCCACCCCGATTCTCTGGACCGTGCTGCCGCGAAACCGGGAGGCCTTCGCCCGCCACGCGGAAACCCGGGAAGTCCGCCGCATCGCCGCCAGCACCGACGGCTGGTGGATTTGCCGTCCTAACAAAACCGGCCTGTGGCTGGCCGACCTCCGCAGCGGCGAACAGCGGGTCTGGGGCGAGCGGAAGGGAATGGTGGATATCCGCTTCATGCACTCCTGGACCTTCGAACCGGCCAGCACCGGTGATCCCGTCGAACCGATCCGGCTGACCGACCGCCAACCCGGAGAGCAACTCAAACGCCTGGCCCGGCGCAGTTTCGCCAACCACCAGACATGGGACGGACTGCCAAGGCTGGCCGGAGTTCCCGGTTCGCTACCGGAAATTCTCCGCACCCGGGAGTGAAAATCCAATATTCCACCAATCCCCGCTTTCGTCCGCTGGCTTTTGCGCTATGCTTCCGCCAGTGAAAGCACTTGTTTTTCTCCTGCTCCTGGCATTACCCGCCCCGGCCGCATCCGCGGATCCGAACGAGGCGGCGTTGGCATTCCTCGAGAAAGTCCGCACCGGCAAGCTCAATCTCGAACCCGACGGCGACACCGCCCTCTCCGCCAACACCCAGGAACAAAAGCGGCGGGAAATCACCCGCCGCTTGGAACGCACCGCCCTCGACCTCGAAACCGGCACCCTCGAAGCCGCCGATTCCAAAACCGATGGCGATCTCGCCGCCGTCGTGATCCGCAAAATCGACGGTTTCGATCCAGCCCGCCTCCGGGTGTGCGCGGTCGCACTCGTACGCAAAAACGGACTCTGGTGCCCGGCCCCCGTCCCCGCCTCCTTCGAAAACACCGGAATCGGCTTCGCCCCGGATATCCGCCGCCGCGCCCACACCCTCGAAGATTGGATGCTCGATCGCCAAGCCAGCGTCCTGGGGGGTCTCCGCCAACAAGTCACCGAGCGCATGCGCGCCGAAATCCTCGCTCGCATCAGCCTCGACCAACTGCGCGCCATGAGCGCCGACGAGGCCGGACGCACCTTCATCGAAGCCTGCGCCAAACCCCGCCTCCCCACCATGCTCGCCCTCCTCGGCGGTCTCCAACCCAATCTCCCCGACGACTGGTCAAGCCGCCTCCAATACGCCAATGCCGCCGCCGATGCCCCGCAATCCGCCAACCTCCCGTGGCGCCTGCTGGTCGCTCCAGACGTGGTCCGCGCCATCGTCCATCAGGAATCCGATAAAACCACCGGCCAACTCTCACTCGCCTGCATCGATCCGGCAGGTGCCAAAACCAAGGCTCTGCCCAACATCAAATTCATCCATCTGGGCCTCGAAAAATCCACCACCGGCCTCTGGCAGGTCAACCCGCCCCAGTCCTTCCTCGAACCACCGGACGCCCGTACCCGCAAACAATGGGCCGAACACCAAAACGACGAGGACGACGACGACGACCTGCTGGACACCTTGCCCGCCCGGCTCAGAGAATCCCATCCGCTGCTCCCCCAAGCGACATTTCCCGCGGCCCTAACCGCCTTGCAGGACGCGCTCGAAGCCCCCACCCCGCTGCCCCTGCTGGCCTTGCTCGATCTAACCGGCCCAGTCGACACCGCCCGCACCGGCTGCCTCAAGGCCATTTCCCTCTGGTTCTGGCTGCACGACCCCGCCGCCGTCCGCCACCCGGTGCTGCTCGACTCCGTCGAACACGAAACCACCGCCGCCGCCGGGTTTCAGTTCTTCGCCGTCCCGCAGGACCATTTTGAACTCCGGATGTTCTACTTCGAACGCGGAGATGATGGCTGGCACCTGCTCAGCGGTCTCGCCCTGGACGACCTTTGCCAGGACCGCTTCGCCGCCGTCACCCGTTGGGTTTCCGCAGAAACCGACGGCTGGACCGACACCTGGCGCGACAAAGTGCTTGCCGACGCGCCGACGATCACCCCCTCCGATGAAATCCCCCCACCCTCGGCGGCAGACACCCGGAAGCTATTGGATGTGTGGTTCGAAGCCATCGACTCCGGCGACTTCTCCGCCGCACTCAAGCTCTGCGCCCGCCTCGATTCGAAAGACAGCCCCTCCCGCCTGCTCCGCAACCTGGGCTACGAAATCAATAGCGCCCGCAAATCCAAAGGGCAGCCCACCGTCATTGGCATCGCCCCCGGCGGGTTCTGGACCGCCGCCACCGTCCGGACCCACCAGGCCGGCGATCCCGCCACCGCGTGCTACCCGGTCATCAGCACCCCGGCCGGCCCCCGCCTGCTACTGGAGGCGGACCTCTTCATCAGTTCCGACCGCAGCCGCAAGTTTCTCAATAACGCGTCCTTCGAGCACCTCCGCGATGCCGCCCCGGCCGCCGCCGGAGACCTCCAACAACTTTTTGACCGACTCGCCAAGGATCCGTCCCCGGAATAGCCCTTGACCCGGCCAGACAAATTGGAGACCCCCGTGGCAGGACGTTGACGCCAACCGGAAAACCGGAATATTTGGCCGTTTCACGCACATCGGTGTTGCATTCCGGGCGGGAATGGTGAAGTTTGCCCGCCAGTCCGATTCCCATGGCCACGACCACCCTGCCGATCCGCAACTCATCATTTCCCTTCGATCTTGTCCGTCCAGAACTGGAACGGGTGGAGACCGCTATTCGTGAGCAAATCCGAGCGTTTGATCCAGCAATCGAGCCCTACGTTTCCTACGTTTGCAACACTTCCGGCAAGCGGATCCGCCCGGCGCTGGCGATTCTGGCCGGCGGGGCCACCGGAGGCGTGACCGACGACCACATCAAAATCGGGGTGGTGCTGGAACTCGTCCACATGGCCACGCTGGTGCACGACGACATCATGGATGGCGCGACCACCCGCCGGATGGTGCCCACCGCCAACGCCAAATGGGGCAATGCGCTCTCGGTGTTGCTGGGCGACGCGCTGTTTTCCCATGCCCTGACGCTGGCCACCGACTTCGGCAGGATCGAGATCTGCCGCAAGGTGGGCTGGGCCTCCCGCGAGGTCTGCCAGGGGGAAATCATCCAAACCCAGCGGCGGTTCGACCTGACGCTGAGCAAGCAGGACTATTTCCGCATCATCGAGATGAAAACCGGGGCTCTGTTCGCCGCCGCAACCGAACTGGCAGGAACCCTTTCCGAGGTGGATCAGACAACCCGCGAACGGCTCTACGGCTACGGCATGAAACTGGGCACCGCCTATCAAATCTACGACGATTGCCTGGATCTGGTGGGCTCCGAGGAAGTGGTCGGCAAGACCCTCCGCACGGATCTGGCCAAGGGCAAACTGACCCTGCCAATCCTCAATTTGTTGGAAACGGCCACCGCCGCCCAACGCTCCAAGCTCAACAAGCGGATCCTCGACCAGGAACCGCTCGACCTGCCGGTGGTGGTGGGCATCGCGGAATACGAAGGGGCGATCGAAAGCGCGGTGGATACCGCCCTCGAATTGTTGGACGAATGCCGCCGTGACATCGAGCCACTGGCGGGAACGGTCCACGCCGAGGCAATGGTGCAGGTTACCTGGTTCCTGGCCAGCCTGCTGGATAAGTGCCGGAAATAGCGTGGCTGGTGCTGGTGACCCGCTCACCTTCGCCCGTCATACCAGAGGTGGGTTCCCTCACGGCTGCGCAGCGAACGCCCCCCGCTACCCACCGCCCGCGCCAGCAGCCGGACCATTTCCCAAGGAGTGTAGAGCCAGACCTTGCGCGCCGAGGTTGCAAGCGGATGGCGGTGCAAAATCACCACCTCGCGCCCCGTCTTTCGCGCCAGCTTCTTCAACCGTCGGCTGAGTTCCAACTCCTCCCCGGCAAACCAATCGTGACTGAATCCACCGATCCGGCGAAAAGCCGCGGCCTCCACAAAAATGAACGATCCGGCCAGGAGCTTCAGCGTGCGGCTGATCAAGTTCCACCCCCGCGCGGACACCCCGGCGACAAAGCTCCTCTCATCCAGCCGGATCGTTGCCCCGCCGGCCAATACGCGACCCGACAAAATCCGCTCCGCCGTTTCTTCGAGCAAGCTCCGGTCGGGACGGGAGTCGGCATCGACAAAAACCAGCCAGTCACCCCCGGCCGCGGCCGCACCGGCATTGCGGGCACGGGAAATCTGGTTGATCGGCTCCAACACCACCCGTGCTCCGGCAGCGCGGGCGATTTCCGCCGTGCGGTCCGTCGAGTTGTTGTCACAGACAATGATCTCCACCGCCCAACCACGCTGATGGAAAGCGGCGGACGCCTGCCTGATGGC
>JAIPKB010000182.1 GCA_021733795.1 Akkermansiaceae bacterium | reverse complement strand
GCGGCCAGGGCGAAAAACCCGCTCATCGCCAGCGCCAGATGCCTGCCCCACACCGCCCAAGTGATCCACGTCAGAATCAGCAATTGCGCCACCGCCGCGGCGAGCATCACATCGCGCTTCGAATAGCGGTCGCTCATCCAGCCGGCCAGCGGCGCGAACAACACGAAGGGCAGCGAGATCAGGATGCCGGCGTAAAACTCCACCGGCATGTTGACCGCCACCGCTCCGCCCAGCGGAATGAGGATGAACTGGGCGAGTTTGTCGTTGAACGCGTTCTGCGTCTGCTGGACAATCATGCTCCAGAACCCCACCCAGCGGCGGAGCGTCGGCTCGTCATGAGTGGCGGAATCCGGCATCAGGGTGTCTGGTTATAGCGGCTCAGCGGACCCGCTCCAACAACCATGGCAACAGCGCTTCCACCGGCAGGCGTTCCTGCTCCATCGAGTCGCGGTGGCGGAGGGTGACGGTGCCTTTCAGCTCGTCGCCGTTTTCGCCGAGGGTGTCGAAATCGACCGTCACGCAGAACGGCGTGCCGACCTCGTCCTGGCGGCGGTAGCGGCGGCCCACCGCGCCACCTTCGTCGTAGAACACGTTCATCCACGGCTGGAGTTGCCGCTGGATTTCACGGGCGATCCGGACCTGCTCCGCGTTCTTCTTGAGCAGCGGGAAAATCCCGACTTTCACCGGTGCCATGATCGGTTTGAACCGCAGCACGGTGCGCACGTCGGTCTTGCCCTTGTCATCGGTTAGAGTCTCCTCGTCGAAGGCCTCGCAGATCAGCGCCAGCACGGTGCGGTCGCAACCGGCGGACGGTTCGACGACGTGGGGCAGGAACCGTTGCTTGGTTTCCTCGTCGAAGTATTCCAGCGGCTTGCCGGCTCCTTCCTGATGGACTTTGAGGTCGTAATCGGTGCGGTAGGCCACGCCTTCGAGTTCCTGCACACCGAAGGGGAATTCGTATTCGATGTCGTAGGTTTTCCTCGAGTAAAACGCGCGATCGCCATCCGGCACATCGAGGATGTGGAGTTTTTCCCGCGGGATGCCGATTTCCCCGTAGAATGTAAGCCGGGTCTCCAGCCACTCGTCGGTGAGCCGCATGCCGTCGTCCGGGTGGCAGAAGTATTCGATTTCCATCTGCTCGAATTCGCGCGAGCGGAAGATGAAATTGCGCGGGTTGATCTCATTGCGGAACGACTTGCCGACCTGGGCGATCCCGAATGGCAGCTTGACCCGGTTGGAATCCAGCACGTTTTTGTATTGGCAGAATATCGACTGGGCGGTTTCCGGGCGGAGGTAGGCGATTTGCTCGCCGGTGGCACCGAAGTTGGTCTGCAGCATCAGGTTGAACTGGCGCGGCTCGGTGAGTTCGCATTTTGGCGATTGGCCGGGGCAGACGCTCGGTTTTTCCTTGCATTCGGAGCCTTCCAGGTTGTCGGCGCGGAACCGGCCCTTGCAGGTCTTGCAGTCCACCATCGGATCGGAAAACCCGCCGACGTGGCCGGAGGAGACGAGCACCTGTTCCATGGTCAGGATCGAGCCGTCCAGGCCGAGCACGTCATCGCGCTCCTGGACGGTCTTGCGCCACCAGTAATCCTTGAGGTTGCGTTTCAGCTCCACGCCCAGCGGGCCGTAGTCCCAGCAACCGTTGAGGCCGCCGTACAGCTCGCCGGATTGAAAAATAAAGCCGCGGCGTTTGCACAAGGATACGATTTTCTCCATGCGGGCGGGATCGGTGATGTCTTTGTTGGCCATGAGGGGGTAGGTTCGAAGGCGGATGCAAACAGGGTTTACCCCGTCCGACAAGGCGCGATTGTGACTCCGGGGGATTTTCCGGTCGCTGACGAACGGACCCTCGTTCCCGATGCCGATTGAGTGGCAAGCCTGGTAATTGGCTTGAAACTTGAAACTGATGACTTGAAACTTCCTCCGATTCTCCTTGGCAACGGGAATGAGGACGCTAAGCTCAAGACCAATTTCCAAGCAGCAATTATTATGAAAACCTTGTTTATTTGCCTGACGGCAGCATTGGCGGGCCTGATTGGGGCGGAACGGAGCGGCGCGGCCACCCCGACTCCCGGTGCAGAAGCCCTGCCGGAGAATGTCGCGCCCCGAGCGGCGGTTTCGGCGAGCAGCGAGTTCAGCGACAGCTATCGGGCGGAGATGGCAGTCGGCGGAACGGCGCCTTCCGAGTTCCGCGAGAACAGCGACTGGGCGGTACGCGGGACCCGGACCGGTTCGTTTGCGCTCAAGTGGAAGGAACCGGTCGAGGCGGCGCAGATCGTCTACTACGCGCGGGTGACCAGCCCGCTGCTGGAATGTTTCAAGGACTACCGCGTCTATCTGGATGACGCGGCGGAGCCGGTGGTTTCCGGGACCCTGGAACACCGCCGCGGGCCGCAGCCGATCGGCTTCCCCAAACAGCGGGTGCGCAAGATCCGCATCGAGTTTCTCTCCTCCCATCCCGATTCGCCAAACCCCGGGGCGGCGCAAATCGCGGTTTACGGCACCCCGCTGAGCGCAAAGCAACTGGCTGCGTTGCAGATTCCGCCGGAGGAGAGGACCCCCGCCGCGCGGGCCCTGCGCGGCGAATGGCTCGAGGGCAAGCTCGGTTTCAGGAAGATCCTGCTCGTCAAGCGCAAGCCGCTGGACATCTCCCACGTCTACGTCTACCACGTGGAAGGATTCCGCCCGGGCGGCGGGCTCTACGTGTTTTCTCCTGACGACGACGGTGGAAAACCGGAGTGCCTCTTCGAGGCCGGCGACGACGCCATGATCACCACCGCCGACTTGTCCTACGACGGGCGCGAGGTGGTCTTTGCGATGCGGAGCGGCGGGCACATCGGCTCGAATCCGGTTGCGCACATCGAGGACATCTCCCGCTATCCTGACGAAGCGAGCAACTACCAGATCTTCCGGATCAACATCGATGGCTCCGGCCTCACCCAGTTGACCGGTGGCACCTACAACAACCTCGACCCGTGCTGGCTGCCCGACGGCGGGATCGCCTTCATTTCCGACCGCAAACCGGCCTACGCATACTGCTACGTGGTCACCTCGCCGGTCCTCTACCGAATGGAGCGGGACGGCTCGAAACACAAGCGGCTGTCGGCCAACTACCTGATGGATTTCACCCCCTCGGTGCTCGATGACGGCCGGATCATTTACACCCGCTGGGAGTATGTCGACCGCCCTGCCTGCCCGATTCAGAGCCTCTGGGCGATCAATCCGGACGGGACCGAGTTGGCGGGGTTTTACGGCAACCGGGTGATTTCGCCGGGCACTTTCATGGACGCGCAGCCCATCCCGGGAACCGGACAGGTGATCGCGACGGCGACGAATCACAACGGATCGTGCCGCGGCGGAATCGTGGCGATCGACCCGTCGAAGGGCGCGAACGCCCCCGAGGCGATCCGCAACCTGACGCCGGAGATCGACATCTACGCGCACCGCTTGGGTGGCGGCCCGTGGGGAAATGGCATGCTCGACTGCGGGATCGGCGGCACCTACGAGAAGCCGTTCGCGGTCAGCGCGGATCGCTTTCTCGTTTCCAAGGGCGGGATTTTGCAACTGCGCGACTTCGAAGCCAACGCGGTTTCGCTGCTCCTCCCGGAGGGCGGGATGGGATGGTATTGCCCGATGCCGATCCGCGAGTCGCGACCCCCGCGCGTCGTGAAGGGGCACTTCATGGATCGGTCGGCCGAGTTGCCGGAAGACGGCAGTGTGTCGGGGGCCTGGGCGTCGGTTTACGTCCAGGACGTTTACAACGGCCTCGAACCGGACGTGAAACGCGGCGAGATCGCCCGGATCGCAGTGGTCCAGGAAGTCGAGAAGAGCACCCACTCGCCGCAGAATAACCAGAGTCCGGACGGCAAGGGGATGCGCAACATTGCGGTCTTCGGGTTTCAGTTTCCGCTGGTCTCGTGCGGCGCCACCTACGCGCCGAAGAAAGTCTGGGGGTTCGCGGACGTCCGGGAGGATGGCAGCGCTGCCTTCAAGGTCCCCTCGGAAGTACCCATCTACTTCCTCGCCCTCGATCACGAGGGGCGCGCGCTCCAGCGGATGCGTTCGTTCACCCACCTAATGCCCGGCGAGGTCCAGGGGTGCATCGGTTGCCACGCCGACCGAAACTCCGCGACTCCCCACGGGAGGATCGGAAGCAGTTTCCCCGGCACCTTCCAGGAATTGGAAAAACCCGCCTGGGGCGTGAAGGGGTTCAGCTACCAGGAAGTCGTGCAGGGGGTTCTCGACCGGAATTGTATCGAATGCCACAACGAGCGGCAGCAGGACGGCAGGATCGACCTCACCGGGGACATGACGGACTTTTTCAACGTGTCCTACGACACGCTCTGCCGCACCGGAACGCAGGCCGAACGGAACTGGATCGAGCATGGCAGCCCGTCGGGGCCCGAGTTTGACAAGCAGCGCGGGATGAGCCCTTACGTCGAGTGGATCTGGACGATCAACGGGGCCGGGCACAACGTCCTCGAAATCGCACCGCGGCGGTGGGGCAGCCCCGCCAGCAAGCTCGGCGAAATCATCCGCAGCGGACATCCCGACGCCAACGGCGTGGCCCGGGTCGATGTCCCCGATGAGGACCGGCGCCGGGTCTATCTCTGGATGGACCTGAATGTGCCCTACTACGGAACCTCCTCGTCGAGCCACAAGGCCCGGCTCGGCAGCCGCCGGATGCTGCCCGATGATCTCGAGTCGACGCTGCAAGAGGTTGCGACCCGCCGCTGCGCCAGTTGCCACGAGAGCGGCGTGCCCCGCGCGTTTTACACCCGGGTCACCCATCCGGAAAACAACAGCTTCCTCCTGGCCCCGCTCGCCGAGGCCGCGGGCGGAACCCAGCGCTGCGGCCAGCCGGTCTTCACCACCACCGCCGACCCCGACTACCGCAGGATCCTCGCCACCTTCGAGCCCATCCACCAGTTGCTGGCCAAGCGACCGCGGGCGGACATGGAGGAATACGTGGGACCGTGCGAGAAGGATTGAACGGCAACCACTTGGCTTGAACACCCCATGCGCCGACCAGCGGTGGCGATGTCGTTGCCGATGCATGCGGGACCGCCCAGGAACCCGTGTCCGAGCGGTCACTCCCTGCCGTTAAACCGCTTCTCCTGCGGCTCACGAGGCTTTCAGATCCAGGTGACCGGCACTGCCGATCCAGTCTGGAGCGGCCTCAGCGGCTCGGGATGCGGGGCGTCATCTCCATTTGGTTGGGCAGGTTCGTGGCCATCGAGCCCGCTGTCATCGCTGCGCCGATCATGCAGAGCACGATCGCCACGGTCCACAGCAGCATGATCTGCTTGAGGCCGGTTTTACCCGCGTTGATCCAGCCCCAGATGTAGGCCCACAAGCTGCAGAGAATGCCGAGGATGCCCATCAGCGGGCCCTTTTCAGTCGTGAACATCTTGATCAGGACCATGATCCAGCAGACCAGCGATCCGACAATTCCCAATCCATATATAATCATGCCGATAATAGCCATAGTGGTAGTATTGTTGTATATTGATGCAATTCGCAACCCCTCACCATGACGGGCGGCTTGGGAAAGCGATTACAGGATTCCGGCCCACCTTGTCAAGGTATAAGCAACAAGAAGGATTCCAAACCAGAGCGGCCATCTGGTGCGCTGTTCCCATTCACCGATCCGCTCCGCCATTTCCGTCCGGTACTTGGCGGGTACGGCCAAGCCGATGGCCACCACCAGCCAAAACAACAGAATCACCCAGGTCAGCGCGTTTTCCCGCAACGAGCCCGCCAAATCGCCCCGCAGCAGGGACAGCGCACTGCGGGTCATGCCGCAACCCGGACATGGCAGGCCAGTGGCCGCGCGCCAGGGACAGGGAAACAAACTGATCCCGAAAAGCGACAGCAACCCGCAGAGACAGCCACCTAACAGCATCAGGCGCCCCAGCCTCACGTCAGCGATCAACACCGCCGCCAAGTGCCAGCGGCGCGGTTTGGCGGGTGACGGAGACATGGGGCGGTTACGCGCCGGGGGGGCGGTGGCTTTCACCTGCCTGCCGGACAGTCCCCAAAAAAGAACTGCTGGACGGCTGAGGCAGGAGCCGTATAGTTGCCCCGCACACCGCTCCATGAGTCTCCTGTTTTTCAAACGTGTTTTGGCCAACCCGATCCGGGTAGGGTATGTCGTGCCCAGTTCGCCCATCCTGACCCGCAAAACCGCCCGCTGCATCGATTTTTCCAAGCCGCGGGTGGTGGTGGAGCTCGGGCCGGGCGAGGGTTGCCACACCCGCCAGATCGTTCGCCGGATGAATCTGGATTCGCGGTTGATCCTAATCGAGCTGGACGCCCATTTCGCCGATCACCTGCGCGAACAGTTCGTTGGCGACGAGCGGGTGTCGGTGGTGCATGGCGACGCCCTTGACCTGCCGGAAACCCTGGTGGAGCATAACTGCGTGGCTCCCGACTACATTGTGTCCGGCATCCCGTTCACGATCATGGGGGTCGACCTCCGCGAGCAATTGCTCGCCAGCATCGCCCGCGCCATGGGACCGGAAAGCGTGTTCATCACCTACCAGTTCTCGATGCAACTGGCGGAGCACGACTACTTCGACCTCAAACAGCGGCAACACTGCCTGTTCAACGTCCCGCCGCTCAATGTGATCCAACTCGGCAAGTCCGGGCTGGCACCGGTGTGACACCGGCCTCAGTGGGCCACTTCCACCAGCGCACCCTTCGGCTGGCCGATTTTTGCCAGGAGTTCCTCAAACCACGGGGTGTTGATGTCAAACGGCTTGCCGCCCTTGATGCGGTCGAACTCAATCGCGCGGAGGCGATTGTCCTGATCCTCATCGTGGCCGATCACACCACCTTCGCGGCGTAGCGCACATTCGACGGCGAGGTCCACGCAACCCTTGATCAGGCGTTGGTCAGCTAGGTTGGCGGCGGCGGCCCGGCTGTAGTAACCGCTCTTCTGCACGAGGGTTTTTTCCGCACCGATCTTGGCGGCGAATTCCTTGGCGAGGTAGGCACCCGGGTTGATGGCATCGAGTTTCAGGTGGCCGAAGGCATCGCGCGGGACCGCCTGCCCGGCCGCCTCCATGGCTTTGACGATATCCTCCACCCCGGCTCCTTCGGAGACGAAAATGTTCACGTTGTCGTGTTCCTCCATGATCTGGCTGAGGCGGGCGGCTTCGGTGGCGAAATCCACCGCCATTTCCGGGATGTACACCGCGTGGACGGAGAACCGCTCCTTGGTCAGGCCCAGTTCGGGCAGCCATGCCTGGAGTTCGAGCTTGTTTTGATATTGTTGGGCGGTGGCGGCGGTCAGCCAGCCGCAGTTGCGGCCCATCACCTCGTGAACGATGAGCATCCGCGGGTTGGAGTTGTGCTCGGCCACCACGTTGGAGAAGTTCCGCGAGCCGTGCT
Source organism: Akkermansiaceae bacterium (assembly GCA_021733795.1). Taxonomy (GTDB): domain Bacteria; phylum Verrucomicrobiota; class Verrucomicrobiia; order Verrucomicrobiales; family Akkermansiaceae; genus Luteolibacter. The sequence goes on along the minus strand of JAIPKB010000182.1, from coordinate 5,145 downwards.
CTGCGGCGGTCCAGGCACCCAGGCTCTGGCGGATCGGATAGACATCGTTATCGATCGTCTTGGGCAGGCCGATCACGGTGAGGTTGTATTTGTTCCTCTCAAGGTACGCGGCGAGGTCCGCGGCGGTGGTGTTGGTGTCGTCCCCGCCGATGGTGTGGAGCACGTCCACGCCATCCTTGATCATCTGGCGGGCAGCGACCTCCTGGGGATCCTCGCCCTCCTTGACCAGGCCGCGTTTGACGCAATCCTTGACGTTGGTGAGCTTGACCCGGCTGTTGCCGATCGGGCTGCCTCCGTAGTTGTGGAGGATATGGGCGTTTTCGCGGACGTGCGGAGTGACCTCGATGCTGTCGCCAAGCAGCAGCCCCTTGTAGCCGCCACGGTAGCAAATGATTTCAATCGAGGGATCGATCTCGGTGTATCGCTCGATCAGTGCGCCAATGGCGCTGGAGAGGCAGGGCGCGAGGCCGCCGGCGGTGAGAATGGCGACTTTTTTCGGTTTCGTGGTCATGTTGCTGATTGGGGGTTGGAACGGGGCGGATGCCGCGGCGCGCGTCCATGCGCCCGCGAAAACCGCAGCGAAGTAGCCCCTGCCCACCCGGCTGGCAAGTGGTTTTTGTTAAAAACGAACCGACTTTCTCCCGGCTCGCAGCCGATGTTCCTTGGCCGCGTGACTGGAATATCCGCTTGCAGCCGGCGGTGGCACCCGCTAGAAAGGTCTGCATGAAAACCCGCTTGCATTGGATGCTACTGATGGCGATGGCTGCAACCGCCAGCCATGCAGCGGAAACCTTGGGGTATCAAAATCCCGTCTGGCGCGTGGCGTGCCCTTGGTAACCGATGTGCTCAAGCTTCCGGATGGCCGAACCATCCGCCAAGGTCAGCGGGTCCGCATGATCCAGGCGCGAGCCGAGTAGCCCGGCAATCCGCAGGTCCCGGTGAGCCTGTCTGAGAAATCCATCAGGCAGGGACCGTTTTCCGAACGGTCCGCGAGAATGAGATGAGAATGCGGGGTCGCGTTCCGGCTTCACATTCGCCACCCATGCGCCCGGACGCTTCGGAAAAGCGTCCCTGCCGACGAACCGGCCCGCGTCTTCCATGGCAGGGACCGTTTTCCGAACGGTCCGCGAGAATGGGGGGCGAATGAACGGCCGATCCGGCTTTTTCATTCTCAGGTCATTCGCCCGGACGCTTCGGAAAAGCGTCCCTGCCATTTTTCAGACAGGCTCTGAGTTGTGGGGCCTTGGTAGGCCGCCGTGTCATGGCGCTTGCGCTTGCGGGCAGGCCGTGGTTTGCTGCCGGCGCTCATGCACTTGCGTTTCTCGGATCAAGAACTTGCCACCCTGGTTGAAATGGTCAGCCTGGCCACCCTCGTGGCATCGTGGAATCAACAGGAATCGGCAGAGGGCAAGATCGCCTCCTACGAGGCACTGGAACACAAGATCCTCGAGCGGGCGGGCCACGCCGGGTTGGGCGGGTGGATCGAGTATGACGAGGAAAAACAACGGTTTCGCCTGAAGCAGGAGATCGAGGACGGGTTGTTCTGCCACGAGTGCTACGACGAATTCCGCAACGAAAGCTTTTGGGAGGAACTGGCGGTGCGGATGGCGGACCGCGATCTGGCCCGGGCGATCGGCATGCGGGCCTGGGAAAAACTCACCGAGGAACAACGCCGCGCCCGGACCGGCGCCTGGGAAAAACGCTATTGGGAGGAATTCAGCAAAAACGGGATCGACCGCCTGGTGGTGGTGACCCCGCCCGGCGAAGGGTGAAACCCCACCGCGCAGACCGATGAAGCGCCATCTCACGAGCACGCTGTTGATCGTCACGGTTTGGCTGGCGGGTTGGACCGACCCGGCCTTTGGTCTCCAGCTCCGGAACTACACGGCGGTGCGCCACGACCGCTTCACCGGGTATCCGGCGGCACCGGCCTGGAATTCCACCGCGTGGTTTGGCAGCAGTGGCTACCAAGGGATCGGCTGGGCGGTGGCCGATACCTCCTACCAACGGCAGTTCGCCCTGGTTTCGCCGTTGCATCTGGTCTGCGCCACCCACTTCCAACCGAATATTGGAGCCGTGATCCGGTTTCTCAACCGCGACGGAATCACCGTGGACCGCACGATCGCCGCGCACCACCCAGTCAAGAACGACCTCAACCAAAACACCGACCTCACCCTGCTGACGCTCTCCGCCCCGCTGCTGGCCGCCGACCAGGTGGCGCATTTCCCCTATCTCTCGCTACCCGACGAAGCCGCCTATCTCAACACCTCGCTGGTGGTCGCCGGCTGGCATGTCAAGGCCGGCCGCGGCCGGATCGCGGCGTTCGAGGATGTCTCCGGAGAAGTCAACCAGACCCGGATGCTGCGCTTCGACTATCACAAATGGTTCGGCCAACAGGACGATTGTTATCTTGAAAACGGGGACTCCGGCAGCCCGTCGTTCGCCGTGGTGGATGACCGCCCCACCGTGGTGGGAATCCACTCGGCGGTGGAGGAGGATCCCTTCAAACACAGCAGCTACGATACCTTCGTCCCCCACTATACCTCCGCCCTCAACACCCTGATGGAACCGGACGGCTATCAAATGACCCCCTCGCATCCACCGCCGGTGACCCTGGCGGTGGCGGCGACCCACTCCCCCGATCCCTGGCGGCAGGCGATGGCCGCATCCTGCCGGATCGACCTCACCAACAACAGCGGAAACCCCGCCACCAACCCGACCGTGACGCTCCATTTCCGGACCGACCGGCTGCCGGACACCCTAACCGCACCGGGCTGGATCATCACCACCGGAGACCCCGGCGAGCGCCTCCTGCACCGCGCCACCCTTGCTGCGGCGGAGACCAGCGCCCTCACCGCCAGTTGGACGGATACGGGAACGGCCAACGAAATTTCGGTTCAAATGGAGCTGCGGGCGGATGGACTCGCCGAGCAGAGTTATGATTTCAGCCGGCCCCTGGCCCCGTCCTATCAGGCTTGGGCGGCGGACCTGGCAGACCCGTCCCCGGCTGCCGATCCGGATGAGGATGGCGTGCCGAATCTGTTGGAATACGCATTTGGCGGAGATCCGGAAGAGGCGTCGCAATTCCAAGCGACCGGTGCCCCCCTGCTGCCGCGGTTCGCAGTCACCGGCAGCACCGCCACCCTCCGGTTTCCGCTGCGGGACGACGCCGAACTGAGGGGACTGACCTACCTGGCGGAGTTCTCCGAAACCCTGGCCGCAGGATCCTGGGCGGCCGAGCCACCGCCCGGAGCGACCGTGACAGATGCCCCCATGACCCCAGCCGTGCCCGGATTTCTCCAGCGGACGATCACCGCCGGCACCAACACCCCGAAACGGTTCTACCGGGTAAGGGTGGAACTGAACGAGGGAGGACAATGAGTACGGCTGGGAAGCAACCCAGTCCACCAGCCGCCGAGCCACCCGAAAAGCGCAAGCCCGCTCACCACCCAGCGGTGTCCATTGGGGTGTGATTCAGCGAAACGGCCACGTTACAAGGGTAGGCCAACGCGCTGGCAACCGGATAGGTTGCGACCGGCTGGTAAATGCCGTCCGAGGGGCAGACCGGGAAAAGCTGGAGATAACCCTGATCGCCGATGATCTGGGTCCAGACGATTGGATCACCGGCTGCTTTCTCCATGATGTTCTGATGACCACGGATGGCTTGCTGAACATTGCGGATGTTGAGAATGCAGGCCGCGCGGTCTGAGCCCCGCTTCCAAGCGACGCTACCGATGAAGATGACTGCGATCAGGGCAAGCAGGACCAGGATGACCACCGTCATTTCAATGAGGGTCATGCCGGATTGGCGTTTGGTGGGCGGATGGGAGGTGCTCTTCATGGTGGTGATGGGAACAGGCTATGGAACAACGAACGATGACGACGAATCCGAGTCAATCACAGCAAAAGAGGAGATGCTACATCGCGCGTATTGACAATAATACCGAGATTACATTCAATGTCAACTGATTTTTCATCAAGCTATCCCAAAGTATCACCCACCAGACCAATTCCGCAGATCTGCTGATCAATCTGTGATTAAAATCCCCGTTTGACATTTTCCGGAGCAGGCTGTTAAATCCTAGCCGCTCGCCCAATCATGATTTCCGCTTTCATCCGCGCCATGTTTCTCGCTGCGATGATCCTCCCCTGTCAGGCGGAACCGATCATCACCGAGCTCATGGCAGACAACCAATCCACCCTCGCCGACGAGGACGGAGACTTCTCTGATTGGATCGAGATCCACAACCCCGACTCGGTGCCAGCGGACCTCACCGGTTGGAAACTCACCGACGACTCCGAGAATCCCGCCAAGTGGACATTTCCCGCCATCACCCTGCAACCGGGCGAATTCCGCATCTTCTTCGCTTCCCAGAAAAACGCGACCTACCCGCACCACACCAACTTCAAGCTCGCCAAATCCGGCGAATTCCTCGCACTGGTCAGACCGGATAGCACCATCCGCCAGCAATTCTCCCCAAGCTATCCATCCCAGGGCATCGACGAATCCTACGGCCTGCGCTTCGCCCACACCACGCTGGTCGCCACCGGTGCCACCGCCCACTACACCGCGCCCGCCGCGACCATCCCCGCTTGGGAAACCACCGGCTTCAACCACGCGGCATGGCCACAAGGCCCCACCGGCCTCGGCTACGGCCTCACCGAACCGGGCATCACCGTGCGCCACGTCTTCAAGAACGGCTCCATCGGCGGCCTCACCGATGCCTACAGCCTGCTCGCCCTGCCTGCCGGAGACCCCGGCATCCTGTCGGAAACAACCGTCGTTTCCCCCACCGTCAACTTCCTTGGCGAAGCCAGCGACGGCCACTTTGCCTACAACTCCCCGCCACCGGGTGGAACCGGCGATCACTACGCCATCGAAGCCATCGGTTTCATTCACATCCCCACCGCCGGTTACTACACCTTCGGTGTCAGCTCCGACGACGGCGGCTCCATCACCATCGACGGCACCGCAGTCATGACCGACGATTCGTTCCACGGCGCGGACGACCATTTCGGCAACCTCTATCTAACATCCGGGACCCATACCTTCCGGGCGGTCATGTTCGAAGGCGGCGGCGGTGACGAATTCGAGTTCTACGCCGCCGCCGGGCAGCTCGCCGCGTGGAACGCCGCGGTCTTCCG
>JAIPKB010000181.1 GCA_021733795.1 Akkermansiaceae bacterium | reverse complement strand
CCCCGCCGGCGTCGAAAGCGATGACGACGAGGCTGGTGCCCCGGCCGAATGGCAGAAGCAACCGGTGCGGGTGCCAGAATATGGAAGCGCTTTTCGCGCGGCGCTGCGGCGCTTTCCCCGGCAGGCGACCGCTGCGGCGCTCGTCATGGCCGGTCGCCTGGCCGGAGGCGACCCCTCGGCCTGGCATACCGTTAGATCGTTGCGGTTGCGTCCGGGAGTGCTGCGCGCGCGGGTGGCGGGCGATTACCGCCTGCTGTTCGAAACAGGCCCGGGCGAAAGCCTGCGGCTGGTCGATTTCATCCTCCGCCGCGACCTCGAAAAGTGGCTCGGCGGAGGGGAAAAATAGGGGGGCATGGCTGGAAATCACCTGCGGCGTGGGTTGCAACGGACTGCGGCTTATCTGACATTCTGGGCCTAACAAGCTCGAAACCCTTATGGCTGTAAGCACACAGGCTAAATCGCGTTTCATTTGTAGCCATCATTTGTAAAATATTACAGAAAATAGTGATTGACATGGTTGAGAAATAAGCCTATTTCCATAGCCATCAAAACGTCCCACCCGATTCACCTCGAAATCCAGCGCCGCAACACCACCCCGGTCGGCATCCTGCGCACCACCTTTCGCGACCCCGTCACCGGTGCCGTCCGCCACTCCACCCACGGCCGGCTCACCGGCCTCGGACTTGAATCCCTGATCCTGATTCAGGCCGCCATCCGTGGCGAAGTCATCCTCAAATCCGATCCCGACGCCCTGCGCACCACCCGCTCGCTCGAATACGGAGCCAAGCCCGCCCTCGAATGGGTCATGGAGCGCCAGTCCGTCACCACCGACAAAGCCAGCGGCATCACCAACGACGCCAACCTCTGGGCCACCGAAACCATGGGCAACCCCAAGTACCCGTGAGGAGATTGCTGACCATCTAGGAGAGGACTCACCACTGACGGAATCCATTCTCGATTGTTCAGACACGCCCATAAAAATAGGCTCCTGCGATATTGTCGATGCGTTCCAATTGATCTTATTTCGGCTCGGAATATTGGACCGCCCTTTTGTTGGCGATGGCCCAACTTGGCTTGGCATCAAATATGCCAAACATAAAGAAACATGCTTATTGTTTCAAAATGTTGTGAAACTCCTAGGGTCCCACCACTTCGACAAGGGAAACGTCCAATTGGGTAAGGGTTTTGATAGTAAAGTGTTTTTTGACCTTGTGAAGGTTTCGCTCCCTGAGGGATTCCTGGATCTAGCGATTGAGTTGATCGAATACATCGAAAGCGGTGAAAGGGCGAGTCCGTGGGAATGGTGTGAAGCGCGTTTGGTCGATTGGCGGGATACCGCCGAGCTGTGCGATTTTTTTAAAAGTGAATCGCTCAAATGCCTGCATGGCACATTCTTCGATCAACGGTTTGCAAACTACTTATCCAGAAACTTTGAGAAGATCGGAGAGATGAACTGGAGAAAGTTTGAAGGACTTACAGCGGAATATTTCCTGCGAGAAGGCTTTGAAGTCGAAGTCGGACCGGGAAGAAACGACGGAGGTATTGATGTCCGCGTTTGGAAGCCTGGGACGTTGGCGTTGTCGCCTCCCCTGATCATTATTCAATGCAAAAGACAACGGCATAAAATTGAGAAAGCTGTTGTTAAGTCTCTTTGGGCAGATTTGGTCGACTTAAATGCCGGCGCGGGCCTCATCGTCACCATCTCCAGTCTTTCACCGGGTGCGGAAACCGTAAGGCTGTCACGATCATACCCAATAGAGGTAGCAAACAATGGGCATTTGAAAAATTGGCTGGAGCGACTCAGAACACCCGGAACTGGAATTTATCTAGGATCCTAGTCGCCAAGTTGTTAATCTCTTTCGCTTCGGACATGATTTCAGAACTTCCACCCGACTCGCCGACTGACAGGCTCTGGAACTTCAATGATGAGGTGAACCAAAATTACATGCTCTACATTCCGGCCAACCAACCCGTCATCACCGCCACGCTCACCTGGAAGGAATCCGCGAAGGCAGAAACATTCCCGGTCGGGAAATTCAGAATCGATCTGCCCGCTTTGGACGCGAACGGCTACGTCCGGTTGAAAGACCACCGATATTTCCTGAGGTTCCAGCGAACGAAGGAAAGAATCGAGATTGCGCTCAACCGGACGAGCAAGGCTTTGGATCTCGGACGCATTATGATTCAACGGAGTGATTGGATTCACGACGGAGGACCGGGCAAACCATGACTGAAGCGACGAAACTGGCCATGAATCATGGACACCAACCATCAACATCATCGCCGGGCCGAATGGCGCGGGCAAGACGACGTTTGCCGGCCTGGCAGATCAACGAACTGAATTTCAAAATGTGATTTCCACCTTATGAATCCAAAGCCCCTCCCACCTCATTCTGCAGCCAAGATCCAATTGTTGAGGGCCTATCTCGAGGCCTATTTGGCGGTGGTTTCCCGAGACACCTATACCGACCGGGTGCTATTGGCGGATCTATTCTGCGGGCCGGGAATGTACGCGGAGCACAAACCCGGCAGCCCGGTCGAGATTGGGAGAATGCTCGCGGCTCTGCACAAGGGGCATGCATCCGCGCCGCCGACCGAGTTTCTGTTCAATGATCTTGCCGCTGCCAATGTGGCGAATGTGGAAACCTTCTTGCGGCCGCTTGAGGCCGCCCACCGGAAGATCAAGCTCATCCCCAGCAACAAGGACTCGGCGAATTTGATTCCCGAACTCCTTTCCGAGCAGGAGAACAATGCGCTAGGGTCAAAGCGGTTCTATTTTGTTGATCCATTCGGCTATCCCGACAGCGCAAAATCACGGATTCAACACAGGCGGCCCGGCGACGACTCATGCGGCCGTGGGCCGGTTTCTTCCTCCGGAACGCTCACCTCACGCCCCTTCCCGGCTTGCCCGTCCTAAAACGGACCACGACCTATTCCCGCCCGGCCTCCCACGCGCCACCCGGCAAATAACCCTCGCCAAACCGGGGTCGGCAAGGCACTATGGCCACGGGTTGCCCACTCCTCCGGGTTCCACCGCCGGGCACCCAACCCCGATCACCTCCAACTGATCACCGCCCCTTTTCCCAATGACCCCGCTCCAGCACATCCTCGCCGCCTACCGCACCGCCTGCCAGCCGGAATGCGAGAAAGGCAGCAATTCCGCACATTGAACCGATGACCGCTTCCGGCCCCAAATGGAAATTTGGAAAATCGAGTATCGCAAATTCCGCTTCCGCAGGCAATTTCAGCCTCCTCACAGCATGAGCAACCGCAACTTCCAGCCCCTTTCCAATTTCATCTGGTCCGTCGCCGAATTGCTTCGCGGCCCCTATCGTCCGCCGCAATACGAGCGGGTGATCACGGTGAGCTTGGAGACGAATATGATTGTGGAAGGCCTGCCACAATTGGAGATTCAAACCCATTCAACACCATGATTACACGTCTAAAGATCGATGGATTCAAGAACCTCCGGAATGTGGATCTGCATTTCAGCGAGTTCACCTGCGTGGCTGGGCCTAATGGGGCTGGCAAATCAAACCTATTCGACGCGATTCAGTTTCTCAGCCTGACTGCGTCCAAGACCATTTTGGAGGCGGCTCTTGCGATTCGTGGAGATGGCGGGATGTCGTCCGATCCTTCGCACATTTTCTGCTTCGATGATCCCACCAGTGGTCGCCGGATCGATTTCAGAGTGGAGATGATCGTGCCCAAGGTGGCTTATGATGATCTGAATCAAGAAGCTCAGGCCACTTTCACTTTCCTGGTTTATGAGTTGTCGATCGTAGAGCGCGAAGCCCGCAACGGCAGTTCTCCCATGCAAATCGTCAGGGAGGAATTGACCTATCACCCATGGTCCAAGGCTGCGGGCTTGATTCCATTCAGCCATTCTCTGGCCTGGCGTTCCAGCTTGATGCAGGCAGGAACGGGAAAAGGACGTCGTGAATTCTTCATTTCAACCCAAACCGAGAGCGGCAACACGGTCATCCAGAGGCATCAGGATGGTGGTAGCCGCGGGAAGCCGTTTCCGGCGTTGGCCTCGAATCTCCCTCGGACGGTGCTATCGACCGCAAACGCCTCAGAATCTCCCACTGCGCTTTGTGCGAAGCGCGAGATGGAATCCTGGCGTTTTCTGGCATTGGAGGCATCCAGCCTGCGGGCACCGGATGACTTCAACGGACCCAGCATGATGGATCCACACGGCAGACATATGCCTGCAACGCTTAATCGGTTGATCCAGTCCGGGGAAGCTAATCCCGGAGTGGCCGACCGCATCGCACAACGTCTCACGGAATTGGTTGAAAACGTGAAGGGAATCCGCGTCGAGCCAGACAACATCCGCCGGGCTTTCAGCCTTCTGGTCAGTGATCACTCCGGCAATGAGATACCCGCCCGAGGGCTTTCCGATGGCACACTGCGCTTTCTCGCGCTGGCAATCATCGAAGAAGATCCGCTCGTCACCGGGGTTGTCTGTTTGGAGGAACCCGAAAATGGGATTCATCCAAAGCGCCTCCCTGCCATGATCGCCTTGCTCCGGGATATTGCAGTGGATACCCGTGAGCCATGCGGTAACGACAACCCTCTCCGGCAGATCATCATCAACACGCACTCGCCATCGGTGGTAGCCGAAGTCTCTGATGACAGTCTGGTCATCGTCGTGGACCGCACGGCATATTATCAGGACCGACTGGTTCACACGCCGAGTTTCATCGGATTGCCCGACACCTGGCGTCACAAGGTTTCGGGAGAATCGGTTGCACGCGGGCTACTCCTTCCTTACTTGAATCCGATCCGTGCCAGGCTGGAGGACCAGAGGAATCCACGTCGAGTGGCGGATCGTGACGACCTCCAAATGCTTCTACCCAACCTCGACAGCCAGGAAAAATGAGGACACTCAGGTTCACGCTGCTGGCAGAGGGAACTTCCGACAGGGTTCTGATTCCCATTTTACGTTGGATGCTTCTGCGCCGGCATGGAGATTTTGAGTGGATCGGGCAGACAGCCGATCTTCATGCCTTGCCGCGCCCGCCCCGGTCACTTCAGAACAAGATCAAAACGGCTATCGAATTGTTTCCGGCTGATGTTTTGTTCATCCATCGGGACGCTGATCGAGATCTGCCGGAACGAAGGCAGGAGCAAGTGGCTTCCGCGATCAATTCATGTCCGGGTGCCGAGTTGCAACAATGGGTGCCGGTGATTCCCGTCCGCATGACCGAGGCATGGCTCTTGGTTTCCGAACAAGCCTTGAGACATGCGGCTGGCAATCCGAATGGCAGAGTCCCGCTATGCCTTCCAGCCTTGCAAGACGTGGAAAGCGTTCCCGATCCCAAATCCGTGCTTCAGGATCTGCTCGTCAGGGCCAGCGAGCTTTCCGGGCGCCGGAAAAAGAAATTCAGTTTCCCCGAGCATCGGGCAAGGATTCCAGACTTTTTTCAAGATTGGGAAATGTTGCTTGGAATCCCGTCCGTGAAAGCAGTCCATGACAACATCGCATCGCTGAACTTTTCATGATTGAATGCCAGCCGATTCATCATTCATCCCCTCATTGCCTCACAACCCCTGCCAGCGCAGTTTCTGCCGCAGGGCGTCGTAGAACGAACGGTCCTCCAGCACCAGCAGCCGCAGCACGCGCGCGGAGCGGCGCATCACGATCCGGTCGCCAGCCTCCAGCGGCATGGTATCGCGGCCATCCACCGTGAACAGCATCGGCTCACTCTGCCCCGCGTCCGGCGCGATCTCCACCCGGGAATCGTCCGCAAGCACCAGCGACCGCTGGCCCAGGCTGTGCGGACAAATCGGAGTGATCACAAACACCCCGGCCGAGGGCGCGATCAACGGCCCGCCCGCCGAAAGCGAATACGCGGTCGAACCGGTCGGAGTCGCCACGATCAGGCCATCCGCCCGGTAGTGGTTGAGCAGCTCGCCATTCACCCTGGCCTCCACCGACACCAGCCGCCCGGTTTCCCCGCGCGCCAGCACCACCTCATTGAGGGCGATGAAGGTCTCGTCCTCCCGCCCGGCCCGGTGGATCACCGCCTCCAGCAGCGACCGCTGGCTGATGGTAAACCGGCCGGTCGTCACCGCCAGGGCGAACGGCCCCAGCTCGGCATCGGTGCAACTTGTTAGAAACCCCAGCCGTCCGATGTTGATTCCCGCGATGGGTTTATTGAAATCCCCCAACCGTGAGAGAGCGTCGAGCATGGTACCATCCCCGCCGATCACCGCGGCGAGGTCCACCCGCCCGGCCAATTCCGCCGCAGGCGTGCCGTCGGGTTCGCCGGCCATGGCGGCTGTTTGGGTGTCCAGCACCACCTTGCAGCCGCGCGCCACCAAGGCCTCCCGCAAGGCGTGCATGGTAGGCAGCGCCTCGGGTTTGTGGGGATTGGCAAGGATTCCGATGCGTGGCATGGCGTTGAGTTAGGGCCCCCACCGCTCAGACTGCAAGCGAAATGCGCGGGGCCTAGTCCTCGTGATGGTGTTCGGCGAGTTGCTTCTTGTGTTCCGCCACGATCTTGGCTTCGAGGTCGTGCGGCACTTCCTCGTAGTGGTCGAACTGTTCGCGGTGGCGTCCCCGGCCCGCCGAGAGCGCGCGGAGTTGGCTCGAGTATTTGTAGAGTTCGGCTTGCGGCACCTGTGCCACCACCACCTCGAACCGGCCTTCGGTTTCCATCCCCATCACCCGCCCGCGGCGGCTTGAAAGGTCGGCCATGACGGCCCCCACCCCATCCGATGGCACCTTGATCCGCAGCAGCATGATCGGCTCGAGCAAGCGAGGCCCGGCGGCCATGAACGCCTCGTGGAAGGCCGCCTTGCCGGCAATTTGGAAGGCGATATCCTTGGAATCCACCGGATGCTGTTTGCCATCGTAGAAATCCACTTTCACGTCGGTGACCGGATAGCCGGCGTAGGGTCCGTGCTGGCAGGCGGTGTTCACACCCTTTTCCACCGACGCGACGAACACACGGTCCACGTTGCTGCCCACCAGCGAGTTGGTGAAGACCAGCCCGCTTTCCGACGGCAGGCTTTCGATCCGCATCCACACCTCGGCAAACTGGCCGGCACCACCGGTTTGTTTCTTGTGACGGTGTTTCGAGTCGCCTTGTTTCTTGATCGTTTCACGGTAGGAAACCCGGGGTTCCACCAGATCCACCTCCACGTTGAAGCGCCGCTTGAGTTCCTCCGCCACGATCTGCAGTTGCAACTCGCCCTGCCCGGAAACAATCGTCTGCCCCAGTGCCGGATCGAAGTGGAATTCAAACGTCGGATCCTCCTCGCGCAGGATCGAGAGACCCTCGCCCAGCTTGTTGAGATCCCCACGGGACCGCGCCACCAACGCCCCACGGGTGTTGGCCGCCGGGAACGCCACCGTCGCCATCGTCACCTGCCGGCCCGGATGGCACAACGTGTGGCCCGTCAGCGTGGACCGCAGTTTCACCACCGCGCCGATGTCACCGGCGTGCAGCTTGCTCACCGGCTCGCGTTGCGCGCCGTTGACCCGGTAGAGCTGGCCGATCCGCTCGGTTTCGCCCTTGTTGACGTTGTAGAGTTCGGTGGCGGTGCTGACGTCCCCGCTGTAAACGCGGAAAAACGACAACGTCCCCACATGGAGTTCATGCATCGTCTTGAACACAAACGCCACCGTCTGCCCGTCGCCCAGCGAAACGACCACTTCCTCATCGTTGGCACCCACCGCCTTGACCGTGGGACGATCCACCGGTGCGGCCCCGTATTTCGCGATGAAATCCATCAACCGGGAAACGCCCACGTTTTTCGCCCCGGAAGTCGCGAACACCGGGACGACCAACCCCTGCACCACGGCGTCATGTACATGCGCACGGAGTTCGTCCTCGCTGAGCGTGCCTTCCTCGAAATATTTCTCCATCAGCCCGTCATTGGACTCCGCCACCAGTTCGATCAACTCGCGGTGCAGCGCCTGCACCCGCTCCAAATGCTCGCCCTCCGCGGGTTTTTCCACATACTTGCCGCTGCCGTCCGCGGCAAAAGTGATCACCTCGGAACGCATCACGTCCAGCACCGAACTGAACCCGGGGCCGGCATCCACCGGCAGCGTCATCGGAAACACCCGGGTTCCGAAATGGTCCCGCGCCGCTTCCAGCGTCTCCTCAAACTTCGTGTACTCGCGGTCCAACAGATTGATCGCGATACACTTTGGGATCCCATACTCGCTCGCCGCCGCCCATACCTCGTCCGCCCCGGTTTCCACCCCGTTGACCGCATTGACCACGATCAACGCAAAATCCGCCACCCGAATCGCGCACATCGGCTCGCTGATGAAATCCGGCATGCCGGGGCAGTCGATCGCATTGAGTTCCCGACCCTGCCACTCAAAGGCCAGCGTCGTGGCGTGGATGGACTGGTGGTGCTCCTTTTCGTCCGCGTGGAAATCGGAGACCGTGTTGCCCTGCTCGATGGTACCGGCCCGCTGAATCTTCCCGGCACAAACCAGCATCGCCTCGCAAAGCAGGGTTTTCCCGGTGGTGGCGTGGCCAACGACGGCGAAATTGTGAATGTCAGAAGCACGGAAGTCTTTCATATTCAATGATTTTTGGTGTTTACTAGGATGGATCAATGGTTTGCTACGACCATCTGGAGAGATTTCAGCAATTCTCCCCCCCCCCCGTCAACTCCGCTTTCAAAATCGCAAATTGAAGCGCACCTTTAGGTAAAATAAGGTCACCCCCGTCCGTATCCCCCTCCATGCAACGAACCCTTTGTGTCATCATCGACTCGGTGGGCTGTGGACAGGCCCCGGATGCGGCCAAATTCGGCGACGCCGGTGCCAACACCCTCGGCCACCTCTTCGAGCGGATCCCGGACCTCTCCCTGCCCCACCTCGCCTCCCTCGGCCTCGATCACCTGCTGGGGCTCGCCACCGCCGCGCCCACCATCCCCGGAGCGGGCTGGACCCGCCTCACCGAAACCTCGGCGGGCAAGGATACCACCACTGGCCACTGGGAACTGATGGGGCTCACTGTCACCGACCCGTTCTCAACCTTCGAGCGGTTTCCCGCCGAACTGGTCGCCGAACTCGAAACCCGCGGCCAGGTGACCTTTCTCGGCAACGAGGTGGCCTCCGGCACCGAAATCCTCACCCGCCTCGGCGAAACCCACCTCCGCACCGGCCACCCGATCCTCTACACCAGCGCCGACAGCGTCCTCCAACTCGCCGCCCACGAGGAGGTCTTCGGCCTCGAACGCCTGTGGGCACTCTGCCAAACCGCCCGCACCCTGCTCGACGAACGCGGCATCCGCATCGGCCGCGTCATCGCCCGGCCCTTCCTCGGCACCTGCGCCGCCGATTTCAAACGCACCGGCAACCGCCACGATTATTCCTATCAACCCGGCGAAACCGTCCTCAACCGCCTCCAGCAAGCTGGCGTCACCGTCATCGGCGTCGGCAAAATCTCGGACATCTTCGCCGGCTCCGGCATCTCCGAGTCCCACCCCACCAAGTCCAACGCCGAAGGCATGGCCGCGATCGACCGGCTATGGGCGGAAAACCGGCCTCACCCGCATTTCATCTTCGCCAACCTCGTCGATTTCGATGCGCTCTACGGCCACCGCCGTGATCCGGCGGGTTATGCCGACTGCCTCCGCCGCTTCGACGCCTGGCTCGGCACCTTCCTGCCCAAGGTCAATCCCGGCGACCTGGTGATCATCACCGCCGACCACGGCAACGATCCCTATTTCACCGGCACCGACCACACCCGCGAACAAGTCCCCGCCCTCACCCTCGGCCTCCCCCGCCCGCCCCAGCCCGGCACCTTCGGCAGGGTCGCCGAATGGATCGAGAACTCCTTCAAAGGGGAGCACCCGCGCCCTCGCGGGTAGTTGTCGGCACCCTCGGCGACCACCTGGTGGGCTCGCGATTCACGCACCGAATGGTGTCCGGACTGTGGCGCAAGAAGCCAAACTTGTCCGGCGGTGAACGATGGTGATCTGGATCGAGATTGCCGCATCCTCGTTGAAGCTGAGGCGTTCGCGCTGCGGCGAGCCGAAGATCAACGCGCCCAGCCGGCCGTTGCCGATGGGCAGCGCCTGGTTCATGGGCTTGGCGTCGGCGGCCGGCTGCTGATACCACAGGGTCAACGGCTGGGCGGGCGGCGTGTTTTCCGTGTCCGCGCCTGCGGCGCAGGAAACTCCCAGCGCCACTAGAATCCTGGCCATTCCCACTATCTTTGTGTGATGTTTCATGAGTTCAAGGTGATTCGATAAGTGGGGAGCGATCATTTTGCCGCAGCCTTGAGTTCCGTAAAGCGGGTCCGCATCTCGGCGAGGCGCCCGGCCAGCGCGGGATCTTGGGCGAGGTCATTTTCCTCGAACGGGTCGGCTTCCAGATGGAAGAGCTGCTCAAGCTTGAAGTCCGGCCAGTAAAAATACTTCCAGTCCTTGCGCACGAGCGCCTCGGACGCGGGAATCATGCTCACGCTGCCGATGATCGCGTGTTCGTAGAAGAACTCGGCCCGCCACCCGGGTTTCACCGCCGCGAGATAGAGCGGTGCGATGTCACGTCCCTGCATGGTGGCCGGTGCCTTGATGCCGGTGGCGGCGAGGATGGTGGGCGCGAGGTCCACGTTGAGCGTGAAATCGTCATTGGTGCCGCCACGCTTTGCCGCCGCCATGCGGGGATCGCGCACGATGAGCGGCACGCGAATGCTTTCCTGGTGCGGATACCACTTGTCCGCGAGGCCGTGTTCGGCGTGGAAGTAGCCGTTGTCGCCGGTGAAGATGATGAGGGTGTTGTCGAGCACCCCCTGCTGCTTGAGTTGCTCGACGACGCGTCCGCAGGTGGCGTCCACCTCGCTCGCGAGGCGGAAGTAGTTCTTCATCATCTCCTGGTATTTCTCCGGCGTGTCGAACCGCCAATGCCAGCGCACGCGGCCCTCGTTCTTCTCGTTGGCGATGAAGGGTGGCAGCTTGCGGAACGCCTCGTCCGTCGCGGTTTTCGGCACCGGGATAGTCGCGTTCTGATAGAGCTCCATGCTCTCCGGTTGAGGCAGGTATTGTTTGGGGTTGCCGTCCTCGGCGTGCGTGGCGAAAAAGGCGAGCGTGAGACAGAACGGCTTGTCCGTCGGGCGGGTGCGCAGGAATTCCAGCGCGTCGTTTTCATTCTTCCTGGTGACGTGGATAGGCGTACCGTCCGCTTGCTTGATCCAATGCTTGCCGTGGTAGGCACGGCCAAAGTCGAAGTTCTCCGCAGGGAACTTGCCATTGTGCCACTTGCCGACATGACCCACGAAATAGCCGTTGGCCCGCAGCAGGCCGGGATAGGTCTCCGCCCACGGGGTCTTGAACGCCTTGAACCCGGGGTTGCCGTGGCGCGACATCCACTGCCCCGTGAACAAGCACGCCCGGCTCACGCCACAAATGGAGGTGGTGACGCAATTCTCGGTGAAACGGAACCCCTCGCCCGCGAGGCGGTCGAGGTTCGGCGTCTTCAGCACCGGATTGGCCGCGCAACCGAGGGTGTCGAAACGCCAGTCGTCGGCGTAAAGGACCAGCACATTCATCGGCGCGGCGGCACGTGATGGCATGGGCAACAGCAGGCCGCATAGGCTGGCGATGATTCCAAGGATTCGGCGTGGGTATAGATTCATGATCACGGGTCGGGTGGCGGACCGTGGTGGACTGCAAGCGGATCGATTGCTTTCGTTCATCGCAAGGCCCAAGCCAGATACGGGCGGGAGCTGGGCATTCTATCGATTGCTTCGTGATGTCATTTCTCAGATTTTTCCTACCGCAACCGTCCTTCCTTCTGGGTAGGTTTTTCCCCTGTCCGGATCGCGCCTGACTGCCGCCGACGGCACCGTGGGCGGGCAAATTCAATGCGCCTATTTGTGGGGCGGGGCCGCGGGTGGATCAGTCGCGGAGCCCGGACGCCAAGGATCGGGAGCAGGTCGATGCGGGAAAAGGTTGTAGGAATGATCACGCGCGCCCCGTAGAGACTTGAGCCACCCGATGCCGGTGGAAGTGCATATGGGCATATCCGCCTGGGCGACGGGTTCGCGACCACCATGCTGAAACTCATGGGCAGACAATGACTTCCAACACCTCCACGATCTATCATGAGAACACCACTCCTTGCCGTTCTTGCACTGACAACCCTCTGCGGTCTGCGCGCGGCTTCCGCCGAAGCCGCTGAACCGGCCCGCCCCAACATCATCCTCATCCTCACCGACGACCAAGGGTTCGGACCGGTCGGCTGCAACGGCAACAGCTGGCTCAAGACGCCCCAGATGGACGCCCTCCACGACACCAGCGTCCGC
This sequence comes from Akkermansiaceae bacterium, assembly GCA_021733795.1. Classification (GTDB taxonomy): domain Bacteria; phylum Verrucomicrobiota; class Verrucomicrobiia; order Verrucomicrobiales; family Akkermansiaceae; genus Luteolibacter. Next base: position 410 of record JAIPKB010000181.1, on the reverse strand, counting down.
TTCACCCGGTTCCTGGTCAGCCCGACCTGCTCGCCGACGCGCTCCGCACTCATGACCGGCCGCCATCCGATGAAAAACGGCATCACCCACACGATCATCGAGCGGGACCGCATGACCCTTCAGGCAACCATCCTGCCCCAGGTGCTCAAGACCGTCGGCTACACCACCGCGGTCTTCGGCAAATGGCATCTCGGCGACGAAGAGCCCTATCAGCCGAACCACCGCGGCTTCGACGAGGCATTCATCCACGGGGCCGGCGGGATCGGCCAGGCCTACAACTGCTCGAATGCCGATGCTCCGCACAACAAGTATTTCGATCCGGTCATCCGCCACAACGGCCGTTTCGTCAAAACCCACGGCTTCTGCACCGATGTCTTTTTCACCGCAGCCATGAGTTGGATCCATGCCAA